>CAMAXD010000231.1 GCA_945861975.1 Candidatus Kuenenia stuttgartensis | reverse complement strand
GAGGAGAATCAGCTGATTGATCTGTCGTGGTCGGTATTGGACTACGATAGTGATGCCGAAAAACAGTATAACGGCTTTTGGAATCTTTCGCACAAAACGACCATGTACGGCGATTCGTCAGACCTGGTCGCATTCCGTCTGAAACCGATTGAAGCCAGTCTGCGAAAACCAGTCGAAGCCGATTGGTCGTTCAAGGTCATCAGCGTCGAAGATCGTACGGTCGCATTTCGCGATCAATCGTGGGGCGAGATCACCACATGGCACTGGGACTTCGGTGACGGCACGACCTCGACCGATCAACATCCCACACACAAGTTCGAACAGCCGGGCGAATTTGTTGTCGTGCTGAACGTCGAAGGCCCCAAAGGGAAATCTCGACGATCGAAAGTTTGGGACGTAACCCTGCCGTAAGATTCCGCAATCAGCCAAGGGCGAAATGGTCTTCATTTGGACATTCTGGTCTTCGGATTCAGAACTCAAATATTGAACCTCAGGGATCAAATCTCAGGGATCAAATCTCAGGGATCAAATCTTAGGGATCTTGCCGGGGATTGGAGTCGATCGCGTCGCTGGGTTTTCAACACGGCAGAAGACCGCATCTCACTTTCCTTGACGAAGCCTGGCAGAACCTTCACGCTACCGAAGAGTTTCTCCGTTCAACGTCGGTGGCTGATCCCGATGATCAGTGAGGTGTGTTTTGCGAAGTCATCAAAAGTATTGCTGTGGCCTGCTGGTCTTTGCCGCAAACGCCATCATGGCAACCTCGGGCGCTGCTCAGGATTTGCCAGACGGAACGGAAGCAGCCACAAAGCAAATGGCGGCCTTTCGAGTTCCCGCAGGGATGACTGTGGATCTGTTTGCCGCTGAGCCGAAGTTGGCTTCTCCTGTCGCCATTGGGCTCGACGAACACAATCGAGTTTTCGTGGCGGAAGAATACCGATTCAATCTTGGTACAGAGGAGAATCGAACGCGGCCCTTTCTTCTTGAGGACGATCTGCAGCTTCAGACAACAGATGACCGTCTTCGCATGTATGAAAAGTGGGCCGCTGAGTTCGTAGGCGGCATGGAATGGTTTACGAAGACGGCGGACCAGGTACGACTCGTCGAAGACACCGACGGCGATGGCCGCGCTGATCGGTCGACGGTGTTTGCTCCCGGATTTAATGGGACTTTGGATGGCCTGGCTGCTGGTGTCATGGCCACTGACGGCGATGTGTTTTTCACCTGCATTCCCAATCTCTGGCGTCTGCGAGATACCAACGGGGATGGAGTGGCCGACGAACGTTCGATCGTGCAATCTGGTTTTGGCGTTAACGCCGGGTTTCTTGGCCACGATCTGCATGGCTTATGCTGGGGTCCGGATGGGAAGCTGTATTTTTCAGTCGGCGATCGCGGGTTTCATCTGAGAACTCGCGAAGGGATGACTCTGCACGGTCCGCGTAATGGTGCGATTTTTCGCTGTCTGCCCGATGGAAGCGAAATGGAAGTCGTGATGCGCGGACTCCGGAATCCACAGGAGATCATCTTCGACAAATACGGCAACCTGTTTGCCGCCGACAACAACTGCGACAAAGGTGATCATTCGCGACTTGTGTATGTGATCGAAGGCGGACACAGCGGCTGGAACATGGCATTCCAGAGTTTGCCGGAACCCTATTTGACCGGCCCGTGGCACGCCGAGAAGATGTGGCACTTGCCGGAGCCTCATGCTGCGGCCACAAGCGTGGCGAATGACTCAGCCGTCGCAATCACAGTTCCTGTGACAGTCGATGATCGACCAGCGTGGCTGCTGCCTCCGGTCGGAAAGCTGGGCGCTGGTCCGTCGGGATTCACTTACTATCCGGGGACGGGTCTGGCGGAGCGCTATGACCACCATTTCTTTCTGTGCAACTACACAGGCAATGGCGGTATCGAATCGTTTTCCATCGTTCCTCGTGGTGCCGGGTTTCAGCTTGTCGACGAGCACGATTTTTTAAAACCTGTTTTCGCCACCGATTGTGAGTTTGGTTACGACGGTCGGCTGTATGTATCGGACTTTGTGAATCTGATCTGGAATGGCGGTTCCTCCGGCGGTCGAATTTATCGAGTCACAGACACGGTGAATCAAGCGGCTGCTGTCGTTACAGAAACTGCCAGCTTAATGCGCACCGGAATCAGAAACCTGCCTTCGAAGCGGTTGCCGGAACTCCTCGGGCATGCCGATTTGCGAATTCGCCAGCGAGCCCAGTTTGCTCTGGCAGCGATGGGGGAGTCATCTACTTCGATATTCACTGAAGCGACTGCACCCACAAATCCGCTATTGAAGCGACTGCATGGAATCTGGGGACTGGGACAAATCGCCGCCCATGCGCATCGAACGCAACTGGCGGTCTCATCACAATCGAATTCCGGCAACCCGCCTTTGTCAGGCCGCGTAATGCCGCAGAAGAACATGGCGGCCGAAGCGTTGACGTTGTTACTGAACGACGAGGATTCCGAAGTCCGTGCTCAGGCACTGCGAACTCTGGGTGATCTTCGCTATCAGCCTGCCGCTGTTTCGGTGACCGCAAAGTTGAAAGACACGGATCCTCGAGTTCGCATGTTTGCGGCACTGGCCGTCGGTCGAATGAAGTACGCGGCCGCGTTGCCAGAAGTGATTGAGATGCTGCGGGCCAATGGGCATTCAGATCCGTGGCTGCGACACGCCGGCGTGATGGCTTTGACGGGAATCAAGGATCGCTCTGCATTGTCGCGTTACGCGACCGATCAAGATCCAGTGATCCGCATGTCAGTGCTGCTGACGGTTCGTAAGTGGCTGCTGGAACCGCAGGAGATCTGGATTTCTACGGAGAGTGATGATATCCCTACGTATGCGCCCGACTCTGCGGATGTTGATTCATGGGTGGCATTTCTGAATGACTCGGATCTTCAAATTGTTGCGGAGGCGGCTCGAGCGATCAACGATCTGCCTCTGGACAGCGCGACGAAGACATTGGCTGAGCTGGCAGAGAAAAAGTCTGCGGAGACAACTGGCCTTTCGCCGCTCGGCGCAATGCCGGATTCCCTGTTGCGGCGAATTGTGAACGCCAATTTTCGCCAGGGAGACGTCGTTTCCCTGCAGCGAGTCCTCGTGATGGCTCAAAGTTCACTCTGTTCTTTTGCAGTTCGTCAGGAGGCACTGCAGGCACTCATTGAATGGGCCGAACCGTCGGCTCGAGATCGCGTGACTGGCTTCTGGCGTCCTCTGACTGCTCGTGATGCCGAGATGATGAAACGTTGTCGAGAAGTCCTGGCGGATCAATTGCCAGCGATGTTGGCGACGACGCCGGATACGCTTCAGAGTCAGCTCGTGGCTTTGATCAATCGTCATCAACTTCCCATTGAAGATCGTGAGTTCGCGGCGTGGGTCACGGATTCCTCGAAGAGTTCTTCTGTTCGCGTGGCTGCGTTAAGACTGCTGGCGGCCAGAGAGTCACTGGAAACTTCGGTAAGCGTTGATGCGGCTTTGGCGTCTGATGTTGATCTCCTGCGAGCCGAAGCGCGGGACTTGTTGCTTAAGCTGGAGCCCGATCGAGGACAAGCATTACTGGTTGAGATTGCTCAGTCAGCGGCCGCTTCGAGTTTCGAACGCCAACGTGCCATCAGCGCCGTCGCAACGCTGCCGCAGGAGCAGGCTGGTGCCGTCTTACTGACACTGACTCGGCAACTGGCGGAGGATTCATTGGCTCCGGCATTACATCTGGAAGTCATGGAAGCCGCGACGCTGCGCAATACAACGGAACTGAAGAGTCTTGTCGACCAATTCAAAGCGAAGCAAAGCGGAAAGGGCCTGGTGGCTCAGTATCAAGCGGCCGTCGAAGGTGGTCGCCCTGATCAAGGACGAAGTCTGTTCGTAGGACATCGCGTCGCGCAGTGTGTCAGGTGTCACAAAGTTGGCAGTGCTGTCATGGGAGGAACTGCGGGGCCTGATTTGAATCAGGTAGCGAAACGTCATGACCGCGCGTCGTTGTTGCAATCGCTGGTGGAGCCGAGTGCAAAGATTGCGAAGGGATTCGAATCAGTCACAATCGTACTTCAGTCTGGTCAGTTGGTGGCGGGGGTGATCCGCAGTGAGGAGAACGGGACCATCACGATCGAGCAGCCTGATGGCAAACTTGTGACGATCTCAGCTGCTGATGTGGAAGACAGAACAGCTCCCAGGTCCGCCATGCCCGAAATGCACCGCGCGTTGACGCTGCGGGAGTTGAGAGATCTGGTGGAGTATCTGTCCACACTGCAATAACGGGGGTTTGATGTCGTCCACAATTCCCCCTTTTCTGTTGGCCGCCGAACCGGAGGTGACGGTTCACGCCAAAGCCATCGCTTCAGGCTCGGCGGCAAACGATTCCAGCAACTGATGGCCTGGTGAACTTTGTGGTCGGGAGTGACTAATTGGTGGTCTGGACGGACTAAAAGGGCCAGAGATTGTCAATTCGCCGTGTTTTTGGCAATTCCACGACAGGTCACTGCTATCAAGCGTGCGAAATCCCGGCATTTTACGTACCGACAGTGTTTCTCAATGTTGCTCATTGGCCTCGTTGTCGATACCTTTGTCCGTTTCCCGCTTCGCTTTAGAGCAGACAGCGGGGTTTTTCTCTGCACGCAGCCGCATGAATTGCGGTGTTTGCCTGTCGTATTCCGGACATTGTTTCCGGAAAATTTGGTGACGGTCCTGACGAGCGTTTCGCGGGATGGTGCAGAGTCCGATTGCAAAGTATGGGAGTTTTTCAGGGAAATGGGTCGTTACACAGGTCCGAAAGGACGCATCAATCGGCGTCTGGGAATGAATGTTTACGAGAACGCCGGGGCTATCAAAGCTGCGGAACGCAAAGAGTATCCTCCTGGGATGCACAAGCGCCGCAAGAAAGACACCATCTACGGTGCCGCTCTGACCGAGAAGCAGAAGATCAAATTCTACTACGGGCTCCGGGATCGACAGTTGTTCCGATATTTCGATATCGCGAAGCGAACAGCGGGCAATACAGGATCGACACTGTTGATTCTGTGCGAACGACGTTTGGATAATGTTATCCGACGCGCCGGGTTTACACTGACACGCCCACAGGCTCGTCAGGGTATCGTTCACCGCCATTTCCAGTTGAACGGCAAGACCGTCAACAAGCCGGGCATCATGGTCCGTCCGGGGGATGTTGTGACGATTCGCAATCGACCAAACATTCGCAAGCTGTACAACTTCATTGGCGAGTCTGCTCCAGCCGCAAGTGCGGAATGGCTGTCAGTCGACAAGGATTTGATGAAGTGCATCGTGACGACTCTTCCAACCATCGACGACGTGATGCTCAAGGTTGAAGTCGGCAAGGTTGTGGTATTTATGTCACGCTAGTCGACTCTCCGACACAGCTTCGAAAAGGGCTGCGTCAGAAGGTACAAATCAAAAGGGTCGAGGACTGGTTCCTCGGCCCTTTTTTCGTTGGTACCGCAAGTGGGCTGTTGACCTCACTGTTTAAAGTTAAGCCGCAGGCGTCGTCGCCGGATTTCGTCTACGCCCGGGTCTCGACGTTCAACGAAGCGATTAATGCGTAACCAAGTTAACGCCCTGCAAGCCTTCCACTGGAAATGGTCTTTCTCGAGGGCGACCAGCAAGTGCGGCGAGCCAGCATAATCCTCCGCGTGCACTTGTGTGACAGCTCGTCACGCATTCAAAAAGGTTGATGTGCGAAGCATGCGGCGATGTGAGCATCTGATGCCCGGCTCTGGAATTTCCCTACGCCATTGAATGCGAACCGTCGCTGATTTCTGCCGGTTTGGACCGTGAAATCTTCCAGAAGATGGCTTCCGACCCGGCTGAGAACTCCGGTTTCCGGGATTTCTCAGCGTCGCGTCAGCGGTATCTCAGCGATTGGCACAACCAGTGCTTTGTCACCACTTTTGTCCGATGGCAGTGAAGACTTTGAGGCAAACTCGAAGGCGTCATCGAAGTACAAAATACTCGTCTGTTGTGACAGGTCATGTATTCAATGATTTCAGCACGCAACTTTTCTTGTCTCGGGATGGCGTTTGTTTGCCTGGCGGGTTGTCAAAGGGCCGAGCCGGTTCAGTGGACCGCAAGTGCTCAGACGTCAAAGCTAGCGCCGGAGATTGGTGATGCGGTTACCAAAGCTGTTCTTGAGAACGCCGGCACCGCGCTTCGTCCCAAGCTTGTCAGCGAGACAACACCGGACTTCAAGCGTGAGTTGCATTTGAAACTAGGACAGGACGTTTATCTCAAGCGATGCGTGCAGTGTCACGGCGTGAACGGGGATGGCAATGGTCTCGTGGCTGCCAGCATGTATCCTCGTCCTCGCGACTATACTCGCGGGATCTTCAAGTTTACCTCCACGCCATACGGAACAAAACCACGGCGTGAAGACCTGATGGCCGTGTTGGACCGAGGCGTTGTAGGAACATCAATGCCCAACTTTCGGCTTCTTCCAAAGCAGGAGATCCAGGCCGTTGTCGATTATGTGATCGTGCTGGCTCAGCGCGGAGAATTGGAGTATCAGTTGGCCGTTGAGGCGGAAGCGTCGGAAGAGCTGGATCCGGACTATGTTCCTGAAGTTGTTGAGGTCGTGGGGACTCGCTGGGTTGATGCGACTCATTCGCTCACTCAGCCGCTGACACCAGAGCCAGAATTGACCGAAGAGCGAATTGCTCTTGGCCGTGTCGCGTTTCTCTCCAAGGGTTGCAATAAGTGTCATGGTGACGACGGCCGTGGTCATACCAAAGACAACATCGGCAAAGACTCGTGGGGATTCTCAACGCGGGCGGCAGACCTGACGTCGGGCATGCTGCATGGAGGCCAGGAGCCGATCGACATTTACCGCCGCATTATGAACGGGATCAATGGCACGCCGATGCCGGGGTTCAAGAGTGCTCTTGAGAGCGAGCCGGAAACGATCTGGAATCTCGTCAGCTACGTACTCAGCGTTTCCAGTCGTCGCCGAGAAGGAACAGCGATTCCGGCCGGTTTGATGAAGCCTTATGTCGAACCAGTTCCTGCAGAAGCGGCTGCGGCTGCAGAAGAATAGTTCTGCAGGACGCTGCTGGTGACGCGAACTGGCAATGCTTTGAATTCTCGATCTGAAATTTGAAATTTGAAATCCGACAGGCGAGTTCATTTATGGCTGAACAGAATCCTCTGCTACAGAAGCAACAACAGCTCGAATCGCTGAAAACGCGGGTTAAGTCGCTGGAGACGGAGTTGGCTGCAAGCGACATCCCGAAAGAGTGGAAGCCACAGAGCTTCTACAGCATGTACTACGTGACAGTGGGATTCGTCCTGGGTGGTTTCGCCGCCATGGTGAGCCTGCTCTTCAATGTTATCGGCTCCACGGTGGCCGGCAAGTATCCGCTCGAAATCATTCGAGTGTATCTGACATTTCCTCTCGGGGAAAAAGCCTTGCCACTGGGAAGCCAGACCGGCGCGTCACCATTTGTGATTGACGACGGCCTGATACTCGCCCTTGGCTGTTGCCTCTACATCGGCACGGGCATGGTGCTTGGCAGTTTGTTTCATGCCGTGATTGCCCGCTTTGCAGAAGACAAGTCGATGGCGGTCAAGCTGATCTGGGGCACCGCTCTGGGGACAGTTGTCTGGTTCGTCAATTACTACCTGATTCTCTCCTGGTTGCAGCCGTCAATGTTTGGTGGCAACTGGATCACGGACGGAAAGTATCTTCCCTGGTGGGTCGCTCTGGCAACTCACATTGTCTTCGGTTGGTCTATGGCTCTCATGGAACCTTTCGGAGCCTATGTCCCTTACAAGCGGCCGACCGATTAAGACCCACTTAACAAAAGAATCAGCAACCTTTCTTTCGAGCAATAACTGATGGCGACGCTAACGATTCCGAAAACACAAAGCGTGTATACTCATGAAGAGCTGGTCGACGAGAAAATCATCAAGTGGTACTTCGCGGCAGCCTTGACGTTTCTGACGACTTCGATGCTGGCAGGGCTGCTTGTTTCGCTGCAGTTGATTCGGCACAACCCCTTCGCCGGGATTGAGCTATTCTCACCGGGTCGCTGGCGAATGGTTCACACCAACGCCGTCGCTTATGGTTTTCTGGCCAACGGTTTTCTGGGATGTCTGCACTGGGCGATTCCTCGCCTTACACTGCAACCGGTGCTGGATCGCCGGCTGTCCTGGTTTATCTTCGTGGCATGGCAGGCCGTTGTTGGTGCCACGGCGGCAGGCATTCTGCTCGGAGAAGCTCAGGGATTGGAATGGGGTGAGACGCCAGTTTGGGTTGACCCGGTTGCTCAGCTTGGTGTGATGCTTGTCGCACTTAATTTTGGAACTCCGATCGCGCGCATGAAGGGGTCTATGTACGTCTCGCTGTGGTATTTCATGGCCGCGTTCATCTGGACTCCACTGACCTATGCGATGGGTAACTTCATTCCTGAATACTTCGTGTCAGGAACAAGTGCCGGAGCGGTCGGCGGGCTGTTTATTCACGATCTTGTTGGTCTGTTCGTGACTCCGCTGGGCTGGGGGCTAATGTACTACTTTGTGCCAATTCTGATCAAGAAGCCGATCTGGAGTCACGGGTTGTCTCTGGTCGGATTCTGGGGACTCGCGTTCTTCTATCCTCTGCAGGGGATTCACCACTTCCTATACACACCGATCCCAATGTTCCTGCAATACGGTGCGGTTGTGTCAACGATCGCCGTTGAGTTGGTCGTGACAACCGTGATCATTAACTTCTTCGGATCGATCTGGGGCAACTGGAGCATCGTGCGAACCAATCTGCCTGTTCGATACTTCTACACCGGAATGGTCTTCTACTTCCTGACCTGCCTGCAGTGTTCTTTTCAGGTCACGCTGACCTTCCAGAAGATTATTCACTTCAGTGATTGGGTTGTGGGGCATGCTCATATGGTCATGTTCGGTGTGTTTTCCATGTGGATCATGGGAATGATGATCTACCTGTTCCCTCGTCTGCTGAAGCGAGAATGGGCCAGCCAGTCGCTGCTCGAATGGCATTTCTGGCTCTCGACGGTCGGACTGGCCGTGATGGCCGGTGACCTGATTCTGTTGGGATTGTTTCAGGGCTGGTCATGGGCCGCTCTGGAGCCATGGGATGCGTCAACGGAATTTTCTGTACCGTTCTGGGCTATTCGAGCGATCGCGGGCCTCGCGATGTTTGGCGGTTTGATTGCTCTCCTTGCCAACATCTTCAAGACCCTGAAAGCTGTACCGGCGAAGGCTTGAGAGAGTGGCTGATCATTGTTTCAAATCTGCAATCTGCAATCTGCAATCTGCAATCTGCAATCTGCAATCTGCAATCTGCAATCTGCAATCTGCAATCTGCAATCTGCAATCTGCAATCTGCAATCTGCAATCTGCAATCTGCAAT
>CAMAXD010000230.1 GCA_945861975.1 Candidatus Kuenenia stuttgartensis | reverse complement strand
TTTCACCAGTCTTCAGCACCGAGTACGCTGGCCGGGCATTGAGAGTCAGTTTCAAACCGTCGTTCACCGCGGTCTTTTCGGAGGCCGAGGCAACTCGAACGCTCGGCAGTACGCATAGTGCGGCCAGAAGCAAACGCGAGACTGTGTTCCATGACATGAACTTGATCATACTGACTCTCCCTGAAGGTCCTGAATACGAAGGTTCTGAATCCAGAAAACATGGTCGCGAGCGACCTGTGCGTATTGGACGCAATTCGCGGAAAACAGTGGTGAGCGGTCTGTCACAAGTTTGTCAGAAACTTGTGAAGGATGGTAGACCCGATGAAAAGCGTTCATCCGGCCTTGTCGGCCTGCATCAGCGGATATTCTGTTTGCGGCCACGATTGAGGCTATTCTCTGGTTTAAGGTCTCCCACGAACCCCCCGGTCTGAATTCACATTGTGCGGAGAATAGACATGCCGAGGCAACGCAAAGTGTTGCGCGGATTTTGTGGGAGACTCGCGATACCTCCGAAAACCGGGACGGACTCCCGATGAGAGACACAAATGCCGAGGAATTTTGGAGCCGTGGGGCCGGCAACCCCGACTTGAAACAACCTCAAGGAATAACAGGGCTTGGGATTTCGTGGTTCTCTGGAGATTCCGCTACTTTTGCTTGCGGAAACGTGGAAATCTGGGTGCAATCGCCGCCGGCAGCCAACATTCCGCAAACGAAAACCGCGGATTGGCGTAAGACCGTCAGTCCCGTAATCTGCTCGGAGTCAGGACGCGGTCTGTTGTGGCCGCAATACTCCATGGAACTCAGGTGTACCGATGATTGAAACACGAAATCTGACCAAACGTTACGGCAATCTGATTGCGGCGAACGATATCACACTGAAACTGGCTGAAGGCGACGTCTTTGGATTCATCGGTCCGAACGGATCCGGCAAAACGACAACGATGCGTATGATCGCGACGTTGCTGAATCCGGATCACGGTGAAGCCTACGTTTGCGGCAAGTCGATCTACACGGATCAGGAAGAGATTCGTCGGCTGGTGGGATTTATGCCGGACTTCTTTGGTGTGTACGATGACATGACCGTCATCGAATACCTCGAATTCTTCGCCGCTGCCTATCGAATCAACGGCCCCGGTCGCCGCAAAGTCTGCGAACAGAAACTGGAACTCGTCGACATGGCCTTCAAGCGGGATGCCATGGTTAACGAATTGTCTCGCGGTCAGACGCAACGTATCGGTCTCGCCCGGACATTGCTGCACGAACCTCAGGTGCTGTTGCTGGATGAACCGGCCAGCGGTCTCGACCCGCGTGCTCGAATCGAGATTCGTAATCTGCTGAAGCGCCTCGGCGAACTGAAAAAGACGGTCATCGTCAGCAGCCACATTCTGCCGGAACTGGCCGATGTGTGTACTCGCGTCGGCATGATCGAAAAGGGCCACATGATTGTGGACGGCAACGTGGCCGAAGTCATGAGGAAAGCTCGTCAGCGCATTATGCTGAATATTCGCGTCAAGGAGCGAACGGACGGCGCTGCAAAGCTGTTCGAACAGTTGGACGAAGTTGAGTCTGTGAACATTACGAAAGACCAACTTCTGGAAGTCACGATGAAGGCGACCGTCGAAGATTACAGCGCTCTGCCGACCGAACTGGTCAACGCGGGCTTCCGGATTACGCTGTTCCGCGAAGAAGAAGTCAACCTCGAAACGGCGTTCCTGCAGCTCACCAAGGGACTTGTGCAGTAGGTCGTCTTTCACACGGCACGCAATGAGGCCGAGTGTTCGCGGGATTTATAAAGCTCAATGCCTCAATGCCTCAATGGTGACGGCGCACGAAATAAGATCGTAGAATTTCTCGTGATCATAGAAACTCAGGTTTCCCGCGCAATTCAGGGCACGGGAAACCTGTTTGTCATTAGTGTCGCCCGGAATTACTTCATTGGAGAATAATCAGTCGCCGTCATGTAGACGGATTCGACCTTCTCCACGATCTTGCCATTCTTCTGAGTTTCCTCAGCAACTTTCTTCCAGACAGGATCTTCGCGGAACGCCGCCCATGAAGCGTCGGCGGCGGCTTTGTCCTTGTGAGCGATGACATAGATCAGCGTGTTCGGCTTGTCGACAGGCAGCCAGTACATGATGTTCTTCATGCCGTGTTTTTCGAACAGGGCCAGCGTGTGATTACGGAATCGGGCGTTCAGCTCGTCGAGCTTCCCTTCCGGCGAGATATAGGTGCGGAGTTCGTAGAGCACTGCTGGAGTTTCCTTTGCCTTTTCATCGGCGGCCTGAGCGGATCGAAAAATTGAAGACTGTGTCAATGAGGAAGACTGAGACAGGGAAAACGTCAGAGCGACGCCCAGTCCAAGTCCACACCAGAATTTAACGGAATTCATAAAGCAGCTCCTGATTAATGCGGTAAGACAAAACCTGCCGGATATTAGCAAATGATGGATTCCGACGTGAATCAGCAGGCCGGTTGTTTCTGAGATGATAATCCCGGGCGACAGGATTCGCAGCGCTCTGATCTTCGGCTACAGTCCGCTCCATGCCACTTTTGAGCCTCAATAATCTTTCGTTTACGTATTCGAAACCGAACCTTCTCGAAGGCATCACCCTGCACATCGAGCGAGGGGAACGCATTGGCCTTGTCGGACGCAACGGCGCCGGCAAGTCAACGCTGATGAAACTGATCTCGGGGCTTATGCATCCCGACGATGGTTCCGTCGACCTGCAGGCCGAAGCCGTCATCGCGCGACTGGATCAGGAGGTTCCGCAGGGCGGTGATCTCACTGCCTACGAAGTCGCGGCCGAGGGCTTTGGTAAGCTGGGGAAAGCAATCGCCAACTACCGCAATATCGGTCGCAAGCTCCATGAGGGCGTCGCACTAACTCCGGCTGAAGACAAGGCTTATGAAAAGGCCAGTCAGGATCTTGCCGACGCCGATGAATGGACCGGCGCGGATCGCCTGGAGGACCTGTTGCTTGAGATGCAACTCCCTGCCGATCAGCCATTCATGTCACTGTCGGCCGGGATGAAGCGTCGAGTTCTCCTGGCGGCGGCGATGATTTGCGAGCCTGATATTTTGCTGCTGGACGAACCAACGAACCATCTGGACATCGATTCCATCGTCTGGCTGCAGGGCTTTCTGAAACGCTTCCCCGGCACGCTGATCTTCGTGACTCACGACCGCGTGTTTCTGCAGGACATGGCACACCGAATCGTCGAGGTGGATCGTGGTCGAGTCTTCGACTGGACTTGCGATTACCAGACGTTTCTAAGACGTCGTGACCAGTTACTCGCGGCCGAAGCTGAGGAGCAGTCTCAGTTTGATAAAAAACTGGCGGAAGAGGAGCGCTGGATTCGTCAGGGCGTGAAAGCTCGCCGAACACGCAACGAAGGTCGTGTTCGAGTGCTTAAAGAGATGCGTGAACAGAGACAGCAACGGCGGCAGAAAATGGGAACTGCGAAAATGCAGATCCTGGAAGCCGAACGATCCGGTGCATTGGTGGCTCGTCTGGAAGAGGTGACTCATGCTTTCAGCGGTGAGCCGGTCATCAATAACTTTTCCACCACCGTATTTCGCGGTGACAAGATTGGGATTGTGGGGCCGAACGGGGCTGGGAAGTCGACGCTGCTGCGGCTTTTATTGGGACAACTGAAACCAACTCAGGGGAAGGTTCGTCTCGGGACGAATCTGGCGGTGGGCTATTTCGACCAGTTGCGAAATCAGTTGGACGAAACCAGATCAGCTCGTGAAAACATCAGTGACGGTACCGATTTCCTGATGATCAATGGTCAGAAGCGACACATCATGGGCTTTCTGCAGGACTTCTTGTTCTCACCTGAACGAGCGCAAACGCTGGTCCAGTTCTTGAGCGGGGGAGAACGCAATCGTCTGCTGCTGGCCAAGATGATGTCGAAGCCTGCCAATATTTTGGTGCTCGACGAACCCACAAACGATCTGGATGCCGAGACTCTGGAGCTGCTGGAAGACATGCTGCCTGCGTTCCCGGGTACGGTGCTGCTGGTCAGCCACGATCGGGCATTCCTGAACAACGTGGTCACCAGCACGATTGTGTTTGAAGGTAATGGTGTGCTGGGCGAATATGACGGCGGTTATGATGACTGGATGCGGATCAAAGAGCAGCGTGAGAACGCCGTGGATGCAAATGCTTCAATCGTTGGCAGTAGTGTCGCTAAAACTGCAGAACAGATAAGCTCTTCTGCAACGACTTTAGCCGTCGCCAAAACCCGCCGCCTGAATTTTAAGGAGCAGCGTGAACTGGATCAGTTGCCCGAACTAATCGCTTCTCTGGAAAAACGCCAGAAAGAGCTTGAGAAGGAAATAGCGGCTTCCGGTTTTTATCAGAGCGGCGGCGACAAGATCGCCAAAGTGACCTCGGAGTTGGCCAGCGTTGGTGCAAAACTGGAGCACTGTTTTCGCCGATGGGAAGAGCTTGAGAACGGGCCGTAACATCGCATGGAAAACAGGAAGACCCCGTCCGCAGGCCGCGATTGGCCTTGCCCGCAAATCCTGATTGACATCCCACCATTTCTGTAGATTCAATAATTGCTGACGGAGCTCCGCCGAAGCGATTGCTTCGGCTGGATCAACGGCCAGCGAGCCAACACCGTCGGACGCTAATTCCGTTTTCAACCAGTCAACGACTCTGGGATCGCTTCGTCGAGCTAACCCGACGAGCGATTCGCCACGATCGCTTCACCACGGGTGTCGTCATGAGGATCTGCAACTCGATCAAAAAGAGCAACGCGAATCTCAGACGTATCTGTGTCAAAAAGGGTTCCCAGAGCAGAAGTGGCCTAGTCTCTGGCGTTGTGATCGGTATCTCGGCTCATCCGAACGAGGCACGTCATCGCAGTGGGACACTCTTCTGTAGTGAGCACAAGTACTACGGCATGTCGAACATTCGGATCTGAATGATTTGAAAACCTGATGACCAGCGGGATGGCATCGGCACAGTTCTGAAACGACAAGGCAATCAGAACGGAGGTTAATACCGCATGTGACATGCTCGGCATCCAACATGCCACACAGGATCGCGGCGCATTCGACAGGGAACGTTCTGTCGGGTACACCAAGCTGTCCCAGAATATCCGCCCCGAGCCTGCGTTCACGATCACAACGGCTCGCGGCGTCGTTTCGCGTTGTGTACTTCGTCTCTTCCTCTCCCGTGAAGGACAGTAACAGCCTGCCACGACAACGCTTCGCTCACCTCAATCAGAGAGAAATTAACAAGCTCATCGATCGTTCGGAGATCGTCTCTGAGATCGTCTCTGAGATCGTCTCTGAGATCTGCCAGTACGGACACCCTTCAGTCTCCGTATTAGTTTTGAGCGTGGAATAAGTACAATCGTGAGAGATGCAGCCGAAGTGGCCAATGCTGGCACGGGTGAGTTACCTGTCAATCTCGCCCATCACAATATCCAGCGATCCAACGATCGCCGGAATATCCGCAAGGGGAACGCCCTGACAGATCTGGTCTGTGACAGATACGTTGCAGAAACAGCTGCTCTTTGCACGCAGACGCAGAGGATTGCCCTCGCCGTTGCCAACGACATAGAAGCCCATCTGGCCGCGAGGTGCTTCTGTTTCAAGATAGACCTCGTCCTTAGGGAGTTTGGTGTTCATCTTGAAGGGTTCGCGATAGGAACCGCTGGCTGCCTTGTACTTTGGAATCGCCTGACGAACCAGGCGAATCGCCTGAACCACTTCCATCATGCGGACGTAGAACCGACACCAGTTATCGCCGAGAGCAACTTCCCGAGGCGCTTCCTTAAACGGTGCGACAGGAACTTCGAAATCGTAGCCCTTGTACATTCGCGTATAGATCGCTTCGCCGTCGCGACGGAGGTCAAAATCAACGCCGCTGCCGCGGAGGACCGGGCCAGTGCAACCATAGCTGACAGCCATTTCAGGCGACAAAATGCCAAGACCGGCAGTGCGGCTGATAAAGATCATGTTCCTTGTCAGTAATGTGTGATACTCACGAATTCGGAGTTCCAACCACTGCAGGAAGATCTCGATGACGTCCAGAAACGGCAGACGCTCACCCTTGTGCTTGCCGATCAGAGACGCCAATCCATCCGGCATTTCAATCTCGTCCGGCAGGTCGTGAGTTGCCCCGCCAATCGTGATGTAACTGTAGGTCAGTCGAGCACCACAAACTTCTTCGAACAGATCCAGAATGATCTCGCGTTCACGAAACGCGTAGAGAAACGGACTGAATGTCCCAAGGTCCAGGCCATAGGTTCCCATCCCGACGAGATGGCTGGCAATACGACCAATCTCCGCAATCAGTACGCGCAGATGAACGGCCTTTTCAGGGACTTCCATCCCGATCAGTTTCTCGACGGCCAAAGCAAAGCCGAGATTCATGTTCATCGCGGCCAGATAATCCATCCGGTCCGTGTACGGAATGTACTGTGGAGGAGACAGGTTCTCGCCGATCTTTTCTGCACAGCGGTGCAGATAGCCGATATGAGGCGTACATTCATGCACAATTTCGCCGTCGGTTCTCAGCAACAGTCGCAATACACCATGGGTACTGGGATGCTGAGGTCCCATATTGACCAGCATCTCATCGGTCTGAACGTCGAACTCAACGATGCGTGGATCTTCAATATGCAAACTCATGGACAAAGAACTCCTGGCCGAACACTGCCGAGCCAACTCTTCAAATAATCCCCGGGAAATCCACAGTTAACGGCCACGCACACCATGATACTCAAGCGGAAAAGCGTAATCCTTCCGCATTGGATGACCAATCCAGTCTTCCGGACACAGAATCCGACGCAGATTAGGATGGCCTTCGAAGTGAATTCCCATGAGATCGTAAGCTTCGCGTTCGTGCCAGTTGGCAATTCCAAAGATTGCACTGAGCGATGGAACGATCGGCAACTGCCCTTCCACGTTGTCCTTCCACCGAGGTACAACAACTTTCAACTTCAACTGATGTCTCTGCTTCAGGCTGCTGAGGTGGTAAACCACTTCGACATGCGGCTCATGGCCAAACTTGGCCGCCTTCTTGGCATCAGGCTCTAAGTAGTCGACTCCGCAAAGATCGTTGAGATGATTGAACAGCAATCGTGGGTCATCACGCAGAAACGTGCAGACTTCCACAATCGAAGCCGCAGAAACCTGAATCCACGGGTCAATTGCCTTAAACGTCTGAGTGCCAACCACTGACTCGCCAAATCGTTCCAGCAGGATCGAGTGAATGCTCTGAATATCCATGAACTGTGGATCCAATTTTAAGATCTAAAGCAGCGAAACTACGAGACGCAACGTCAGCCCATTCCAGCCGTCTGATCCTTCGCCTGTTGTGATTTCTTAGTCAGAGCCCGGATCCAGTCCAGATCGCCACGTTTCCAGACGTATGCGAATCCCACTAGAAGAACTCCGAAGAACACGAGGATGTCCGCGAGGCCAATCCAGCCCAGTTTGATGGCCGCATCTGACGCAACGACGTAATCAGGAGTCATCGCGCTGGGATCAATACTCAGCAATCTCGCACTCAGGTCCGACCGAGCAACATCGGTGATTCGTGAGTCAGCCAAATGCATTGCACTGCCATAGACCGATGCCCATGGAAAGAAAAACGCAATTTCGACGTCGAAAATGATGAACAGCAACGCCACTACATAGAAGCGAAGGTCGAACTGAATGTAGCTGGAACCAATTGCTGGTTCACCGCATTCGTAAATGGCATCCTTCTCAGGATTAGGCAAATTGGGGCGCAGAAATCGCCCAACAATCAGCGGCACCATCAGGAATCCGATGGCCAACAATCCAAACGCTAAAAAATGCCCGACGAGATCCGCCATCACTTACCCTCTGAAATCGTCATACTTCCAAGTTCATGATCGAGCAGGATTCGTTCTGATTCGCCACAGGCCCCAGAATGCCAACCCAGCACCTCGGGTTCAGCAGACTGCCAGCAGAAGAACACTCGCTCTCCTCCAAGATCCCCCGGGAAGTCGACTCGACCTTCCGCTGGATCTGTCAGAAAACCTCCGATATCCAGAAGCTCCTGAGCATAAGAGCCCAGGCGGACTTCGTCATCGGCCAGTTCCGATTCCATCTGCAGAACCTCCTGCTCGTAGACAGAATCGTTCGACTTCGGAGCCGGATGACGTTCTCTAAGCGACAACAATCGCTGTCGCCGAAACGAGATATCCGCATGAAGACTAACGATGTCCCCGACGATTGAACGAACCAGCGGTAAACGCTGATTCACTTCATCTACAGTCAGCAAAGTTTCATCCGCAACCATGTTCTGCTTTTCGTAAAGTACACTCGATCAATCATCCTCGAACTCCGTCGAAGATCTCTACCGAATCTGCACTACCACTCAAACACGGCAAACTGCAAATAACAGAATTCTCTCGATCATAAACTCCGATTTGCAGCTTCAAAATCACCCGGCATCTCGAACTGTTTAACTGCCGAGTTGCCTCCTCAGCACATCACACCACACAGACTATCGACATCCATCGTGCGCTGTCAAACTCTACCATCAGGTTGGACATTCCTGTCCGACTGGCTGTCGACGGGCAGCAATGCCCATCCTGCTCTAAAATCAAATCTTGCTACCGTCCTAGTGCTCAGTGCCGGCAAACTCAAACGGACTCGGCTCACCCTTCACCCAAACTGGTGCGTGCAGAACTTTGGATTCCGCAACAACCGTCGGGTTCAGAGAGGCCTTGCCCCATGCAATTTGTAAGGGCAGTTTCGCATAGTCAACGATGCATCCATCACGACTGTAGCAACTGAGGTCATGATTGGACCCCATGAAGATACAGTCAACCGGACACGGGTCGACGCACAACGCACAGAACATGCACTTGGTGTAGTCAATCGTAAAGCCATTGATTCGGAAGCCTTTTCCGACCGGGCTTTTTTCTTTGTCAATATAAATACAGTCCACCGGACAGGCAACTGCACATTTTTCACAGCCAATGCATGTGGTCAGGTCAAATCGATGGAAACCGCGATAGCGAGGCTTCACCTTCAACGGCACTTCCGGATACTCGTAGACCTCGGTAAAAGTGCGTCGGTTGTACGTCTTGAACATCGTCAAGAGTGTGACGTACATCCCCTGCAGGACGGTCACAACAGACATCCAGACGTTGCGGAACCACAAATACATGGGAATCAACCCCCGGTCGCGGCCTTGCGAATCGCTCTTTAAGGCAGGAATATGACAGTCAGAAAAGAGTTCGCCGGATTATAGAACTGCTCCCTGGAGACGCAACCGGCTCAGGGGCGCTCCTGGCATTGGGAAGCAATTTTTGTGAGGAAAAGTCGGCTCAGGGCCGCCACACGAGAATCTTCAATCGCTCATTGGGCGAACAATGGTCTAACCCTCAGAATGACCGGTCCGAACTGCTGGTTTTGTGTCTTGCCTTCGTA
>CAMAXD010000229.1 GCA_945861975.1 Candidatus Kuenenia stuttgartensis | reverse complement strand
GCTTTGCCGGTGGGGACCGGTCCGGGTGTCGGCGTGGTTGGCTACATCGTCAACGGCGGATTGAGTGGTTACTTCTCGCGACGGCTGGGGTTGTTAGGACAGCGAGTCGTCAGGCTGACCATGGTGTCGGCAGCGGGCGACCTCCGCGTGCTCACTCCTGAGGATGAGCTTTTCACCGCCATGCTGGGCGCCGGTAGTGCGCTGGGCATTGTTGTTGATGTCACGATTCGCATGGAACAGGAGAGCATTCTCCAGAGCGCAGAGCAAAGGGTTGTCTCTTTCGAAACACGAGAACAGGCGGTGAATTTTTCACGAGCTGCGCTGCGTTTCCAGAGAGATCATGTACTTCCCAACGAATCAGTCTCGATGGAGTTGGTCGTCACGGGCACGAAAGCGCTGGTCGCGACGGTGATCTTTTACGATTCTTTTCAGGGAAACGCCGCGGAGTTCGTCAAGCCGCTGGAGGATCTCGCGGCCAGCCTGAAGCTTCCGATCGTCATGAAGTCGCACTGGACCTCATGGTATGAAGCTGCGGCCGCTCTTTGGCCCGTCATCGCCGAAATGAAGGGCAATCCGCTTGCCATGCTTCAACACTGCGTCGGAACCAGTGAGATTCCTGACGACGCCATCCTGAACTTTGTCTGCGACACGGTCGTTGCCGAAGCTCCGTTGGACGAGGCTAAGTTTTCGATCGTGGAAATTCGGACGCTGGGTGGGGCGACTCTGACGATGGCAAAGCTTCCCAGTGGCAATTGTCATCACCAGTTCTTTGTCGATCTCATCACCCTCTACGACGCGCAGGACAAGTCGATTGAGGAGCGAAAGGAAATTGCCGACCTCACCAAACGCATTATTGACAAAGCGCGAGAGGTGGACGGTCTGTCGGTCGACTTTAGCGGGACGCATTCGCAACCTGATGATGTAAACTCTTCTGTTTCGTCGTCCATGATCTTTGGGACAGAGGCCATGTCGGAATCCGTCAAGGCATTGAAGAAAAAAGTGGATCCGAACAATCGCTTAAGATTCCACCCGTTCGCAAAACTTCTCTGATTGCTAAGTGCTGTTCATCGCGAGCAGCGAGCATTGGAGAGCAGACTTGATCAGGATTGGTATTTTTTCCCGCACTGTGAGGAGTGTTTGGCATGTCGGAAATTCTGGCTCAATTCGCGGCTGCTTACGCGGCGGGTTCGATTCGTGTGGTTGATCTGACACACGTTCTGTCCCCGGACTTCCCAACGTTGGTTCTTCCACCACCCTTTGGGCAGACGTGGCCTTTTCAACTGGAGAGAATTTCCCAATACGACGAGGCGGGACCCGGCTGGTATTGGAATAATTTCTCCTGCGGCGAGCATACGGGAACCCATTTTGACGCCCCTGCCCACTGGATCACCGGCAGGCCTCTGCCGCAAAATACTGTCGACACGATCGACGTCCGGAACTTTATCGCACCGGCAGTCGTCGTTGATGCCAGCGCCGAGGTAGCGGACAATGAAGACTGGCTGCTCACCGTTGACTTTCTCCAGCATTGGGAAGACCGACATGGCCGCATCCCCGCGGGAAGCTGGCTGGCATTCCGCACGGATTGGTCAAAGCGACTTTCAGATCCGGCGTTGTTTGTGAATATGAAAGAGGACGGTGCACACACACCCGGGCCGACCCAGGAAACTGTGGAATGGCTGATCCATGAACGAAACGTGCTGGGTTTCGCCGTCGAGACCATCAATACGGATGCGGGCCAGGCGTATCGCTGGTCTCTGCCCTATCCCTGTCATACCTTGATGCATGGAGCCGGGCGATTCGGTCTGCAGTGTCTGCGGAATCTCGACCAGCTGCCTCCCACCGGCGCCATGATCGTCGCAGCGCCGCTGAAGATTCAGGAGGGATCCGGCAGCCCTCTCCGTGTGCTGGCACTCCTGTAAAGTGGAGAACTCATGGCAGCCGCCAGTGCCGAATTCTTGTTTGGCGAGCAGGCTGGCTGCGTTCGGTGAGAGGGCCCGCCCTTAACCTCTAGTGCTCTGTCAAGGCTCAATTTTCGGGTACGACGGACTTCCAGTCCGTCGACAAAGGTTACCGCCGACGGACTGGAAGTCCGTCGTACAAATACAATTCAACCCCAACTTTAAAGGTTGACACAGCTCCAGGTCGGTTTACCTCGAGAATGTGAGACTCGGTGCGGAAGTTACATGGAAGTCGGGCTCGCACTTCCGTGAATAACCCGTTCAAACTCTTTGGCTCTCTCGTTAACAATCTTTAGTCCCAGCATCACCATCAACGTTTGGTGCATTCAAAAAAGGTGACTGGTGAGTTTGAGAGAAACGCGTCCCAGTGTGATTCCCCCCATTGCCGAAGGCCCTCTGGCGATACCTTTGGCTTGTGCCAAATAACGTTCGTCAGTCCAGCGGCCTGCAGAGCGCGTTCCAGAGTCACCATGCTTAAATAGTAATTGGTGACTTCGACGGTCCCCTCAGGGAGATGGAAACTCCAAATGATCGGCGCGCCTTCCTGCAGACTCCCCTGAAGCCGTTTCGAGTAACCGTAAATTCGCCCGGTTTCAAAGTTTGAAGGTGGATCATTGGGGTTATTGTTTACCGTCACAAAACGTCCGCCCGGTTTGAGATTGCGGGCTATGGCCTCGCACATCGAGAGGAGTTCCTGGTAATTGCTCGCGTAGTTCAGCAAGTAAGCCGCAAACACTAAATCCGATGTCGCGCCAAAGTCCATGGCCCTCGCGTCGCCGACACAGTATTGAATACCAAGCGGCTCAGACTTTTCCTGGGAAAGAGCCAATTCAATCATCCCCATCGAGAGATCGACGCCGGTGATGGGCTCCGCGCCCAATCGACGGAGAAGTCGCGTGTAATAACCCTCTCCACAGGCGAGGTCGAGTGTTTGCAGGCCCTGAACCTGACTGGCGAGGCTGAGCAGCGTGTATTGTTCGATATGGGTGCGCCATGGCTGGAGCTTCGACTCCTGATACTCTCTGGCGATTTTGTCGTAGTCGGTTGTCATGATTGAATTTCGCCGTTCATAGTGGGCGTGGCTGTGGGTGTTCCTCGAGAATTTCGGCAACCCAACGTGATCGCCAAATACACCAGGAAAGAGGTTCCAAAGCTGATGAACCAGGCGTAATTGTAAATCTCGGTCCACAGTGAGGAATACGATTGCGTACCGATCGTCGCGAGAAAACCCGGAACGCAGGGGGCGATTCCAGCCACCAGGGCGACCAGCCCGGCAATGTGAAACCCCATCGTGTACCAATAAGGGCCCTGGGGTTCGTAGAGTCCACGCAGATCAAGCCGCCTCCGTCGCACGACATAATAGTCAGCAATCATCACGCCACCGACGGCACCCAACAAGGCGGAGTAGGCGACCAGCCACTTAAAGATATAACCCGATGGATCCTCCACAAGCCGCCAGGGTTGAATGAGAATCCCAATCAATCCAGTCAGGAGCGCACCCGTTCGAAACGAGATGTGACGCGGACTCAGGTTGGCGAAGTCGTTGGCGGGCCCGACAACGTTGGCAGCCAAATTGGTGGCCAGTGTGGCGAGGACCAACCCGAACAAACCTAACGCATGCCAGAACGGGCTCTCGAACCGAGACAACAATTCTACCGGGTCCCAGATCGCCTGACCGTAGATCACCACGGATGCCGAGGTGACTGCTACTCCAATGAACGAGTATAAACCCATCGTCAAGGGAAGCCCCAACGCCTGCCCAAGCATCTGGTCGCGTTGGGTTTTCACATAGCGCGTAAAATCGGGGATGTTCAGCGCCAGCGTCGCCCAGAACCCGACATTCGCGGTCAGCGCGGGAAAAAAGAAGCTCCAGAATTGGCCTTCCCGCTTACCACCCAACACGAACTGTGACGGTTGCGACAACATGGGCCCGAATCCGCCCGCCTCGCGATAGGCCCAGACCAAAAGCGCAAGTCCCAGGCCAATCAATAACGGGGCCTTGATATTCAGAAGCGCCCTCACGGATTCGATGCCACGCCAAATGATGTACTGATTGAGGCTCCAGAAAGCCAGAAAGCAAATCAGCTGCGGCAAGTTGATGTCGATTACGGGGAGCTTCGTTTGCTGCGACCACGAGGGGAAGTAAAGTTCGAGAACTTTATAGATGGCCCAGCCCCCGATCCAAGTCTGGATACCGAACCAGCCACAGGCGACCAGAGCTCGCAACAGCGCAGGGACATTCGCGCCCCGCAAGCCAAAGGCCGCCCGGCAGAGTACGGGAAACGGAATCCCGTATTTCGTCCCCGCATGAGCGTTAAGAACCATCGGCAGCAGAACCACGAGGTTCCCCAGAAAGATGGTCAAAACCGCCTGCCACCAGTTCATCCCCTGCTGGATCAACGACGACGCCAGCATGTAGGTTGGAATACACGCGGATAACGCGACCCACAAGGCAATCATGTCCCGCAAAGCCCAGCGGCGAGCCGACAGGGGCACGGGCGCCAGATCTTCGCTCCAATAGGTTTTGCCTGTCAGCGACGACTCAAGCGTTGCGATATCGTCAGCAGTCGAGATTGGCACGGGACTGGCAACATCCTGCACCCGGGGGAAAATTAGAATAGCAATGACCTTCGTTCTGCGGGGATGAAAAATCGTTTCGCCTCAGTCTACCAGCCGAACACGGCCGGATGCGAGGTCGTAAGTTGCTCCCACCACTTTCAGGTGTCCCGCGGCAACAGGTTCCTTGATGATCGGTTCGAGCCCTTTGAGCGATTCGCGATTCAGGTGCTGCTGGCAACTCAAAACGTCAAAGGTGCCATGAGTATTCTTCGAACGAAATGGGATCCCACGTGGTCAATTGTGGAGCGTGCTGTTGCCCGGGGCAAGGCTCGCAAAGAGATAAATATGATGCCGCGTCTTAGGATCGACGAGAAGGCATTTCTCATGCGTTAAAACCACCTCACGCTGCTTTACGATCTTGACAACAGTACGGTCGAAGCGATCAGCGATGGGAACGACACAGACAGCGGAATACATTACTCCACTTAAGCAAAATACCCTTACGAACCAAAAGCCAGGCAAAATTTCTGCGCGACAACTAGCTGCAACTGGACAAGGCGTTACACTCCGGCCGTTCAAAGAGTGGACCTTTGATGATCGATGAGCCCTTGGGGCGTGTGCGTGGTGGCAAATGCCCATGTATTTTTAACGATTGCGATTTTGTAATGAACTGAGCGAAATCCACTCTGAGAACAACGCACGCAAGTTTTACTTGTCTGCTTCCCAAGGTTTTTGAAAACCTAACCCTGAATCTACTTCAACTTGTACTGAGAAACCCAATGCGCTTGCTGACTTGTCTTTTAATCGTCCTTTGCCTGACTGTTTCCTCGCCCATAGCGAAATCGCAGGAGAAAATTAGTGACGCAAACCTTCTGGAAGAATTGACGGCACTGGAAAAAGCGAGTTGGGAAGCCGCTGTTAAGGGTGACAAAGAGTTTTTTCGGACATATTTGGCAGCCGATTCAAAGTGGTTTCTGGCCGATGGTTCTGTGGTGGACCGTGATCAAGTGCTAATGAACCTTGATGACTTCAAATTGAACAGCTTTAAGATGAGCGAGACTTCAATGCTTCGCGTCTCAGATGACGCAGCGATGATTATGTACCGTGTGTCTTATCAGGGTACTCATAAGAATCAGAAAGAAGCCTACGCAGATATCGAATCGTCCTCACTCTATGTTTCCCGTGACGGGAAATGGCTGGAGATCTTCTACCAGGAAACTCCCAATGTCGGGTTTTCGCATGGTACTGCAGAAGAAGCCAAACAGATGGTTGCCAAAGCCATTGCGTTGTTTAATAAGGAAGGTGTATCGGCTTTTGAAAAGATAAGTACCGGTAAAGACGGTCTGCGAGATCGAGATCTGTATGTATTCGCTATGGAAGTTGGGCCCGAAGCAAAGGTGACAGCGTATGGCGGGTCCAAACTTGTCAAAAACCCAGTCGGCACGTTGGCCATGGATGTAAAAAGTCCAGACGGCGATCCGATCGGAAAATGGGTGCAGGAACGGGCGACCGAACAGGGAGCCTGGATCGACTATAGCTATATCGACCCGGTTACATCGAAGTTAGAGCACAAGCTCACATGGATCGTGCGTAACGGAAAACACATCTTTGGCTGCGGGATCTATACTCCGTCAAAATAATGCTGCACTGGCTAACCCAGGTGAATGCAGAGGTGCGGAAATTGTGTTGTAACCGTTCACAGACTGGTCTTCGATAAGAATGACGAATTGATCCAATTTCTTAGATGAGTGACGGGACGATCATCGTCATCAATTCTGCGGGGCTGATCTGTTGCGAGACTTTCAGGCGATGATCGAACGCAAAGGTCAGCCCACTGAAATCGAAACAGTGTGGAAATCGGTCAGCTTTCGCAAGCTGAGCTTTGCCACCGAAGACGCCTTCTTCGGCCAGACAAACGCCCCGAAACTCATTCCTGCTCAAGAAAAGGCTGTCAACGGTAAAAGGCTGTCAACGTTTACTAAAGAACAGCCCGTGCAACTCTGGTTGCATGAACTATTCGGCTTCCAGTTCAATGTTCCAGTAAGCCTCGCTGACGAACTTCGACCAGCTTTCGATACGAACACCGTGAGGTGCATACAACGGGTTCCACATTGGGCGAGCTGGCTTTTGCAAAAGCGGCATCTTAGCCTGCTCGGGCGTTCGATTGGCTTTCCGGGTATTGCAGTCGATACAAGCGAGGACGCAATTCGTCCAGCTTGACAATCCGCTGCGAGATCGCGGCACCACGTGGTCGATCGTCAATTCTTCGCTGCCCGGTCGGCAACCGCAATACTGACACATGTAGCCGTCACGCTTAAACACGTTTCTGCGGCTGAAGGCCACGATCTTGACGGGCAGTCGATCATACCGAGTCAACGTGATGACTTCGGGAACTCGCAGCGTGAGCCACTGAGTTCTGATGACAGGATCTCCGTCAGCCGGACGAAGAGCGGCCCACTCTTCCCAGCCATAAAGCTGATAGTTGCTCGGATCGACAATCCGAGCGGTCTCGTTCCACACCTTAGTCAGGGCACGAGAAACAGTCGAAACCGCAACCGGTTGCCAGTTACGATTCAAAACCAACGTTGGACGTCCCAAAACAGAACTGGTCATTGCAGTCTCCTGCCTTTCCGAGCCTATCTCTGTCTACTTCATTGGTGCCGTGTTGTACCGATCCATCAGCGAAAAGGCTCAGCCACGCAGATGAAGCTTACGCCGACAGAGCCGGACGTGCCAATCACATCGCACATTTTTCATGGATCGAAAACGTGGTGTTTCTGGGGTCAAACCAAATCATTCCAGCACAACACCACAGAAATGAACATGGAAAGCTGATCGCTCGGAAAGCACGTTTTCAGCCGACCGGAACACGACGTGGTCTCATGGAAACGATTGCCCAATTGCCGCAACCTAATTTTAGGCAACACTTGCGATTTGGCGATCCGGATTAATCAAGGGGAATCCTCTTGAGCCGCCCGGTTGTCGGACAGACGTACAGTTTTCGTCGCCATCCGGCCTGCAGGGGTTGGCCTTGCAAGAGGCCGCTGCCATGATAGAGGTGCCCGTTTTCCTCGACGGCTCGAAACTCGACCAGTTCCGTCAACTGCGGAAGTACTCTGCGAAAATCGGAGTCGACTCCCAGCCGTTCCGCCAACTCAGCCAGAATATGGCTCCAGCACGCACCAATTCTCGCGCCAAGGAATACAGCGATCGGACCAAATATCTTCCGGGGACGACACGCCATGGGGACTGACAGTTTTGCGTCGGCGACGACGAGTCGTCCATGCCCACCCAGTCGGCGTGTGCTGACTGCTGCTGTATTTTCGAATAAGTTGGAATGAGGTGCGGGAAGCATCCTTGTTGTCTTTGCGTCAGAGGAACCAAAACCGTTAATCTGCAGCTATGACACTTCCGCGGTATGAAGGTTCAGAAACCTCTTGTGCCGCAATTATTAACACAATGAAGCGGCCCAGGGAAAGCCGTCAGGGCGTTTGATCCCGACAGGCCGTTTGATCCCAACAGGCCGTTTGATCCCAACAGGGCGTTTGATCCCGGCAGGCAAGTCAGCGATTTCATTTCATGGCGAACCGCAGGTCTAGTGCTCTGTCAACCTTTAAAGTTGGGGTTGAATTGTATTTGTACGACGGACTTCCAGTCCGTCGGCGGTAACCTTTGTCGACGGACTGGAAGTCAGTCGTACCCGAAAATTGAGCCTTGACACAGCACTAGGCGAATTCACGTATCAGTCGCCTGTCGCGCGACATTAAACCATGATTTCACATGAGCGAGTCGCCAGTCCTTAATCTCACGGAGTACTTCTCATTCGCAGCGCGATTCCTGATGTCTTTCGAAATGCTCAGCCGGCGACAGACGGTGCTGCGACCGCGCGCACAGAAATTGAACGGCCAGCCTTTCAACCTCCGTTGTGTTACGGAACACTGGCACTCAGCAGCCGCTATTTGCTGTCGCCTCTCGCCGGATTCACGACTCTGCCATTTCGCCGCATCGTGCGCCGCATCGGAGGTATCGGACTTGCCACAACCGACCTCGTAAATGCTCGCGCGCTGGTCAGTCGTAATGAGCGCACGATGCAAATGGTCGAGACGCATCCGGAAGATCGCCCGTTTGCAGTCCAGATTTTTGGCAGCGAGCCGCAGGTCATGGCCGATGCCGCTCAGCTGCTGGTCGAACTGGGCGTGGACACGATCGATATCAACATGGGTTGCCCCGTTAATCGCATCGCCGGCGCCGGAGCTGGCGCCGGGATGATGTGCAATACGAGCGGCACAATGAAACTGGTGCAGACTGTTGTCGAAGCGGTCAAAATTCCCGTCAGTGTGAAGATGCGACTCGGCTGGGACGCATCGAGTCTCACCGCCCCGCTGTTTGCTCGCGAGTTCGAACAGGCTGGAGTTGCTGCCGTGGCCATCCATGGGAGAACTCGGGAACAAGGCTTCAGCGGCACTGTTTCGCTGCCCGGCATTCGAGCCGTCGTGGAAGCGGTTCAAAAGATCCCGATCATTGGCAACGGGGATGTCCGCAATGTCGCCGACGCTGCTCGCATGATTCGCGAAACCGGCTGTCACGGCGTGTCCATCGGCCGCGCGGCTTTGGCCAATCCGTGGATCTTTCGGCAACTGACCGAATGGGAACAGACCGGCGGTTATTCACCGGCCGGAACATTCGACGAGCGACTCACGTTGATGCTGCAGCAATTCGACTGTCTCGAAGAACGCCACGGCAGTGAACGAGCCATCATACTGTTCCGCAAGATGGCGCACTGGTACCTGAAGGGAATGAGAATTCTGAAACGCCTGCGAGGAGACTTCCAGCAGATTCGAACTCGGGCAGAAATGGACGCAGCGATCATCGTCATTCGAGAAGCCGGTCCCATCGACGGCAACCGGACGGGAGTACTCACCGACGTCGAAAT
>CAMAXD010000228.1 GCA_945861975.1 Candidatus Kuenenia stuttgartensis | reverse complement strand
GGATGATGAGCCACCACAATCCGAATCGCATCGGCGGGAGCATTGCGGAACAGCTCAGCGCACGTCTCAAGTTGACATCGAAAGATCCGACCATTACTGATCGCCGTGTGTGGCGACGTCGAATCGATTCCTGCGATGATCGCTTTGCCAACTTTCAACACGGGATTCAGTTCCGAAGAAATGATCTTTTGATAAAGACCATGGGGAGCCAGCATCCGCTCAAATAAACGATAGAGCGGCACATCGTGGTTTCCCGGAATGACCAATTGTGGTACCGAAGGCAGGCGCGACAGAAAATCTCGAGCCGCCTCAAATTGCTCCCGCTTTGCACGCTGTGTCAGATCGCCGCTGACGATGATGGCGTCAATGGCTGATTTATTGGCCAGACGCAGGACAGCCTCACCAGCCTCTTCTCGATAGGGCGGTCCAAAATGCAGATCAGATATCTGCAGAAGGGTCAGTTCTGGTTTCTCCGATTCGTCCACAGATTCATGACTTTCGATCGTCTTTGCAGGACTATGCAAAGGTCCGTGATGGCGATTTCTGAGCTGATAAACCCAGTCCCGAGACTGGTTGTCCTGAAGAATACCTTTTGCGAAGCGTTCGTCCCACAGTGCGTCGGTTGTTTCTCTGGTCAGACTCAAAGACTGATTTGGAAACTCGGGATTCAGAAAAGATGCTGCTGACCGCCGGATGTTCGAGGAGGTCTGAAGAGGTCTGTTCTCAACGCGGGCAATGTTTCGGTCAGCCCACAGCGTTTTCGATGCAGATTGAACAAGGCGCTAATCTGGTCGGCGATTGGTCCGGTTCCTCGCATGCGAAGTCCGAACTCACTCTGATTCAGCTTTCCTTCACGAACAGCTCTCAGGCGAGACTCGACTTTGGCGGCATGAGTCGGATGATGCCGCTTCAGCCAATCCAGAAAAACAGTTTCTACCGTGAGTGGCAGACGGATCATAATGAAGCTGGCCGATTTGGCTCCTGCTTCGGAAACCTCCTTGAGGACGGCAGGGATTTCGTGATCATTAATCCCCGGGATAATCGGAGCAATCATAGCGTGGACCGGGATGCCGGCAGACGACAGACGAGAGATCGCCTCAACACGCCCCGCCGGAGCGGTGCAGGCAGGCTCCAGCCGTTTTGTCAGTGATTGATCCAGACTGTTGATGCTGATGGCGGCTCGACACAAGCCCTGATCCGCCAGTTCGCGAAGCAGGTCAATGTCTCGTGTAATCAAGGAGTTCTTAGTGATTATGGAAATGGGCTGTCGAGCTTCACAGGCGACCTCAATGCACTGTCGAGTAATCTGCAGTTTACGTTCGACGGGCTGGTAACAGTCCGTAACACCGGACAGCATGACTGCCTGGCATTTGTATTTTGATCGAGTCAGCCAGTCGCGAAACAATGAAGCAGCATTCCGTTTCACCAGGATCATAGTTTCAAAGTCAAGTCCCGCGCTGAACCCGAGGTACTCATGCGATGGGCGAGCGTAACAGTAGCTGCATCCGTGCAAACAACCACGGTAAGGATTCAAGCTGTATTGAAAGGGGACATCCGGGCTGTCGTTTTCTGAAATGATCGTCCGTGATGTGTCATCGAAATATATTGTCCTGGGGCGTTCAAGCTCCGACCGGAAGTCGTCGTCGAACTCCATCTGTTCATAATCGGCCTCCACGAGAATCGGTAGAAACCGGTTTGCCGGATTATCCGCCGCGCCGCGCCCAATGGGAACAACCAACGCAAGCTCCTTCTTCGAGCGGAAACCATTGAATGAAGATATGGTGAGCGCAGAGGGTATCGTCAGGGGTATTCGATGCTCGGTCAAGTTAGCCGCTGAGTTTGGGTGAGATGAAAATCTCCTGGTCTTTCCTGGGTTTCGTCAACTCAGTTTGCCTATGGAAAAACTCCGCGGTGGACCATTTCCGCGAAAACTGCCGGTCTGGGTTTTTCTGCGGAATCTGTTTTTTCTGGCTGTTCCGAATGTAGCACTCTTTCTGCCTTTGTCGATGAATCGATCAAGTGCGATTTTCAACGATCGGTCTTTCCCGGGCTGTTTTTGTTCGGGAGTCTTGGGCTGCCTGTGGGTTGCCCAACGAGTCGTGGCTGTCGCAATGCGTCGATCGACGGCGACTGACATTAATGAAAAGGTCTCAAAGAGATGCGAAAGTACTCATCATTGAACAAAGCCGCCAGCATCGCGGTATGCTTTGGGATCCTGTTCTCCAACACGGCTTTTGCTCTCGATAACAACCGTGCTGGCAAATCTGCCTCCGACAGCGGTGCTACTATCGAGCGAGCAAGAATTGCTCGCGATGTCCAATTGCAAGCCGATGGGGCGTTGCGTGGCAAAGTGTTTACCTCGGACCAGAGACCTGTAGAGAACGCTCAAATTGAGCTGAAGTTCGAGGGGACTACGATTGCTCGGACGACGACTGGTGCCGAAGGAGATTTCCTGATTACTGGAGTTCGGGGCGGAGCCCACGAGATTTCCGTGGGATCTATGAATTCACCTGTGCGGCTTTGGAAAAACGGGACAGCTCCGTCCGGTGCCGTGGATGGGTTTGTGGTCGCAGCCAGCGAAGAGATTGTTCGAGGCCAGGCCTACGAACACTATTATGATCCTTCCTACGATAACTATAACCAGCCAAGTTCTGGCTTTGGTCTCATGGACGTCGTGGCTCTGACCGTAATCGGTGCTGCTGCGACTGGGGTGGCCATCGCAATTCACGAACACAACGAAGATCCGCCAGCCCAGGTTGCTTCACCGTAGTCTGAGAGCCGGCCAGGGAATATTACAAATAGAAAGACGCCAACCATCTTTGGTCGGCGTCTTTCTGTTTTTTTGGTTGCGATAAAGTGACAGGCGAATCTTACAAAGCACCCTCACCTGTAATGACCACGCGAACGGTTCGGAACAGGATCTTAACGTCGTTCCAGACACTGCAGTTTTGCAGATAGAGCAGGTCGTAAGACACTTTGCGGCGAAAGCCTTCCAGTTCGTTGTCATATCCGTTGACGACTTGCGCGATACCGGTCATTCCGGGCTTCAGTCCCAGTCGGTCGATGAAGTTCGGGATTTGTTCCTGAAGCTTCATCATGAATTCAGGACGCTCCGGACGAGGCCCAATCAGAGACATGTCGCCCTTGAGGATATTCCAGAGTTGTGGCAGTTCATCAATTCGCGTTCTGCGAAAAAACCGTCCAATTGATGTGATTCGTGCGTCACCTTGTTTGGCAAACTGAGCCCCGTTGCGTTCGGCGTCGGTTCGCATTGTGCGAAACTTGTAGATCGTGAATGGGCGACCATAGTTGCTCAACTCACGGCGATCACGGCCCGGCTTGCGGCGGTCGGAATGATCAGCAGCAAGACTTTGTGCTTGTTCACGACGATCTGTTTTCTTCTTTGTCCGAAGATTCAAACCAACGCGAGTCTGAGAGTAGATCACAGGTCCCGGTGATGTCAGTTTGACAAGAATGGCCGCCATAAGCAGAAGCGGTGATGTCAAAATCAACAGCGTTATCGCGCAGGCGATATCAAATGCACGCTTCATAAATCGGTGAGTCAGAGACAGGCATCTCACGTTTTCCCGAGGAGATGTCAGCGGGATTCGCGTGAGCCATTCTGTACCTGGAAGATCGACCGTGTGCTGCGCTACAAGGCTTGAGAAGTTCTGAGTCTGCTCGGCCACCGTGTCTGTGACCGGGCGGACTTCTCTCGGGCGTTCCAAAACTGACGTTGTCTGCATCGAAACCGTCTTCCGAAGACATCTTGAATAACTGCGGCGATTTACGCAAAGTTGCGTAGGCCAGGAATGTCTTCAACCTTAGGCCTGAATGGCGTATTTTTCGCCGAACTTTTAGCGGAAACCCGAGTTAATGGCGTGAATGTGTTTCATCCGTCCCGTCTATGCAACAATGTTGCAGGACCGAAACGGGACAAGCCCCTGTGAGCCGGGTCCTGTTGCAGAAAATCAACAGTGGCGGCTCTTTGGCAGATCTGTTGTGGCTCAGAGATCCAGACTGTTGAGAGCAACCCTTACAACCACTTTATAGAGTTGCGGAACGTCAGCAGCGTAATGCCCGTGGCGCAGGGCTGACGACCTGCGGCTAGTCCGGAGCATATTTGACGGCACGTGTCTTCTGAATAGTGATCAGCTTTTCAGAGTTGCAAAAGCGGCCTGAGCCGCAAGGATTGTTTGCTCAATATCTTCCGACGTATGCACAGCCGAGACAAACATGGCTTCAAACTGACTGCAGGGAAGATACACGCCCCGGTTCAGCAAACCATGAAACCACTTTGAAAACAGAGCTGTATCTGACGAAGTTGCCGAAGACAGATCACGGACTCCGTTCGAGGTCAGGAATACGGTCAGCATACTGCCGACACGGTTGATCGTGACTGGAACTCCGTTGTCTGCCGCCGCCGACTGAAAGCCATCAGCCAGCATCGCACTCGTCGTTTCCAGCTTCGGATAGGGATTCTCGTCGCGAATCAGATTCAGCATCGCGATTCCTGCGGCCATTGCCACCGGATTGCCGGACAGCGTGCCAGCCTGGTAGACCTTTCCGACAGGTGACACGCAATTCATAATCTCGGCACGACCACCGTAGGCTCCAACTGGCATGCCCGCGCCAATGATTTTTCCAAGTGTCGTCATATCGGGCAGGACGCCGAAGAGTTGCTGAGCACCTCCGGAGGCAACGCGAAAGCCCGTCATGACTTCGTCGAAGATCAGCACTGTTCCGTGTTGAGTACACAATGCACGCAGCAATGCCAGAAACTCGGGCGTTGGGATCACGCAGCCCATGTTGCCAACCACTGGTTCCAGAATGACGGCCGCTAATTGATCACCGTTCTTTTGAAACGCGGCCAGCAGACTTTCGCAGTCGTTATAAGGCAGAACCAATGTGTCTGCAGTGGCACCAGCAGGAACACCGGGGCTGGACGGGCAACCAAGTGTCAATGCGGCACTGCCGGCGGCGACCAGCAAACTGTCGACATGGCCATGGTAACAACCAGCAAACTTCACGATCCCATTGCGCCCAGTGAATCCTCGGGCCACGCGAATGGCTGACATCGTCGCTTCGGTGCCCGAGTTCACCATTCGCACCATCTCGATCGACGGCACCATTTCAATGACAAGTTGAGCCAGTTCCGCTTCTGCCTCCGTCGGCGCACCGAAACTGGTGCCGATTGTCAGTGCGTATTCAATCGCCTGAAGGATTTTTGGATGACGGTGACCAAACAGGTGTGGGCCCCACGAACCGATGTAATCGATGAAGCGATTGCCATCGACGTCGAACAGGTACGCGCCATCTCCTCGCTTCATGAACGGTGGTGTGCCGCCAACTCCGCCAAACGCTCGAGCAGGACTGTTGACGCCGCCCGGAATCAACTTGGAGGCGTGTTTAAAAAGCGATTCACTGCGAGTGCGTTTTGAGGTGTCGGTAAGCATAGTGTGTTTTGGCTTCATTCGATCTGGCAAGGTCGTTTATGACAAGCAGCTGGGCGTCAGCCGCTCCGTGTCTTCCGTGTCTTCTGCTCACTATTAATACGAAGGGCTGACGCCCAGCCGCTCGCCTTTGGGATTTTCGGGATGCTTTAATTTGCGGCGCTTAGGATTTCAAGATTCGGTTTCGCGGCCCGGAGTGCCTTGATCGTCTCTTCTGTCGGATCGGAAGCCGTCAGGTCCAGCCACTTCAACGCCGGAAGCTGCGCCAGTTGCACAATGCCTGCATCACCCATTTGAGATCCAGCCACACTCAGCCGCTCCAGCTTCTGCATCTTCAGGAGCACCGCAGCTGATTCATCTGTGATTCGAGTCGCTGATACGTTCAGATCAACAAGATTCGTCAGAGTGGCCAGAGCCGCGAAACTCTCATCTTTGACCTTCTTGATTTCTCGCAGTTCCAGAAATGTCAGCCCTGTTAACTTACCGAGCCGGGCGATGCCATCCCCGGAAACCAATCGACATTCACTGATGTCGAGATATGTGAGCTTGGGAAGATTGCTGACAACTTCCAGACCTTCATCATCAAGCGACGTCTCTCGCAGTTCCAGTCGAGTCAGCTCTGTCAGCCCGGCGATATACTTTATGCCAGCTCCGGTCACGTCGGCCAGTCGGCAGCCAAAGCGTTTCAGCTTCTTCAATTTTGCGACCTCCACCATGCCGACATCCGTTAGACGCGACGCTTCCATCTGGAGTGATTCGAGCGAACCAATACTCCCAATGGCTGGCATGGCCAGATCTGTAACAGCCGTGTAATTCAGATTCAGGGATTTCAATGGAAGCCCTCGCAGGTGCTCAATCCCTGCGTCGGTCACCTTAGATTTCTCCAACTGCACATCCACGAGTGATTTGATCCCCGCCAGATGAGCAACTCCAGCATCCGTAACATTGCTGTTTCGTAAATCAATGGCGCGAAGCTTCGTCAGACTTTTGACATATTCAAGCCCGGCGTCGGTAAAGCCCGCTCGACGCAGCACCAGGGCTTCGATATTCGTCAGGCTTCCGATAACCTTCAACGTCCCGTCGCCGATGGCGGAACAGTCCGTCAGATCGAGTCGTTTGAGCAGCTTCAGATTGGCCAGTGACTGCATTCCTGCATCATTCATCCCTGGTCCACCAAAGCGGGCCACGGCAATGTTTGGGACACCAGCCAGATGCTTCATCGATTCAGAAAAATCAGTATCAGCCGATACGGCAATCTCCGTCACCATGCCGTCAGCGTTCTTCTTCAGGCTGCAACCAGCCTTCTCAAGAGCAGCAACGGCCGCTGCGTCATCAGGAGTCACGGCGGACTGAGATGACTGCAGTCCCTGCGTTGCCGGCCCGGAGGATTGTTCACAACCCGTCGAGAACAGCAATAATACGCTAACACTCAGCAGAGCACATCGCCAGGCTAACAATTTCATCGCCAAAACAACCCTTCCGAACAGAATGACGTTACGACATCCGGCAGCGTATTGCGATTCCCCGCCTTTCGCAATGGTCATGAAGAGTTGTCTCGTTTCCACGGTTGGTCGTTTCTGCTTCCGACACCCTGTTGCTCACTCAGGAATGGCAGTTTCGTGGCAACGTTAGCTCAGCAAACGGACAGGTCCAAATAGCCGGCCTGAGTCAAATCAGTTAAGGAAGTAGTAGTTGCAGGTTTGTCAGGGCTTTGCGCGACCGGTCAGCAGCTTTGGTTCCGAATCGCCTTCCGGGATGGATTCGCTGTTCAGCAGACAATCGATCAGGAATTGTTCCTTCGGATCGTCTCTACGGACGGAAACTACGAAAAGCTGAATCTAAAACTGAATCTGCAGTCGGATCTTTATGCTGCCGAGCCACTCCGGCTTGATCTCCATTTCTTCCGGAGACGGAAGCTTCAGCCACTCCGCATCTTTCCCAAGTTGCTCCTCGTAGTTGCGTGGTGATTAACGGTGCGTTACAAACAAAGGCACGAATTGATCCGTGACCACGGCAGACAGGAATACGGAACTCGAATTCGGAGTACAACAGTCTTCAAGCACATGGGACGAAGGTGTAATCATGTCAAAGACTGTAGTCGCAATGTTCGCTTCGCTGCTGGCCTTGGGTGGCATGACGTGGGCATTAGTGAAGAGCGATATTCGACGGACGTCTGCTCCGCCTGATACTTCGCAGAAAGGTTCTGCCACACCGCAGGGGAACTGGGAATCCGCTGAAATTTCACTCTTCTGCGCGGCCAGTAACCAGGCCGTGATGGAAGAGATTCGCCGCGCATACGAAGCGGAGACGGGCCGACGAGTGGTCATTCAATATGGGTCCTCGCAGTCCCTGTTGTCTCAGATTGAAGTCAGCGGCACCGGCGATTTGTACGTGCCAGCCGATGACAGTTTTCTGGCGATGGGGCGAGAAAAAAAGCTGATTGCCGAATCGATTGAGATCGCCACGATGAATTGCGGGATCGTCGTCCCCAGGGGGAATCCCAAAGGTGTCGATGAATTATCGGATCTCTTTGCAAGCGATGTGCGACTGGTTCAGGCCAATCCTGATGCGGCTGCCATCGGTAAGCTCACAAAAAAAATCACCACCGCGAGCGGCCTTTGGGGTCAGCTCGATAAAGCAACCGCCGCTTATCGCACAACAGTCACCGATGTGGCAAACGACGTGCTTGTCGGTGCTGCGGATGCGGGCATTGTTTACGACGCGGTCCTGCATACGTATCCCGATCTGCAGTTTGTTAACGTCCCGGAATTGGCAGAGGGTGTTTCACAGGTTTCCGTCGGCGTGATTTCTTCATCTCCTCAGCCGTCCGCCGCTTTGCATTTCGCGCGCTATGTGTCGGCTCGTGATCGTGGCCTGAAGCATTATCAAACGCATGGATTTAAGATTTCCAGCGGCGATGAATGGCAGGACGAACCGGAGCTCACGATCTATGCCGGTTCCATGCTGCGGCCTGCCATCGAAGACACCATCATCCGGTTTGAACAACGAGAAGGCGTGCGAGTGTCGCGGGCTTACAACGGCTGTGGCATTCTGGTGGATCAGATGAAGAACGGTCAACATCCGGATGCTTACTTCGCTTGTGATGTGGAGTTTATGAATCTGGTGAAGGACTTGTTTCCTGAGCCTGTTTCTGTTTCACAAAATGAGCTGGTGATTCTTGTTGAAAAAGGGAATCCAAAAAAAATTGGTTCGCTGCGGGATCTGACCAAAGAGGGCTTGCGTGTCGGGATCGGTCATGAAAAACAATGTGCCATGGGCTGGATCACTCAGAAGACCATCAAGGAAAGCGGACTTCAGTCGGAACTGATGGCCAACGTGACCGTGCAGACTCCCACCGGCAATATGCTGGTGAATCAGTTGCGTACCGGATCATTGCACGCCGCTGTGGCGTACCTGAGCAACGCGGCCGGTGCGGCGGAGTTTCTGGATGCCGTTCAGATTCGAGGCATCCCGTGTTCGACAGCGACTCAGCCTTGGGCTGTGGCGAAGGAATCTCGATTTCCCAAACTGGCCGGTCGACTGTTTGATCACCTTTCGTCTGCGGACAGTCAGGAAATCTTCGCAGCGGAGGGTTTTCAGTGGAAGCTCGGGAAGTGAGGCCGTCGCGACATCAAAACTCTTCAAAAGGCTCCTATTCTGAAACGTAACCGGACCAGGCAATTCAGCGACGTTGTGTTCTTTCTGACGATGGGAGGACTCTCGGCGTGCTTCATTTTGCTGATCATTCTTCTGCTCGTGGCTGACCTGATGTTCACGTCGCCGCAGGAGTTCGCCGACGCGCTGCGTAAGCCGGAGATTCAGGCCGCCATTCGACTGACGATCTTAACCTGCACCATTGCTGCCGTGTTGTCGCTGTGGGTCGCCACCCCGCTAGGATATCTGCTGTCACGTTTTCAATTTCCTGGCCGACGGATTGTGGATACCATCGTGGATATTCCGATCGTTCTGCCGCCGCTGGTGCTGGGGCTCAGCCTTCTCATCCTGTTTCATCAACCGTTTCCGTTCAGCCACTGGCTGTTCCCCGAAAGTAATTG
>CAMAXD010000227.1 GCA_945861975.1 Candidatus Kuenenia stuttgartensis | reverse complement strand
TCAATCACAACTCGAACCTTGGCCGCAGTTCCTTCTGAACTGTTGATCACACGGACTTTGTAGTCGACAAGAGCCATTTCCGCGAGTCCCGGATATGCAGGTGTCAGTGCCTTTCGCAACGCACTGTCCAATGCATTTACGGGGCCATCACCTTCGCCGACAACATGCTGACGAGCTGAGCCGATTGCCAGCTTGATCACAGCTTCTGTCATGGGGTCGCGGGCCTGATTTTCAACATGCACTCGATAATGCTCGAGCTGAAACGCAGGCTGATAGCTGCCGGCCTGTTTCATCACCAACAAATCAAACGACGCTTCTGCCGCCTCAAACTGATATCCCTCGTTCTCCAGATCCTGAACAGCATTCAGAATCCTCGACATCAGTTCGTTGTCCTGACTGATGTTGAACTTCGTTGTTTTGGCCACGATGTTTGATCGACCGGATAACTCGCTGACCAGAATTCGACGTTCATTCCCCACAGCTTCAGGAGTAATGTGTTCGTAACTTCTGGCCAGTCGATTGACAGCATGAACATGCATGCCTCCCTTGTGAGCAAAAGCACTTGTGCCGACAAAGGGTTGCCCGGAACGGAAATTCATGTTCGCCAGTTCGTACACATAGCGAGACAACTCCGTCAGCCTCTGAATGCCACCCGGGACAAGAACTTCGTAACCCATTTTGAGATTCAAGTTTGCGGCAACTGAAACAAGGTCCACATTCCCGCAGCGTTCGCCAATCCCGTTGATTGTTCCCTGAACCTGCATCGCGCCAGCCTTTATGGCCGCCAACGAATTCGCAACGGCCAGCTCACAGTCATTGTGGCAATGGATTCCGATGGGCACTTTCACGGCGGCCTTCAAAGCTGAAACAAACTCCGAAATTTGTTCCGGCAGCGTTCCTCCGTTGGTGTCGCACATCACAATCATGCTGGCTCCGGCTTCCGCTGCGGCCTGCAATGTCTGCAGGGCGTAGTCAGGATTGGCCTTCCAACCATCAAAGCAATGCTCCGCGTCGTAGATTGCTTCTCGTCCTTCTGACGCGATATACCCGATGGAGTCCCTGATCATCGCAATGTTTTCTTCCAGCGACACTCGCAGGACTTCCGTGACATGCAAATCCCATGTCTTGCCAACAATGGTCACCGCTGGAGCCTTTGATCGAATCAGTGCCTGCATGCCGATATCGTCTTCAGCCGCAACGCCTTTACGGCGAGTCATCCCAAAAGCAGAAACGCGGGCGTGTTTCAGATCCATGTCAGCTATTCGCTGAAAGAATTCTTCGTCTTTGGGATTGGAGAGTGGATATCCGCCTTCGATGTAGTCAAATCCCAATGAATCCAGCCGCTGAGCAATCATCAGCTTGTCCTGCAGCGAGAAATTAACGCCTTCTCCCTGAGAACCATCACGCAAGGTTGTGTCATAAAGCTGAATACGGGACATGTCGAAAACTTTCGGTACCAATGAAAAAGCCCTCAGGGTGTCCTGAGGGCTGCGAAATTCAGTTTCTGCGATCCTCAGGCATAAAGCGGCGGTCGAGCGGTAATAATGCCGCCGAGTCCGATAATCTGAATGCTGATAATGCTGAAGCTCATGTTCGGAACTGTAAAAGATCGGCAGCCCAAACGTCAACGAGAAAGTGTCAGAGTTTACCCGGCTTCGCATCGTTCGCGGGAATCTGGCTGTCCAGACTCCCCATATTGGGCTGACTTCGACGAGCTCCGGTCTAAGATTGCGACGTATCAATCCCTGTTAATTCGCCGAAATGTATACCATGTCAAATCCTGAAAAGCCCACCAGTCGCCCATTTTTGACCGGACGCAAGGTCGTGGCATCCATGTTTTTAATGGGGATTTGTGCGACCACATTTCTTTACGGTTACTGGACGCTGCATCTGATGCCGTTCATGCCGTTACAGGAGGCGATCGTTGCCGAGTTTCCCGGCTCCGCCCCTCGGGTCAATGGTGGCAAGCGAAAGCTGCACAAAGACACTCCAGGAATGCTGCAGATTGGGATGAAGCTGAAGTTTGATCCCACATCCGGCGATCCCAAGTCCGTCGCCTCTATAGCGAACCTGCAAACTCGAATTCATGATCTTGTCAGAGAAAAGGTCGAAATGCAGAAGTTGGATTGGAAACTGGATGTCATCGAACTTTATGTCTATCAGTTGATCCAGGAACAGGAGATCCGTGAACGCTCGTTCCGGCTGGACTTCAGAAACCCGGTCGAATGGGTTGAAGTGGATCTAACGGGCAACCCGATCATCGCCAATCGCCCGGCTCCTGAGGGTGGCCCGCCGACAACAGTTCCTCCGGAGCATTCCTCGCCGGAGAAGCCTGCACCATGATGCTGGTAATCGAAGTCGCCGCGGTGATCAGCGGCGCGATTTTTGGAGTGCTGCTGGCACGCCGCAAAGGCATGGACTTTGTCGGAGTCTTTTCCGTTGCGTTCATGACAGCGTTCGGTGGAGGCACATTGCGCGATGTGCTGCTGGATCGTCACCCGCTGTTCTGGATTCAGTACTCGTGGTATCCAGTGATTGTGTTCTTCGTAGCCGCTGCCGTGTCGATGATTCCCCGTGTCCCTGATTGGGTCGAGACGTTTTTGTATTTCCCGGACGCACTCGGTCTGGGTCTCTTCAGTATCCTTGGAACGGAGATCGCCCTGGAGCAGGATGTCGCTCCTTTTGTGGCAGTGCTCTTCGGAGTCATGACCGGAACATTCGGTGGTGTGATCGGAGACATCGCATGCAACGAAGTTCCCAGTCTCTTCCGTCCCATGACACCCCTCTGCGCAACATGCGCTTTTCTTGGAGGCTGGGTCCTGATTGGCTGTAAACTCCTGCCTCTGCCGACGTCGGCCGACTTTGCTATCAGCGTGACGCTTGTTGTTCTGCTACGACTGCTGGCCCTGAAATTCAACATCGGCCTGCGAGCGATTGAATAGACAACTTTGTCCACAATTTCGTCAGAAACTCACTCACGGAGTTGCCTCATGCCAAAATGCGAAAGGTTGCAGGGTGTGAGAAGTGAAGTTCCCTTCCGTGCCTCTGCCACTGTATTCTTGCTGCTTCTATTGGCAACTGTGGGTTTGTAGAATGAGGGCAAGGTGTTCGATGCCGAAAGATCTCAGTCATTGGAATTCGAGCAGAACAGCAGTGTGCAGGGGACCGCAAAGTGATCGCCATTAGACAAATTCACGAACAGCTCGCCGACGTGATTCAGGTGCCTGAAGAGCTTCGCAATCGACGTACCGAGGTCATTTTCCTGGCGATCGATGCTGCTGACTCGATCACCGCTTCAGCACAGGGCCAGGAGCATACTCCAGACTTTGCTGCTGACCTTTTCTTCGGCGCGTTACCGGACTTCCCTGAGCGAGCACCGCAGGGAGATTTCGAGAATCGTCTGGAACTTCCGTAATGTTTCTTCTCGACACAAACGTTTGCATTCGCTTTCTCGAAGGCCGAAGTGAACCGTTGAGGAAGAAAATGCTGTCGGTGCCTGCGGGCAGAAAGTGCCTGTGTTCGATCGTGGTGGCAGAGTTGCTTTTTGGAGCTGCAAAGTCGAAACGAAAAGAGCAAACTTTAGTTGTACTGTTGCCGTTTATCCAACGTTTCAAGTCGTACGACTTTGAACTGAATGCAGCTCTGCATTTCGCCGACATTCGCGAGCGGATCTCGCCACTCAAGGCCGTACGATTGGTCCTTATGATCTTCAGATTGCCGCAATCGCACGTGCAAACGACCTGATATTGGTGACCGCCAACACGTCGGAGTTTGCGAGGGTTTCAGGTTTGGCTATCGAAGATTGGGAAGCGTCCTGAGGCCGCACACCTGTAGTACTCCGCTGAACTTATGGCTGATCTTCAATGAGCGTCTGTAGCTCAATCGAATCGCCGGTATTCACGGTTGTGTAAAGAGCGGCAGCGGAACTCACATCCATTGGCAAGGACGTCTCCGGAGGCAGCGACTTTAGGTGTTGAGCGGACACGAAGTGCGCCGAATGCTGACCAATGACCTCAGCTTTAGAGCCAGTCACGACGACAGCAGTGCCCTCATCGATGCCAATCCCGAGCAGCTTGGGATGACCTTTGACTACAGGCAACAGGTCAGGCTGACGACCTCGTTGAGCAAAATGCTGATCAATGGCAACGCCGGGCAGAAACGCAAATCCTCTTTCGTAGCCTTCTGCCATCATGACGGTGTTACCCAGCGGATGACCCCGTACAAGAAACTCACCCTGAATCGTCGCTCCCGCGGAACTTCCTCCAATCACGCCACCGCGACGAAGCACGTCGTGAAATGCCTCAACAGCCGTGGTGCCTTCATAGGCGTCAACAAAATTCCACTGACGACCGCCCCCGAACCAAACGCCAGTCGCCGATTTCACTGCAGACTGAAATGCGTCCGTTTCAACTTCGCCATATCGCTGGGTCAGCACGGTAATGTTCGCGACATCCGCTCGCTTCAGGAAACCTGGAACTTCATCGGTCGTATCGCCTCGAGGAACCGCTGTTGGCAGCACGACGATTCTGGCATCGCGTCCTCCTGCGAGCTCGATGAATCGATCAACCACGTCTTTCGGCATCGAGCCTCCGCCGACGATGACCAGTGATCCCGATTTCAATTCCGGAGGACCATGTACTGGCTCACCGGGATTGACTCCAGATTTCCTTTGCAGAGCTGAACGTCTCAACTGCGTGAGATCGGCAACTCCGCCGGCAGCAATCTCTGACGATTCGGCATCTCGATAATTGCACTTTGACAGAAGGACCGTTGCCTTACCCTTCCCTGTCACCTGTAGACTTCTGCCTGAGACAATCACTGCCGTCGATTCATCAATCCCGAGTCCAAAACAACCCGGATTCTGATCGAACTTAATTCGAGAACGATTCAGGCGATTCCGTTCGCTGAAGTGCTGATCAACAATGCAGCCCGATAACAGATCCCAGCCAACTGAGATTTCAGGCTGCTCTTTTCCGGAGGCGATCATCATCTTCGACATGATGGCAGCTCCGGCAGATGTGCCAGCGATCGTGCCACCGCGTTGCAGCATCGCTCGAAGAGCACTCTCTACTCCAGAACCAGCATACGCTTTTGCAAGCCGTGATTGTTGTCCGCCACAGATCCAGACAACGCTGGCCCGCTCAATCGCTTTAATTGTCAACGCAAACTTCTCCGGCGCGGGGAGTCCGGGATCAACTGAAACGACATTTGAAAGACCATGGCCGCTCAGCCACTGTCGAGCCGATTCAGCAGCCTCGTGTGGTTCTGACGACGCATCGGCAAGTATCAGAATGGATGCACCCGCTAAGTTCTTTTTGAGAAGCTCAGTGGCGTCCTCGGGAACCTCACCACCACCGACAAGAATCAGTGTGCCAGGGATTCCATCCGCATCCAGAGTTCGCTCAGCTTGCGCATGGGCAGCGGAATACGTTGAACCTATTGCCGTGATGAACACTATCAGCAGGGTGCGAATCGCGGGATCGAACATCAGTATTTGATTCACCATCACTTGCGTTGCCATTGAGCATACGGCACTGGACCAAGAAAGGCCTGATTCTCCAGCGGTGCGTTCTTGCCAAGCTCGCTGATTGTCGGCGTGACAAACAGGAATCCCGCATGAGCAAACAACAGGGGGAGCATCAACAGTCGAATACCCCAGCGAAGTGGAAACCAGGCGAGTCGATCCTGAGCCATTCCGCGATGGTAGGCCCATGCCACCAGAATTCTTGCAGGATAGGTCAGGATGATAAAGAACGGAGTCAGCAAAAGCATCGCGTCGGCCGGAAGCAATCGAATCTTCGCAAGATACAAAGGAAACGTCATGGCATACATCAACACTGTCGTCAACATCCAGCTCAACGGCGCATTACGGATGACTCGGCGAGCGACGCTGATCTTGAAGATCGAGCGAAACTTTCCGGTCACGGCCTGATGAACCTGCAGCAATGGAAGCCAGGCTGTTACGGGAATCATGATCAGCACACCAAGAAACGACAGCAGCCCGAAAAGAGGCGATGTGCGATTTGGTGCAGAATAGGCGACCATCAAACCGGCCGGGACAATCAGCCAAAGCACCGCTCCGAAGAACGCTTTCAGACCAATCAGAAAATGATGCACGGGGCGAACAAGTTCAAGGACCTGCTCCAGCCCAACAGACATCTCTTCACGACCTTTCGAGCAGAAAACTTTTCGAAAGATCCACTTCGCATTCTTGATGGGCCGCAGAAAACATCCCACCGTGCCCCCACGAGCAATCGCAAGCATCAGATGAGTCGCAACGATGTACTGCAGAATGCGAAGATTGGAGGCCATCTGCATTACTTGTTCGTGTGACTCACCAAGAATCACAGCGGCGTCACTGGTTCGCGTTGCCTGAAGTCGAATTGGGATCAGGAACAAAATCGAGAAGAAGACAATGACGCCAAGACGCGGGGCCAACGTCATCAACGGAAAGCCATCTCGCAGTCGACCGCTATTGGCAACTCGCCGCTGCGGATCGACAAGGTAGCCCAGGGTGAGGATATTCAGTCCGGGGATAGCCGCCAGAATCGCCAGGATCAGAATTAGGCATGCCGAGCCGAAAGCCACGTGAACCGCCCAGAACGCAGAACGCACTGGTTTCCATAGCCCAGGGAATTTTCCCGGCCCCATCCTCTGTTCGATCGGCGGCATAGCCTCCGGCTGAACCTCAGAATGCTCCTCAGGAGACGACGGAGTGCCAATTGGCAAATGAGGAGGAGCTTCCTCTTGCAGGACGCTCATAATCGGATTCCTTGTGCTGCTTGTAGGTGATCGCACTTGCTCAATTCGGCGAATACCGATCAGAATTAGACAACAGAGTCCAGGTTTCTGAAAGATGGTTCGAATAAGTCTCTGTATTTGATGAGCAATCGGACCTCCGGTCACATCGCTGGCTGTGGGGAATGATTCAATTTGTGAACACGCCGTCAAGGCGTGTACAAATCTGTGTAATCGGGATCAGAATTGTATGAGAGCAATCGTTGTCCTCTTTGCCGTCTCTGTCGTAATTCTCGCCCTGAAAGTGGTCGAAGTCGCTGGCCGCATTGACCATCGCCCTGCACCTCCAGCGGCGGTCGCAGCCGAGCAGCAATTAGCAGAAGCTGTCAGTCGTTTGAATGCGGAATTTCAGAAACAGTGGCAGGCGGAGAACGTTCAACCCGCGGCTTTTGCAGATGATCTGACTGTCCTGCGCCGCCTTTCGCAGGCTCTATTCGGCACAGTGCCTTCGCTTGAAGACATTCGTAGATTTGAAGCCGATGAACAGCCGGATCGAATCGATCGTTGGGTTGTCGATATGCTTAGGGATTCAAGATACAGCGACTATTTTGCAGAGCGATTGGCTCGCAGTCTTGTCGGCGTCGAAGGCGGGCCGTTTATCATTTTCCGCCGTGACCGCATGACGGCATGGCTCGCTGATCAACTGCGGAAGGATGCCTCGTGGTGCGACATGACCAAAGAACTGATTGCAGCCGAAGGCCTCTGGACTGATTCTCCAGCCGCCAACTTTATTACGATCGCTCGGCAGGATGATGAAACGATCAATGTCAACAAGCTGGCAGGCCGCTCAGTACGCACATTTCTCGGTCAGCGAATTGACTGTGCCCAGTGTCATGACCATCCATTCGACCAGCAGTGGAAGCAGCAGCACTTTGAAGGACTGGCTGCTTTTTTCTGTCAGGCTGGCGTGACCTTCGGAGGCGTCACTGATCGTCGCCTTGATGACAAAAAGCAGAAAGTGGTTTACAGGGTGGTTGACCCAGGCAAAGAAGAATCGGAAGCTCGAATTATTCCCGAAGCCGTCCCCTTCAATTCAGAATGGCTGCCAGCAGAAGGTGGATTGCGTCATCGCCTGGCGGAATGGATTACTCATAAGGACAATCGTCGTTACGAACGTGCCATCGCAAACCGCGTCTGGGGATTCATGTTCGGAAAGCCGCTGCACGAACCTGTCGATGACCTGCCTCATCCGGTTGACGGTGAGCAGGATGCCCTGGACAGTCTTGGGCAGGAATTTCGCGCCCGTGGAGACAGGCTCAGTGTGCTGATCCGCATGATTGCGTTGTCCGATACTTTTCGGCTCTCTTCGGAATCAAGTGCCGCTGACGAATCCGACTATCAGACGCAGGTCGATGCCTGGTGCACTTTCCCGCTCGTTCGACTTCGTCCAGAACAGGTCATCGGATCGCTGTTTCAGGCGGCTCACATTCGCACGATCGACCAGAATTCTAATCTGATCGCCCGTGCTCAAAAGTTCGGAAATGAAAATGACTTTCTCAACGAATACGGTGACATGGGTGACGACGAACTCCTGCAGCAGGTCGGCACAATTCCACAAGCCCTGCTGAGGATGAATGGTCGATTCTCGTCGGAACTCAGCAAAGCAGAGTTGCTGACAGCCGCCGGACAGATACTCGATTTTTCACCAAACGATGAGGCCGTGGTTGAGAACAGCTACCTGACATGTCTCGCGAGACGCCCGTCGGACAAAGAAAAGGACTATTTCGTGGCGATGCTCGACAAAACCTACGAGGCGGCCGCGAAGAAACGTGAAGCCTCACCGGGTACTCCAGAGATGGATCCAAAGCCGGATCGTTCAAGAGCGGAAGTCGTTCAGGACATTTTCTGGATGCTCTTTAACAGCCCGGAATTCTCATGGAATCATTGACCGCTTCCGTCGTTTACGAACCAGATTCTCAAACCAGCCCAGCATTCTGAGTATTCCTCATGAACACAGAAATCAGTCGTCGACGAATCCTGCAAATGCTCTCCGTTTGCGGATTGACTCTGGCCTTGCCAGGTATGTCAGTTCGAGCAGCCTCAAGGCGGCGTGAAGAGCGTCCAAAGTCTCTGATTACACTTTGGATGAACGGTGGTATGAGCCAACTGGAAACATGGGATCCACACCCAGGGACTCCGACCGGTGGTGAAGTGAAAGAGATCAGTACCTCCGCTAAGGACATGCGTGTCTCGGAAATGCTGCCGCAACTTGCCGAGCAAATGCATCTGTGCACTTTGATCCGATCGTTGACTTCCAAAGAAGGCGATCATGAGCGAGGTTCAGCCTTTGTGAAGACGGGATACCGCCCTGAGCCGACTCTGAAGTATCCGACACTCGGTGCGATTGCGGCCCATGAACTTCCCGACCCGAAAATAGAGATTCCTCAACACGTCGCACTGGCGCCGGGTGGCTTCGTGACCCCGGAAGGCGGATACCTTGGAAACGAGTGGGACGCATTTCGAGTCTTCAGTCCTGGCGATGGATTGTCAAACTTGAGATCCTTCGTTTCAAAGGAACGTCAGTCTGACCGGCTGAAAGGACTGAGTGTCGTAAGCAAACAATTCGAGTCCAATCGCCAATTCGGGGCAACCCGCACGCTGCATCAAAACACCCTCGACCGCGCTCTGACCATGATGTCCTCCGAACAGCTGAAGGCGTTCGAACTGGACGCCGAACCTGCTGCTGTCAAGAAGGCCTACGGCGATACTTCTTTCGGAAAAGGATGCCTGGTTGC
>CAMAXD010000226.1 GCA_945861975.1 Candidatus Kuenenia stuttgartensis | reverse complement strand
AACTCCAGCGGCGTCAAACCCAAACGTATTGGCATGCATTCTTCCTTCGTGCAGTCCATGCCACGTGTCCGGAGCTGGAAGCATCTCAGCATCAACCCACGGAAGTTTCGTCATCCATGGATCATCTTCCGCCGGCTCTGCATCGGACGATGAAATCGAAACCTGAACTTTCGACAGCCCCGAAACGCCCACCTGAGCATACCCGGAGACGGCAATCGCTTCTCCCGATTTGACAACACGCGGAATCACAAGAGTTGCTGCAAACGTCTTCATCGAGCTGTCAACGTCGTTGTTCTGCTCCGCGTAAGTATCATTTGCATGTGACAGATTAGTCAGCACGACATGGCTCAGCCACTTGATCGACTTGAACCCATAAGCTTCCGGAACGACCAGCCGAACCGGACCACCTCGCTTCGAATCAAGCCACTCACCGTTCAACTTGTAGCAGAGAATCACCGGCGGAATTCCGGGCGGATCCTCCAGCACTCGTCCGATCGGCAATGAACTACGAAATATCTGCTTTGGATCATCGTTGTGATAACCGTAGTAGAAGATCCGGCGGATGCTCTCCCGAGGTTTTGTCAGCCAGATCACATCTCTAAGAGGAACTCCTTCCCAGAGTCCCATTCCCAGCGGGCAACCAAGATTCAGGCAGCTCATGACCTTGAGAAACCTGACTGAGTTTGTTTCGGCCAGCTTGAGCAGCCCATCGAACTTCAGCGCTGTTCCATTCGCGGCCGAAAACGGCTGATCAATCTTCGCTGGATTGTCAGGGTCCGAGATAACGTCCAACGACCAGGTTTCCCGAGTCAACCCGACGGCCTGCTTCTTCTCATCCGGCAAAGAATGAGGTAGTGGAGTTCCTCGCGACACGTCGCGGAATTCTCCGGCTGGCGTCAGATAGGGATCCGGACGAGCTCCCGCCTTGCCTGGTTCGACTGTGGATTTTGGTGTGACAGTTGCATCCTGTCCGGAGCAGACCGAGTGTGATGTCACGCTCAGCACGGCAGCGGCTGTCATGCCGGCTTGCATAAAGTCGCGACGCGACAAACGAAGATGTTCCTGCAGAAAGACATCGCCGTTTGATTTGGTTGTTTCCATGTTGCGCGGACTCCGTCAGATTGAGAAACAGTTTCGGGAGGATCCAGAATCCGGTCCTGGGCGGACCCCAGTTTGTAGGCACTATCATGGACGTTCAGAAGAAAGTGAAGAGTGAGTTTCACTAATCAAACGAATGCGGACTTCGAACCTGTGCTTCCGGGCCCAAAAAAGCAACAACCAGTGTAGCCATTTCGCTCCGCCGAGATGAGCCTTGTACGATCCATGTAGTGTTGCCAAAACGGACTGCGATACTCAAACCAACTCCATAGAATTATATTGGAAATCGACTTGTCGACTCCTCAACCACGGGCCCTCAGCAAGGCCTCGTCTCGACGGAGCGAGACGGCTACTGTAGAAACTTCGGGCAACTAATATCGCCCTCTCTCGCCGCCGTAGGGTTGGTACAGCCTGCATAGGCGGTGTTGCGAAGCAACAAGAAGCTCATGTGTGTATGTGCAATTTGCATGGCACTTCAGATTCCAGAAGACTGCGTTCTGAGGGCTTCTTGTGCCTGCGGCACACTCCCACTCCGTGGAGGTGCCAGCCGCGCCGTTCACCTTGGGCTCAAGGGTTACAACACAGCCAAGAGGAAGATCAAAGAAACGGACCTGACCAGCTTTTGTTCCCTCTCAGGAAGATGATACCGTTGCTCGTAGTCGCTTATCCGGCGGGTGGAGGCCACATCTCGATGCCTTGGAGTATTCGTGCAACGTTACACGCAAACTCGTTTCCTCCGAAGTACAAACCAGGGGTCTTCATGACAAGAGAACTTGGGAAATATTGGCTTCCGAAGTAAACCCACGGTTCGGGAAGATCGCGGGCTGAAAACGTTTTGCCTCTCACTTTCGAACTCGAAAGTGCCATTGCAATGCACGCCTCCAGGCGTAATGCCTTCTCCGCGTCAACTGTACACCATGTCCAGTCAGAGAATAGCAGACCTCGGCGCAGTCTCCAGGACCAACTGTACTCAACGCGGCACTCACCGACGATGATTGAAGTCTCGGACTCTACAATGAAACTGCAGTTATCTGCTCTGCAGTACGAAAACATCGCAGGGCTACCAAAAATGCTAATCAAACTCGTGCTCTTGGATCCGACCTTTTCAGCAATTGCCCCGCAAGCTCGTTGAATCTCGCTTCGAACCAAGAAATTCAACATTGTTCCTCCATTGTGTACCTTCAGATGCCCACGTTCTTTGACGTGACGAACTCGAATTACGATGGCACGAACCAGTTCACGAACGACATCTGCTATCCGGCAAACACGTGAGATCACTTAAAAATCGCGAGCACTACTTCGCATTCGCCTGCACACGTTTTCGAGCCCGTTCATGCAGTTCGACTGGAACAAACTTCAGCAATCGATCGATCACAACATCGGGAGTCACACCTTGGCTGGCGGCCGTAAACGTCGTCATGATTCGATGTCGCAGGACAGGCTTCGCCACAGCTTTGATGTCATCCGTTGTCACATGAAATCGTCCCTGTAACAACGCATGCGCCCGCGCGCCGAGAATCAGATACTGTCCGGCTCGAGGTCCCGCACCCCAGGAAATCAGTTCCTTGATGAAGGGAGGAGATTCTGATTCTCCCGGCCGCGTTGCCCTGACCAGATCGCGAGCATACACAAAGATGTAATCCGCGCACGGCACTCGACGAACCACATCCTGCAAAGTCCTGATCTGTTCGGCATTCAGAATCGGAGTCAACTGCGGCTTCGATGCGCCGGTTGTCTGTTTCAAAATCTGCAGCTCTTCCGCAGCCGACGGATATCGCACCATCACATGGAACATAAACCTGTCCAACTGCGCTTCGGGCAGAGGATAGGTGCCTTCCTGTTCGATGGGATTCTGCGTGGCCAGCGTGAAGAATGGATCCGGCAAGTGATACGTCTGAGAACCCACGGTCACATGACGTTCCTGCATCGCCTCCAGCAGAGCCGCCTGGGTCTTCGGTGGAGTTCGATTGATTTCGTCGGCCAGCAGAACATGAGTAAACAGCGGCCCCTGAATAAACTGAAACACGCGACGACCAGTCTCGGGATCATCCTGCAGAATGTCCGATCCGGTGATATCTGATGGCATCAGGTCGGGCGTAAACTGAATTCGTCGAAACGAAAGTTGCAGAATCCCGGCAATCGTGCTGCAAAGCAACGTCTTGGCGAGTCCGGGAACTCCGACCAGCAGGCAATGCCCGCGACAAAACATCGCAATCAGGAGCTGATCGACAACTTCATCCTGCCCCACAATCACCTTGCCAATTTCCTGCCGCATCTGCTTATAGGCTTTGGTCAGACCGGAGATCGCCTGTTCCTCGGCTGCGGTCGGTGCCACTTCGGACGGATCGTTGTTACTCTGTGTGTCGGCGTCAGACATAGCAAGCGTGGTGAACTCACCGGAATGTTAAAGGCAGCAGATTCAGAATCGGCATTGAAACGCCTGCACGATCCAATTGCGAGCGAAGAGAAGCAAAATGAGTGACGTGAAGTATCTGATCTTTGATATCGAAACAGTCGGCGATGGTGATTTGATTCAGAAAGTTCGCTACCCGTATGAGAATTTGACGCCTCGCGAAGCCGTCACCAAGTATCGCCGACAACTGATGGAGGAGACCGGAAAAGATGTGCTCCCGGGTACCTTTGTGCTTCCTGTCTCTGTTGCGATTGCCAAAGTCGCTGCGGACTATCGCCTGACAGAGATTACGGTGCTGGATGCTCCTGCATTTCGACCACAGGAAATTGTCCGCCGCTTTTGGCAGGGCTGGCAACACTATGACCGTCCGACTCTGGTGACGTTCAACGGTCGCGGATACGACATGCCGATTATGGAACTGGCCGCCTACCGGTTTGGCATCAGTGTGCCGGCATGGTTCAATGTGGATTCAAAGTCCTTTGAACAATCCCGAAACCGCTACAACCATGAGGCTCATCTGGATCTGCAGGATCTGCTGTCCAACTTCGGCGCGTTTCGTATGAGTGGTGGACTGAATCTGCTGGCCAGCCTGATTAACAAGCCTGGGAAATCCGGCGTTGATGGCTCCCAGGTTCAGGATATGTATTGGAACGGGCAAGTCGAACAGATTAACGATTACTGCCGCTGCGATGTGCTCGACACATACTTCGTCTTCCTGCGCAGCCGAGTTCTGATCGGGCGTCTGACTCTGCAGGAAGAATCCACATTGACGCAGATGACGCGTGAGATGCTGGACGAGCAGGCCGAAGACCATGTCGCCTACAAGCATTATCTCGCAACCTGGGATGCTCGAATCAACGGCCGCATGGACAGCTTAAAAGCTATCAGCGGCGATCAGACCATCAGTCCGGTGATTCTGTGAGTTCAATAGGCGAGGTCGTGTCACAGCTCGAGTCTAAAGGCAGTCACTTTCCGCTAACGTAGCAGGCACACTCCCTGTGCCGTCCGCCTTGTCGTTCGATTCGGAAGGCTACGGCATTTGGAAAGTCCTGCTACCTTTTCAAAGTGATCGCCGTGCCGCCTTCAGGACGCTTGTTCACGCTCAGTTTTTCTTTTACCCGGCTTCCCTCCGGCAGATTCTGCTGCTTCGCAGAATTCGAAGATCCGGACTGCATTGACCTTAACGATTATGCCGATGACAAAACCGACGGGAGATTTGACGCTGGTCATGCGCAACGCAATTGGCTGCCGACGGTCACCTGGCGAGTACCAGAGTCCCGGTGTTTTGCACACAGCCCATAGCAGAGATAAGTTCGAGGCGAAAACATGGACGCTCAGACATTAGATCAGGCCAATGGTGGAATGAAGCGACGGCTGGGTCGAGGACTCAGTGCTCTGCTCGGTGGCGGGATGGATGATTCCGAAAATCCTCGGCCAGCCACAATCCCAATGCACTCCGCCTCGGCACCGCCGGCACCAGCTTCCGATGAGATTTCTCTTGAACTCATCGATCGTAATCCGTTCCAGCCGCGCCGCGACTTCGATCAGGCGGCCATTGACGAACTGGCGGACAGCATCCGGAAACATGGTTTGCTGCAGCCTCTGCTCGTCCGTGCTCGTCAGGACGGCGAAGCCGGCTACCAGTTGATTGCTGGTGAACGACGCTGGCGTGCGGCTCAGCAGGTCGGGATGGAAACAGTTCCGTGCCGAGTCATCGAGTTCGGTGATCGACAGGCCAGTGAAGCCGCGCTTGAAGAGAATCTCAAACGCGAAGATCTTAACGTCCTCGAAAAGGCGCGAGCCTTCAAAGACTATCTTGATCGCTTCGGCGGCACGATTGAAGAGCTGGCACGACAGCTTAGCATGAGCCGTGCCAACGTCAGCAACATGATGCGGATGCTGGAACTGCCGGAGAGCGTTCAGAAACTGCTGCGAGAAGACCGTATCACCGGCGGGCATGCCAAGGCCATTTTGCCACTTTCAGAAGCTCAGCAGTTTGAACTGGCCCAGCAGATCGAACAGGAACAGTTGTCAGTTCGCCGGACAGAAGAGATCGTTCGCGAAATGCTGAAGGCCGGCACAATGGCTCTGCCAACAGACGCCGATGCTGCAGCATCAACTCCTGAAAAGCCTGCCATATCAAATCATGTTTTGTCACTTCAGCAGTCTCTGCGAGACATGCTGGGAGCAAAGATTGACATCAGGCAGAAAAAAAATAATTCCGGCCAGATCGTGATTCACTTCGGGAGCAACGATGACTTCGAACGCATCATAGGTCACCTGCGAAAAGCATCCTGATCTGGTTCGCAAATCAGAATCCCTGACGGGCACGCTATCGAGCGTGCCCGTTTTCGTTTCGGCCCCTCTGTTGGCGGCAGTATCGACGATCAGGTTTCTCTTGAAATGGGGCACAAAAAAAGCCCGATCTGTTTAAGATCGGGCTTCCTTGTTTGCCAGTCTGCAACGGGATTGATGGCTCCCTGTTGATGACATTCAGACGCGTTGATTACTTCCAGAAAACCAGTGTGGATAGGGAGTACTTGATCCCTTCGAATTCGTACTCAGCCTCACCGAACACCGCGACACGTTCATCGCCGGACTTCTTCGCTGTCCCGTGAAAGTGGCCTTCAGTTTCATTCAGGTCTTCCGATGTCCATTTGGAATCGCGGAAATCATTTGAAGCAGAGCGAGCAGACCAGAGTCGAACAACCTGAGGGGTTCCGGAAGGTTTCATCGAGACACCGACCTGTTCGGCAGAAACCTTTGGTTCCCAGTGGAACTCAGGCAGCGTTTCTCCATTGGCCGTGTGTCGAAAGAAGACGGCGATTGTACGAAGAGCATGATCACGCCCGCCGTCCAGGCCATGGCCGCCGTTGGGTGCTCGATGAATGTGTTTCACGCCAACGAGGTCATCCCAGTAAATATTCATGGCATCGACGGACCAATATCGATCATTGGCACCAACGACAAGCAGCTTGGGCATCGTGATGTTAGCGCGGTAGGTAAATGGGTCCATCATCCTCCACAATTCGGCTTCGCGACCGTCTTTGGGAATGCCATCTTCGCTCACCAGGCCTTTGCTGGTGTAATCTTCAATCTGTTCACTGTAGAAGCCCCATGTCTTCTTTTGATGAGTCATCTGAGCAGGAAAGTTCAGCACGTCGATAACGATGGGGGCCGTTGCGATGATTCGCTTATCGACAGCCGACGTCAGCCAACTGGTCCAGCCACGCTTGGAAGCTCCAGTGATCACGAAACCCTTGAGGGGCTGCTTGAACTGTTCGGCGGAGAACTGTTCCAGAGCATCCATCGCCTTCATCGCGCTTTTGGCCATTGGGAAGAGCAGAGGCCAGGTCGCGTCACCGGTGGCCAGATACTTCAGCCAGGTTTCTGTGATCAGGTCATCTTCGAAGCGATTACCCAACAGTGGCTGATTGGGGACCTGATGCAAAGTTGCCACGCGAGCTCCTGTGAGATTGGCGAGGGCCACTCCCATCCCCATATCGTTGGGACTTGGGCTGCTGCCGATACCGCCCCCGGTCACGAAGAGCAGCATCTGCTCTTTGTGAACCAGAGCTTTCGGTTCGTAGACGATCAGAGCATGTTTCCAGACGATGTCCTGCCATTTTTGTGATGTGAGTTCCAGGCGGTGGATGGTGTTCTCACCGACCGCCATTGATTCAATTTTCTTCCACGCAAAGTCCGGCTCGGGGCGTTCGATGTACTGAAAGATTTCTCGCGGAGGATCGACACTCTCCAATGACTTTGGAGACGTCTTCTCTTCAGCGACCGTTGTTGTCGTGGGGAGGCAAAGCACCAGAAGTATTAAGCACCAAAAAAATCTCATTGTTTATTCCAACCTTCGAAACAGAACGTTGACAAAAAAAGCCGGCAGGATTTCTCCGGCCAGCGTTAATGATCACCCGGGAATCTCCTCGATCAACAGGTGTTCAAGAGCACGGCAGTTTGCCTTTTGATGACAAACTAATGCCGCCGCGAAAAGTTTCCCGCGCGTTAATTAGGGGACATGTTGCGTTGACTTGTCCATGAGTTCAGAGAATCCCTGCGGAGTTCATTTCGCTGTATTCATGATGCTTTACGGGCATCATTTCTTTGCGGCAGTAGAAGACAACTCGATGACGCCAAGGTCGTGCGGTTCGTCTGAGTCCGTCACAGTCAAGTTGTGTTCTGACTTGGCCGGATCTGCGTACTTTCCGTTGAACTTATCACCGGAATACTGGCTGTTCATAAGGTTGATTTGTCCCCACACGAACGTCATTTGATACTGTCCGGGAGGAACCCCGTCTCCGCTCTCGTAGGTTGAAAGTCCAAATACACCGTTTGCATCTGTCAAAGCTGCGGACTCCATTGGCACCGCTCCGACTCCGCCCACAGGTAGAGCCACGACTCGAAGGAAAGGAGCGGGGACTCCATCAACTTTTACGATACCGGTTACCGCCACTGTGGAAACTCTGGGGCCGCCTTGAGGACCCGTTGATCCACCGCAGCCCACGATTGCAATGATGCATGCAAGTGAAAGCAACTTCGACAAAAGAACGGCAGCTTTAGAATAATCCATGGTCTGTCTTTCGAACCATATCTAGAGAGGTACCTGAATCTGCAGGTGATAGGCGATCGCAGTTAGCGTTGCAAGTTCCGAGCTCTGAAAAAAGAATGGAGCCCAGCCTCTCAGCACGAGCTCCAATTTTAGTTTCCATGTCAAGCATGAATCAGAACTCACCCATGACTTCACCACCGGCACGTGTGATTAGCGATGCCAGCGTGTAGGCTGAGATATTTTCGCTGATGAAGCGAGCTGAACCGTCAGCCAGGGTCACAGTTGCGCCACCTGTGTGCCACGAATAGAGACCAGCAGTTCGGGCATTGGAGCAATTGACGGCACAAGGGCCATCTCCGCCAGTACCGTCGAACAATACTCCACTGACCCAGGTGTCGCCTTTGAAAATATCTGCCCACGTGCCACTGCCATTCATTGCCTGAGCAGCAGCGAACGGGTCGCTCAGCGGCACAAGCTTACCCTTTCGGTACAGTGCCGTCCGGCTGCATGTTTCGCCAACCAGAATCGTGTTCGAAGTTCCGTCAGTAATATCCCGCAGGTTGCCACCACGGCCACCAGAGGTCGCAGCGGGGAAATCGGATACTACGAGAGACCATGTGCCCCAGCCTGCGCGATCTCCTGGTGCTGGTTGCCCTGTGTAGGCCACCGTATTGAATGTGGAACGAACGCCATCCAGAGTATCATAGTCCAATACTCCACCTGTCATTGCCTGCGTTGCGGGTGTTGGCGGATACCCTGCAGCCAGAACTGTTCCTGCTGGAATAGTATTCGTATACGTGCTGGAGCCTCTTGGAACGGACGGGCACATGAAGCCGGGAATGATGGTTGCGACCGCACTTGCATTGAGCGGATCGAACGGAGAAAGGCTGGCGTTGTAAAGACTGTAAACGTTGGCCTGCTCAATAAACGGCAGCAACATTGTACACCAGCTTGACCCGGCACGGATGTTCAAACCGCCTGAGATCGTCAGTCTCAACATGGCTGGCTGGGGAAATCGAGTGTGCGTGTCATGGTAATTGTGAAATGCCAGGCCAATTTGCCGCATGTTGTTTTTGCACTGTGTGCGACGTGCAGCTTCGCGAGCCTGCTGGACGGCAGGCAGCAGCAATGCAATCAAAATTGCGATGATGGCAATCACCACCAGCAATTCGATCAGCGTAAAACCACGTTTGAGAACTCGGGAAGTTTTCACTAAAAATCTCCAGTTAAGGGATGAAAAACAGCCAAAACTATCGGGAGTAGTGTACGCCGATCCATCGGGCGGCGGCAATTCATCCCGCATTTTTTTGCGGGATTCAATGGGCTTTTTGTGCGACTGAAGCGTCACAATAACTCTCCTTTACAGACGATCCTGTTTCTTTTCTCTGTCAAGTTTGGGTCATACTTGTTGCTTTCCGCACGGACGGATGATGGCCGCAGAAGGGCTGACCCACCTTCTTTGCCTCCGGTGCATTCTTTGGCGACACGGTGTGTCGCGGAAAGTCAACATCACCATGCTGTGTCAGCCGCTCCCGGAGCGTAGTCCAGTCTTCTGAAGAATTCGTTAACGAACTTTTTTCCGCAT
>CAMAXD010000225.1 GCA_945861975.1 Candidatus Kuenenia stuttgartensis | reverse complement strand
GACTCGGCATTTCCATCAACGAAGACGAAGTCCGCAAGCACCCGTTCGAACAGGAACTACTGCAGCGAGTCTTCAATTCCGACGGCAGTGTTGGTGATTGGTAGACGTAAAGTTCTTGGTTCTTGGTTCTTGGTTCTTGGTTCTTGGTTCTTGGTTCTTGGTTCTTGGTGCTTGGTGCTTGGTGCTTGGTGCTTGGTTCTTGGTTCTTGGTGCTTGGTTCTTGGTGCTTGGTTCTTGGTGCTTGGTTCTTGGTGCTTGGTGCTTGGTTCTTGGTTCTTGGTTCTTGGTTCTTGGTGCTTGGTTCTTGGTTCTTGGTGCTTGGTGCTTGGTGCTTGGTGCTTGGTGCTTGGTGCTTGGTGCTTGGTGCTTGGTTGCAGGCCCCTATTGGCCTCGTGCGAGTGGAGCTACGGTTTGGCAACTACTCCGAACAAAACGAAAGGCTCCGCTCCCCGCTCGACCATGCGTCGGTGGAAGCCAGTCGGGGGCTGGAAGAACCTTTGTTGTGTTCGTTGAGTAGTTTTCTAACCTTGATCCCACCGGCGTAAAGCCGGATGGGGATCGGTGCGTTAGACCTGTAAGATTCTCGACTGCCTGTGCGGTGGTCTCGCAACCACCGCACTCTTTGACGGACCACAACGCAGTTGTACCGGTGGGCTGACGACACACCGCTCGCCGAAGTCCGATTCAACTTCCTCTACGCACGTCCGCCGACAAGTTTTCGGCCATTGGACTTGCCTTTACCTCCGCTGTTGCCAGCCCGACGGGCGTCCTGGCTGATCTCTTCCAGCATTCGGAGTGCGGCAGCTTCTGAGCTGTCTCCATTTCCCCTGCCAGCACCAAGTTCCTGGAGTTCAGTCGCCATGCGTGACATTTCTGCGGCCGCTTGCTGACAATTGGTTGCTCCCTGACTCGTGTTCTGAGCAGCCGTTGCCACAGATGTAATGTTCTGTGCAATCTCGGATGTGCCCTTCGCAGCCTCTGCCACATTGCGACTCATCTCATTGGCCGTGGCCGTCTGTTCTTCAACAGCACTGGCGATCGTGTTGGAGATATCGTTGATCCGAGCGATGACTTCACCAATCTGACGGATGGAATCGACGGCACCCTGCGTATCGCCCTGAATCGCCTCAATCTTGCGACTGATGTCTTCTGTGGCTTTGGCAGTTTCCTTCGCCAGTTCTTTCACTTCGTTGGCCACAACCGCGAATCCCTTGCCAGCTTCACCTGCACGAGCGGCTTCGATCGTGGCATTGAGAGCCAGCAGATTTGTCTGCTCAGCAATTGATGTAATCACCTTGATGACCTTGCCGATTTCCAGGCTGCTGTCGCCCAGTTTCCCAATGGTCATATTGGCAGCTGCTGCAGTAGTGACGGCTGCCTGCGACTCACGGGCAGCATCGCTGGCGTTCTTCGCAATTTCAGAGATTGCCGCGTTCATTTCCTGAACACCCGTGGCCACCGTCTGGACGTTCTTGCTGACCTGTTCAGACGCGGCAGAGACAACGCTGGCCTGAGCCGACGTTTCTTCTGCATTCGACGCCATTTGAGAACTGACCGCAGTGAGTTCCTCAGCCGACGACCCCAGTGTGGTCGCGTTCGCGTTGACCAGATCCAGAATCCGTGCCATTTCGTTTCGTGAATTCACCTGGCTGGTGATGTCGGTGGCGTATTTGACGACTTTAAACAGTTTGCCGTTCTGGTCCATGATCGGGTTGTAGGAACCCTGAATCCAGATTTCTTTGCCGCCCTTGCAGATCCGCTTGAACTCACCGGCGACAAACTCGCCACGGTTTAGTCGAGCCCAGAACTCGCGGTACTCGCTGCTGTTGCGGTACGCGTCATCCACAAATCGACCGTGATGGCCGCCCTTAATTTCCTCCATAGAATACCCCAGCGTCGCCAGGAAGTTTTCGTTCGCGGTAATCACTGTGCCGTCGAGCTTGAAGTCAATGACAGCCTGCGACTTGCTGATCGCAGCAATTTGACCTGAGTAGTCGGCGTTGAGGAATTCCTGTTTGCGAATTTCACTCACGTCTTTCCATTCCAGTGCGTTACCCACGTATTGACCAGCGACATCACGCTGCGCCGTGACGGTCAGGGCGAACGTGAGCGGGCCAATCTGAATATCGGTCTTGTAGGGCAGTCTGCTCGGATCCGAGAGCATCAGACGCTGATGTTGCGGATTCTTATGGAATTGGTCGATGTTGCTGCCCACGATCTTCGAGAAATCTACTGATGGCCAATTCGCCCGAAACACTGTTGCATACTTCGAAATCATCTTTTCTGTCTGTTGGTTAATGTAGGTCACCACGAAATCACGATTGATGGTCATGAAAGCGGCTTCGGATTCATCGACAATCGTTTTCAGGCTTTTCGCCTGATTCCGTTCATCGACCATCTTTGTGGTGTCAGTCGCGTACTTGACGACTTTAAGCAGTTTGCCATTCGCGTCACTGACTGCACTATAGGAACACTGAACGAACACCAGTTTTCCGCCCTTGCCGACTCGACGGTACTCGCCGGAAATGTTTTCGCCGCGATTCAGACGAGCCCAGAACTCACGGTACTCAGTCGAGTTCTTCATGTTCTCTTCAATGAACATGCTGTGGTGTTTGCCCTTGATCTCGTCCATCGAGTAACCAAGCGTCGCCAGGAAGTTGTCGTTCGCACTCAAAATCGTGCCGTCCATCTGAAATTCGATCAGACCCTGAGACTTGCTGATCGCTCGTATCTTGGCGTCCGCTTCAATCATCTGGCGACGTTGTTCGCCAACTTGATTCCAGTCGACTTTCTGTGCATCCACTGCAGTACTGATCCCTTCCAGTGCCGTGTTCAGAGAGCTCCCCATGCGGCCGAGTTCATCGCCGCTTCGAACCGGCAGCCGAGTCGAAAGGTCGCCCTGGGCCAACGCCGCAATCGCTGCCGCCGTCTGCTGGACAGGCTTTGCGATCCCGACTGCCAGCCAGATTCCGATGACGGTCAGGACGACCGCCGCTGCAAGGCCGATCGCGCCAACAAAGTTGCGGATCGAAGTCGCGGAGCTGACGGCCAGAGATGAATCGCAGTGGGAGAGTATAACCCAGCCGAAGCCTGAAAACGGACCATAACCCTTTTGCTGCGTATAGCCATTGATCTGCTGCACCTGGCTTAGCGGGTCGATTTCTTCATTGTGGCCAGATTTCCCGTCCAAGCCGAGTTTGGCAGCCTGCAGGCCTTTATCGACGAGGTTCAGTTTCAGGACAGCGTCGGCGTCCGAATCCGCCAGGACGAGTCCGGTTTTGCTCAGCACTTGTAGTTTGACTGTCATTCCGGCATCTTTCAATGCCGACTCCTCGGCGTGTACGATGTTGCCGACGGTCTTGTCGAAACAGGCGCGATTGCACCAGACGCCGACCAGTGTTCCATCGTCCTTGCGAATCGGAGCCGCAAATTCAAGGATGAGCCCGCGATCATGATAGGCATCTGCGGTGTCTCGGTCTTCTTTCATATCACCGACGTACGACTGCCCGCTGGCAATCTGGCCATTGATACACGATTCGAACCACTCCTGTCCTTTCACATCGCGGCCCAGCAACAGGCTGTTGTTCAGCGGCTTGCCGTCGAACGTGACGGTGTTTGTGGCAATAATTTTTCCTTCCGGACTTGCGATGACCATCAGGTCGTAGCAACCGTATGCGAGCATGTAGAAGTTGGCAGCTTCAGTCACGTTTTCAGGTGTGCCCTGAGCCATCGGATTGAAAGCAAACGCCTGCACGTCGCCGAATCGCTCAAACAGATTGCGGTCAATCTTGTCCGACAGGTTGACTGCCGTAGACAGCATTCGCAGGCCGGATGAGTCGAGAGACGCCTGATATGCGACGCGATAGGACAGCACTCCCACAATCGCCATCGGGACCAGGCCCAGCACGAGGAAGGAGAGTAAGAGCTTCGTTTTCAGGCTCTTTAGTTGATACCATGAGCATTTCGGAGCAGTCGGGATCAGAGTCATTGATAGTCATTCCTGTGAGATTAAAAACGGTTACGTCTGGGTTTTGGGTAAAAAGATAAGGCCTGCCACCGGGGCTGACTGGTCCATCTGGCGAGCGGCTGGGCGTCAGCCGCACCGTGTGGATTCTCTCAGGCGTTTCCACGGAGGGGCTGACGCCCAACCGCTCACCTGTTTTACGGCTTACTAACTGGCAAGTCGTCCGTTCTGCGCGGAACGTGAATCGCACTCTGCCAGGGCTCGCCTCGTGTCCAGCAGAAGAAGGAGTCGATCAGACAACTTGTAGGCTCCCTGGATCAGCCCTCGAACATTGGCTCGAACCGTCGAAGGTGGCGATTCAAACAATTCATCATTCACTTCGATCACATCACCGATGCGATCGACCAGCAGGCTGACGGCGTTGCTTCCGTCATGCACGATGACATTCATGGGTAGCTCCTGCGGATCACGCAGCGGCATGCCCAGCCAGCATCGAAGGTCGATCGCCGTGACGATTTGTCCTCGAAGATTGATCAGGCCGCGGATCGCGACCGGTGCGAGTGGCACACGAGTCATCTCCTGGTATCGAATGACTTCCTGAACCTGCTGCACGTTGATGCCCAGGAACAGGTCGTCCACATAGAAGGTGCAGAATTGATGTTTGGTGGTCATGGTAAGGAGTTTTCAGTAGTCAGTAGTCAGTAGTCAGATGGCTGGTCTCCGGACCGAGCCTTATTCAAATTTGAGATTTGAGATTTGAGATTTCCAATCTCTGCGGTCACCTGCGGCTAGCCGCGAACCGCTCATCTTTCGTTCCATGCCTCGCCAGATTTCGCAGGTTCAGAACATCCGTCACTCGTTCCTGAATCACGGTTGTTCCCAGCAGATTGTCATGCTCGCCACGCGTGGTCTTAAGCCGAAGTTCCGTTTCGACGATGTCGACGATCCGATTCACCGCGAAGCCACAGCTGTAGTCTTCTTCCGCGTAGACGATAATCTGCAGTTCCTCCGGATAAGAGGAATCAGAGTCAGCGGCACCGAACACATTGGAAAGCCTGACGACTGGCAGAATCTCGCCTCGGTACTGAATGACTTCGCGTCCGTCGGTGTATTCAACCACCGAACCGGAGACTTTCTCGAGTCGCGCAACCATTGACGTCGGCAACGCAAACCGCCGTGCGTCTCCCAGATCCACAACCAGAAGTGTTTGGGTCGGCTCGCCGGAATGAGATCCGTCCTTCCCGTTATTTGCATGCGGCTGATCTCGAACGTCCCCGGTGAGTCCGGCGGCAATGGCCAGCCCCATGACATCCAGAATGAGTGCGACACTGCCGTCGCCCATAATCGTGGTGCCCGCATATTCACCGATGCCCTTGAGCTGTCGGCTCAGCGGTTTAACGACGATTTCCGCAGTGTCATTCACCTTATCCACGACCAGCCCATACTGTCGATCATTCGCGCGAAGCACGACGATGTTGACGATTCGGTCTTCGAACGACTGCCTCATGTCTGCATTTGGAGGAACCACACCCAGCCGTTCAGAAAGATCAACCAGCGGCAGGAGTTTCCCTCGCAGCCGATACACAGGCGCACCGTGCACGTATTCGATGCTCTTCTTCACCTGTTCGCCTTCCAGACGGACAAGTTCCAACAGGCTGACCTGAGGAATCGCATAGCGGTCGCTGGCCGTCGTCACAATCAGAGCGGGAATGATGGCCAGGGTCAGCGGAATCTTGATCCGCAGCGTCGTACCTTTTCCCATCGTGCTCTGAATGTCGAGCATTCCGCCGATTTTTTCGACGTTGGTCTTCACCACATCCATGCCGACACCGCGCCCCGAGACGTTGGTGACTTTGGCAGCCGTCGAAAAACCGGGCAGAAGAATTAACTGAATCGATTCGCGATCCGACATTGCGGCAGCCTGCTCGGCTGTGACCATGCCTTTTTCAACGGCTTTCTGCCGCACGCGATCCAGATTGATGCCGCCTCCGTCATCCGCAATCTCAATGATGACCTGTCCGCCTTCATGATAGGCTCGCAGCCACAATGTTCCCTCGGCGGATTTGCCGTTCTTCACGCGGACATCTGACGATTCAATGCCGTGATCGACTGAATTTCTCACGATATGGGTCAACGGATCTTTGATGGCTTCCAGAATCGTCTTGTCAAGTTCCGTATCCTCACCTTCCATCACAACCTGAATCTTCTTGCCGCAACTGATCGACAGATCGCGCACAACTCGCGGCAGTTTCGCCCACGCATTCTTAATCGGCTGCATGCGTGTCTTCATCACGCCGGCCTGCAGCTCGGTTGTAATCAGGTTCAGCCGTTGCGACGCAGCAGACATGGCGGCGTCTTCAATACTTCCGCTGAACTGCATGATCTGGTTTCGAGCAAGCACAAGCTCACCGACAAGATTCATCAGTTTGTCAAGGAGCTGCACATCAATCCGCACTGACGAATCCGTGACGGAACCACTCTTGTCGCCACCTTCAGCGGAAGCGGACCCACCGTCTGTACCGGCGCGAGATTCTGTTATTGCCAGTGCCTTTTTCGGACTGACGGCATGATCGTCGTGAGCCGCTGCCTCAATGGCAACTGCAGCCGAATCAGCAAATGTCGTTTCGGAATGTGAATTCCCGACGGACAGAGCTGCCAGTTTGTCGTCTGCCGGACTGCAGGCCACAGCCGCCTGAACTTCCTGGCACAGTTCGCGAACGACTTGTTCAACATGGATCTCAAACTGCTGCGGAGCTACCACAGCAGGAGCAGCGGAGTTCGCGGCAGACTCCCTGTTTTTGAGTCGTTCGAGCATGGCAATCAGATCTCGGTAAGTCTCATCGCCTTCGGTACCAGTACTCTCAATCCGACTGAGAATGCTGCGAACCGCGTCCACCATCGCCAGCAGTGCCGTCGCGATCTCCGCATTCAGCCGCAGCGCACCGTCACGCAGCAGGACGAGCAGGTTCTCACCAACGTGAGCGAGATGTTCCAGATTTGGGTAAGCAAGGAACCCTGATGTCCCTTTAATCGTATGAATGGTCCGAAAGACGCTCGAGAGTCGGCTCTTGTCATCCGGCGCGTCTTCTAACGCCATTAGATCCTTGTCCAGCTGATCAAGGCTCTCATAACTCTCAACCAAAAATTCTTTCACAATGTCATCGACCATTTCCACGGGTGTCTACCTTTCGCTTCGCGCTGTTCCGCGCGTCAGAGAAATGTTTAATGACTATCCGCCAAAGGGCGATAGTGGCACCGCTAATATCGTGGACTCGTGTTGCGTTATTGCCACGCAATCTTTACCTATGTTACCTGTCCCTAACAAGGTGTCACGAATGTGACGATTTTGACGTTCGACTAAGTATCAACCCTGCCTTGTTGACGAAGTTTATTCAACTTCTTGTCGGTCAGGTGCTGGGTCTATCCTACCAGCACCATGATCATTTGTTCTGAGCCATGTGACTGACCTGCAAGGCAGGGTGGGACATACGATCATAGCGAGCCACGTCCTGCCGCAGCGCAGCCGACAGATGATCAGCCCGCGCGGCTTTTCAGCCGCTGGTGCCACGCTATAGTTGATAAGCCATACGACGGCTCAATTTGGCGGCCGCCGTCCTGCATTCCTATTGACTCTCCGCCTCTCCGCCTCTCCGCATCTCCGCATCTCCGCCTCTCCGCATCTGCGACTATCATTTCTCTGCGACTATCATTTCTCTGCGACAAACTTGACCGGCAACGCAACATCCAAAGTATCCTTGTTGGCGGTGAAGCCATCTCCGGTGATATCAACAAATACCGGATTGCTTAACGCGGTCGGATGTTGAGTTCCCCACAGCGGGCCCATGATGTCGCCCAGGACCTGAGTTCGATGCCCGGTGAGGACAACAAGGTGCGCATCCTCAGTCAGTTCCACATCGACCGTGTGATCAAACTTCACGACATCTTTGCCAAACATGTCCGGATGCGTGTCGCGTGAGAACGTGAGCTTATCACTCCGACGCCCGTTGACAAGGACGATCACGGTGTCAACGTCCAGCCAGTTCGGGCACTGAACTCGAATCTTCGCACTCACCTTCCTGGACTTCGCGACCAGATCCTGCCCGGAGATGACAGGTTCCTGATCTGTCCCCGCTTCCGTGAAGGTCGCTTCAAGATAAGGGCCATTCGACATAATCAAATGGCCCTCACGTGAGGCATCTCGCATTTCATCAGAGTTGATCTGTGCGGGATCATCGGTTGAAGATTTGATCCACAGTTTCAAGCCGCCCGAACCGTGGAAGTTGTAGTGCGAGTCGGTATTGACGACGCCGTAAATACGTAAACCCTGATTCAAAAGTTGCAGCCAGTTCAACGCCGTCTGGTTACCAATCGTCTTGCCGTCTCGCACTTCAAATTGCGAAGGCTTCAACAACGGATCAATCGGATGAATCTCCATGACATTCATCAGCCCGAACGATCGGGAATAGCCTTCATCCCGAGCTTTGTTGCCGTCACGATCATAAAACAACCAGCCGATATCCGGATGATTCTGCTGGATCAGCTTCACACTGTTATTGTCCCAGGCGGCAATGCGTTCAATCTGCGTTTCAGGGCTCGCATCTGTCATCGGGGCGCCGCCATCCTGAGTTCGAGGCTTGAAGATCAATGGAAACACATTCTGATGATTCAATGGCAGAGGTGTCCCGGTCAACTCCATGCCCGACACGGTCGCCATAAAGGCCTTCGCATTGAGCTGCCCCAGGTGCTGTTCATAAGTGCTGATGCGGTTATGCTCAGTGCACGGAGCGAACTCGATGTGCTCTCCAATCAGATTCAACACGCGTCCCAGTTGGCTGGAGGTATTATCACCGGACGGAGAACTATGGCTGTGAAAATCCGCACTCACCCAGCCCGCAGTTTCCACCACTCGAGCCAACTTCACAGCCATCTCTGTCGTCTGACCGTCTTCCACTTTTAACGTCCGAAAATCAGCGTGGTATTCTGAACCACGGCTGACCGTAAGTTCATATTCGCCGGCCTCCAGCGTGACGTCTGCCTTTCCGTTTGCCGTATAGGCCAGATTCTTCACCAGATGTTCGCCAGTTTCCGGAGCCCAGTTCGGCGTTGGCGTGTTCCCTTTGCCTTTAAACTGAATCTTGGCTGGAATGGAATGCCCATCGGTATCGGTGATCGTGATGCTCGCAAAGCCCGGTGATAAGTCTTCCACTTGAATCGCGGCGGCTCCATTGTCCAACACTTTGAACGACTGGGCATTCAGTTCCCGTCCGGCGACGCTGACATTCGCGGTGTATTCTCCCTGCGGCAGGCGGACCTGTGCAACTCCGTCTTTAACCGTCACAACGGTCCCTCGGCTGACATCACCGAGACTCAGTGCCACACGAGCATCCGCGACCGGACGCCCCTTGGCTGTGATCGTCAATGCCGTATTTCGCAGCGGATCGCCTTTGCCAATCGATTCTTCGTAATCCGCCATGACGTTCGGGAGATCTCGATTTACGAAGATGTGGCGGACCAGTTCAAAGCTTTCGCCCGGCATTAACACCACCGGCTTACCGTCAATCGGTTCATAGACCAGTACGGATTCACGAGCGTTTCCGTTGACTCGAATGCGATACCCTGGCGCATGAATTCCATAAGCCTGCTGCCAGAAAATATCATGGACCCAGAACAGATCATGAGTTACCGTCGGAGATTT
>CAMAXD010000224.1 GCA_945861975.1 Candidatus Kuenenia stuttgartensis | reverse complement strand
CGTCCGATGCAGAGCCGGCGGAAGATGATCCATGGATGACGAAACTTCCGTGGGTTGATGCTGAGATGCTTCCAGCTCCGGACACGTGGCATGGACTGCACGAAGGAAGAATGCATGCCAATACGTTTGGGTTTGACGCCGCTGGAGTTCCGCAATCGTGGCCGATGCTGCTCACGAACGCTCATTGGGCTATTGTTCTGCCCGGCGTACCGGCGGGAGAGTACACTCTCCGCTGCCGCACCATTGACCGAAACGGGGTTGCTCAACCGTTGCCGAGGCCATTTCGAAAATCCGGACACGCGGCGATTGAAGCCGTCGGCATCAGTGTTGAGGATCAAACTGCGGGCACAGGGAACAAATTAACCAGTCTGATTTCATTTTGCGTTTGAGCAAAAGGTTTCGAGTCATGACAAAGACGATTCTTCAGTATATTGTGTTGGCCAGCCAGTTGTTGCTGATACATGCAGGTGTTTTCAGCGCTGAGTTAAAGGTCACTGGCATCAGCCCGATTCATCCGATTCTGATTCGCAATGAACATGGCCCGATCGTCAAAGTGGTCATTGATGTCCCTGATGAGATGAACGTCGAAGTGAACGCGCTGGAGTTCTCTCTGGAAGGTACTGATGAGCTCTCAGATGTCAAATCACTGACGCTGTACTGGACTGGCGCTGAGGGCGGCTTCTCTGCTGAAAATAAATTTGGCGATTCTCAGGCCCCCATGACGAAAATTTCTTTTCAGGGGAAAAGAGACCTCAGTTCGGGCCGAAACGTGTTCTGGCTGGACTGCAAACTGACAGAGACGGTGGACTTGTCGCATCATGTTTCAGCGACCTGTACTCAATTGAAAATCGACCAGGCCGAAATTCAAGTCTCAAATGAGGCACCGACGGTACGACATCGCATCGGGGTTGCGCTGCGTCGGCATCAGGATGATGGAGTCCACACCTATCGAATCCCTGCGCTGGGGACGACCGCACAAGGAACTCTGCTCTGCGTCTACGATATGCGGCGACGCATGGGACGTGATCTGCAGGAAGATATCGATATCGGACTGAGCCGCAGCACTGACAGTGGTCAGTCCTGGGAGCCGGTAAACGTCATCATGGATATGGGCGAGTTTGGCGGGTTGACACAGGAACTGAATGGATGCAGTGATCCAGGTCTGATCATCGATCGACAGACGGGCGAGATCTTCTGTTTTGCCCTATGGATGAATGGTAAGCCCGGAAAGCATCAATGGGTTGATGATGGTTCTGAGCCAGGTTTCGAGATCGGCAAGACGGCTCAGTTTATGATGGTCAGCTCGAAGGATGATGGACTCACCTGGTCGAAGCCCGTGAATATGACACGCCAGTTGAAACAGGAATCGTGGTGGTTGTTTGCTCCTTCGCCGCAACAGGGATTTCAGTTGCCGGATGGGACGCTGGTCATGCCTGTTCAGGGTCGAACAGGTCGGGAGCCATTAGCAACTTTTGCGACGGTCATGATCAGCAAAGATCATGGAGTGACCTGGACAGTGGGCAGCCCGGGCTATGCTGGTGGCAATGAGTGTCAGGCGGTGGTGTTAAGCGACAACTCCATCATGCTGAATATCCGTAACGATCATGAGCGATACCGCGCCGTTGTGATTTCGAAGGATCTCGGCAAAACCTGGGAGGCTCATGCCACGAGTCGCAATACGCTGATCGAGCCCAACTGTAACGGCAGTTTGCTGCGAGTGAACTACATGGAGTCCGGACAGGAAAAGCATGTGCTGTTGTTTGCGAATCCTCACACTCAGAAAGGGAGAACTCATCATACGATTCAGGTGAGTTTTGATGAGGGGAAAACGTGGCCGAGTTCTCATCATCTTCTGCTGGACGAAGGCCCTGGAGCCGGATATCCGAGTCTGACTCAAATCGATGCGGAGCATGTGGGCATCGTCTATGAAGGCAGTCAGTCGCATCTTGTGTTCGAGCGATTTACGCTGGCGGAATTATTGAATCCTGCGGCCAGATCTGGTTCCGACTCGTCATCGAAGTAAGTTTACCGCCCAGCAGCATACCGGCGTAACCGACGACTCGACTGGCATCTCCTGAAACATCAGCACTAGTCGCGTAGCCGGTACGCACCGCTTGCTTAAGCTGTCCAAGTGATTCGAGGGCCGCCATGACGATCACAGCCGGAAGGGCTCCGCACATGCTGATGTTTTGAGAGCGAACTGTCTCAAACAATGTTACCGGGGACAGCGTCTCCATCGCCTTTAGCGCCAGTTCATCAAGTCGACGATTTTCTGTATCAGTCGCGAAGTGATTCATATCGCTGGAGATTACAAGCAGTGGCTGCACAGGAAGCGTGCGGATGACGTCGGCCAGTTGGCGACCGATCACAAGACACTGTTCCAGGCTGGCTGAACCAATCGTGATACCAACGATTCGAGACATGGGAGCAAGCCGAGCCAGAAAGGGCAACTCGACTTCGATGCTGTGTTCGGCGACATGAGCAGCCGCGTCAAATTGCAGTCCGGGAATTCCAGCAATGATCGCTTTCGCTAAAGCAATGTCGGAAGCAACAATCTGCCCGGGCAATTCCCACTCGGCGTTCGGAGCCACTGCCAGATCAACTCCGTTACGAGTATGCCTTGGGCCGATAATGATCACGGATTCAGGAATGCGGACTCGTCGAAAGACCTGACCGGCAATGCGTCCGGAGTACTGTAAGCCGGCATGTGGCACCATCACGGCCGGCCAGTGTTCCTTTTCAACAGGGACCTCACCAAGGCAGTTGCTGATCAGTCCCGCCAGAGCATTGGGGCTCGAAGGATAAAACTTTCCAGCGACTGCTGACTTGCGTAGTGCTGGCCCTTGTTGAGGTTGAGGACGACTGCTGAATGCCACGTCATCGCAACTGCAGCAGGCCGTAAAGCGAAACAATGCGGCCTGATTCGGATCGGACAGACTGACGTCCTGAGAGAGCTGCTGCAAGGTGTGCTGCGATGGTGCATGGCGATGGAAACGCCATGCAGTTTTATTGCCATCGGTGAGCAACAGCAGCGTCTCGCCAGGATTCATACGACTCAAACTTTCAGCGTTCACTGACTTCAATTGTTCAGCGTTAAACAGCAGCAGAACGTCGGCAGATATCTGAGAGACCAATGACGCGGCGTTCTTCGTCTGTTGCAACCAGTTGGCGGCTGATTGAGCCAGTTCCAGCAGAGTCATCTGCAAGGGGAGACCGCCGCTCGGTTGTAGCCTCGAGAACGTGATCCGCTGGCCGTTGGACAAAGCGAACTGTATTGCGAGCCCATCGACAGTGCGGTCGGATAAATGATCAGGGAAGCAGGCCGGGATGGCCCCCTGAGTCAGCGATCGAATGTTGGCTGTCACGAACGTGGCGAGGGATCGCACATTATCCTGAGACGGCAGCATTGCGCGAGGCGGCGCAGAACTCTGGATCGCTCGTTCCGCAATGGCAGTGGAAAACGGACCTTCGATCAGTCGACCTTCGAAACGCAGGAGCTGAGCATCGGATTGCAGCCATGCATTGGAGGGGAGTCCAGCCTTGCGACAGACTTGTTCCAGAAAGGTCCGCGCGTCCCATTGCTGTTCCACGGCCACGATCGGCAATAGCAGACCAGATCGCCCCTGATGAACAATTTTGAGACCGTGCGTTCCAACTTTGATCGCGGCCGTACGAGCCTCACCGACCTCATGAATCGTTTCGAAATTGAAAAGAATAGTTACATCCAGCGTCAAATCACGTAGTTCATCAGCCGCAACAGGCGGAAAGCGTTGATCCGCAACGGCTGTTCGATGACCGGCCTGAAGCAGAGCAGGACGGATCATCATGGGCTCACCCAACATACCGACACAGCCTCGGAGCTGCCCGGCCTTCTTGAGCGTCACGAAGACCCCCATGACTTCGAGATCTGCGAGGCCACCAAGAGATGGGTCCGAAAGTTGGGGAGCCGTACCGTTGACTGCGGCGGCAACGATTTCACAAGCCGCCAGGTGCAAAGCGTGCTGTTGGGGCGAGCTGAGTTCGGGGGCAGTCTTCAGCGTGTTCATGAGGGGACTATTCATTAAGGTTGGGGCTGTCGGAGCATGGAGCTCTTTCGGCGAGTCGTCTGTGTTTGGCTCGAGCTGTGGCAGCAAACTTCGATTCGACCGGGATGATACCTGAGGCCCGGAAGCATACTCGCTGATCCGGATCGGCTGGCGTCGATTGCCCCATGAGCCAGGAGACATGTCGAAATGCCCCGGAATCAATGTCCTGCATTTGCGACAGACATTGCCGTCAAGATTCCATTGACCAAGCTGGTACCAGTTTCGTTCGATCAATAACTCGCCACAGCCAGGGCACCATGTACTCTGGTTGAAGACGTCGTTGACATTGCCGACATAGACAAACTTCAGCCCCTGACGAACCGCTATGTCTCGCGCCATGACCAGCGTTTCGTGAGGCGTACGAGGGCGGTCGGTCATGCGAAAGTCGGGATGGAAGGCCGAAAAGTGAACGGGAACTTCCGCGCCGACGGATTCAAGAATCCAGTCGCACATTCGGCGGAGTTCATCCGGGCTATCGTTCGCGTCAGGAATAATCAGGTTTGTGATTTCGAACCAGACATCGCTTTCATGTTTCAGCCAATGCAGAGTATCCAGAACGGGCTGGAGTTTTGAATAAGTGATGCGTTCGTAGAAATCTTCTGTGAAGGCTTTGAGATCAACATTGGCCGCATCCATCGCGTGAAAGAATTCCGCTCGTGCGCTCGGGCTGATGTATCCAGCCGTGACAGCAACCGGATGAATTCCCAATTGCCGACATTCGCGAGCCGTGTCGATGGCGTATTCAGCCCAGATGACTGGATCGTTGTAAGTAAAAGCAACGCTGCGACAACCAGTTTTGAGTGCTGCTGCGGCGATGCTTTCCGGCATGGCCACTTCGCTCAGTCGCTCAACTTCTCGCGATTTCGAGATGTCCCAGTTCTGACAGAACTTACATCCCAGATTGCAGCCTGCGGTTCCGAACGACAAGACCGGGGAGCCGGGGAAAAAGTGATTGAGTGGCTTCTTTTCGATAGGGTCGATACAGAACCCTGTACTGCGACCGTAAGTTGTCAGCTTCATCTGACCATCAACATTCTGGCGGACAAAGCAGAACCCTCGATCGCCGGGCTTCAGGTGACAATCTCTGGGGCAGAGGTCGCAGGCAATTCGTCCGTCGGCTGCCTCGTGCCACCATTCTCCGGCTGCTTGCCCGTCGGGATCAGTGTGGCGCCGTGTGCTGGAAATCTGGCGATTGTTGATCGAGGATGTTTTGAAAGAATCTGTTGGATTCATGCACGGCGCTCGCGAATCAGGATCTGTAAGCACGGCCGTTCTGCACGTGCAACTCCATTCCGCCGAGATCCAAATTTCGCCATGTAATGCACAGGTCAATGCAATCTGGAAAGCAGGAAAAAAAGTCTCGAGGCAATAAGGCCCGTGGGGAGGAACGCAAAAATCAACCTCAGAGTGTGGCTGATCTCTGTGAACTCGCATGGTCCTCAGTTTGAGATTTGTACGTGCATTGGGCAAGATGAATCCGAATTCGAAAAATCGAACACTTTCTGAAATAACTATTACGTGGCTTCCATCCTACTACAGTAGTTGACTATCAATGCCAAGTGCGGTAACTTTCGTCACACTTAATGTGTATCTGATTTCATGTCTTAAGTTTAAAAAAAGGGGCTAAGAATGTTGAAGTGGATGTGTTTGTTCGGTTTCGGATTGGCATTGTCATGTCCTTCAATATCCGCTGCGGATGGCGCGAAAGAGAAAGCTGAATCCAAAGAGAAAGCTGAATCCAAAGAGAAGGCAAAACCAAAAGTCACTCGAGGTCCAAAGGCGACGCAGAAAGCTTTGAATAAGATCGAAATCGCTGCCGACCAGGAAGAGAAGATTGCAGAGATCGACATGGCGTTTGCAGAGGCATTTGCCGCACTCAAGAAGGCTCGGGCCGACATCCTGACAGCAGATCAGAAAAAAGCTGAGAAAGAAGCGAACGCCACGAACAAGGCTGCCAGCAAGACTGGTGCAGAAGCAAAAAAGGCCGTTGAAACGGCTCTTAATCTGACGGACGAACAAAAGACGAAGCTCAAGGAATGGCGAAAGTCTGAAACGGAATTCAATGCGAAGGTGGTGGAGGCACTACAGAAGGTACTGACGCCTGAGCAGCAGGCAAAGTTGCCGAAGACCAGCACCGCCAAAACCAGCGCAGCGAAAACCACCACAAAGAAGCCTGCAGAGGCTGATTCTAAATAGGTTCTTGCTGCCTCGCTGAATTGATGCCATCCTTGATGCCATGGCAATTCAAAACACCGGGGCTTTTCAGAATCTGCAGCGTCAAGAATTAGACGGGCGGCATTTGCGACGCGCAAAAGTCGCCTTTTCCTTGCGCGGAATGCAGGGCATCCGTGAACAATGGGCTTGACCGCAGAGAATTCTGATTGAGACACTACGCATTTGAGTTTTGACAGGGTTTTCAGGGAAGACTGGGCCTATGCAAGGCAGTAGGTGCCCGTTGTCTCGGCGAGGATTGGATCGCAGAGCTTTGACCGTGCTTGAGCTTCTGGTCACGATGTCCGTGATCGGAGTGCTCTTGGCAGTTCTGCTGCCTGCGGTGCAATCTGCGCGAGAGACAGCGCGCCGGGCGCAGTGTCAGAATAACCTAAGGCAGCTTGGAATCGCGCTGCATCTCCATCATGACACTTTTCAGAATCTTCCGGCTGGCTGGTCCGAGATTTCAGGCAAGCCAATTGCGACCGGATGGGTTCCTGATCTTCTGCCATTTCTGGAACATGCGGAACTGCGATCGCAGGTACAATCGAAGTGGCTGAAACCTGTTTCCCTGGATGTCGCATCGCGATCTGCATTCGCAGCGGCGCTGGGGCAGGCTGAATCAGGAGTCCTGGCCACTCCCTCAGTCCTTATCTGCCCCTCTGACGTTGCGGAAGGCACATTTCAGTTGTATCTGGAAGACGACAGCAACTCTGGCGGCGGCCTTGATCCGCTCTCCGAAAAAATACTGATGGAGCTACCACAAGCCAACTATCTTGGAATTGCGGGTTACTCAGACCCGGATGAACCGTCCGAATATGACGGCGCGGGTGCTTTTGTGCATCGCCGCCGCTTTTCATTTCGGGATCTCACCAGAGGATTAAGCCATGTCGCTGTCATCTCGGAGCGGACAGCCCGAAAACTGCCTTCAACATGGCTGGGGTTTCATGTTCTAGGGGAGGATGCTCCGGGACGAGTGCTGGGGTTCTGCAGTTTAGGCCCGAATGTCGCCACTTCTGATGAATGTGAACTGGATAGTCGGCACCCCGGCTGCATTTTGGTTCTGTTCGCCGACGGGCATGTCCAGACGGTGTCTGACAGCGTAGACCAGGCCATTTACCGCAGCATGGCGATGCGCGCTGACTGACGGGACGGGGGCTGAAAAATCTGCGAGCCCGAATCAGAATCGCCCAACCTGGACGGTTATTCTGTGCGAGGCTACGATTGAGGCGATCCGCTAAAGATAGCCCGCGAACACCCGGACTCAATTCACAGGGTGCGGAGAATAAGCAAACAATCACTTGAATGAAGTCTTCCGAAGACCGAGAATACGGAATGCTGCGTTCACGACAGAAGTGGACGGCTCGCCCCCCTGAGGACCATTGAAAACTGGTCAACATGGTCGATGAGATTGGCAATCGGTATTCGTTTCATTCCTGGCGTCCCATCTTCAGGAGGATGCAGTGAAAGCTTTGACTCGGTCTATTCCGTCCATCGCGTTTTCGTTGCTGTTTAATCTCGGCTTCTTGTTATCGCTGCTTTTCATTCAGCGAGCGCTGCCTTCCCTCGCGAAGGAACTTCAGTTGGAGTCGATCTTCACGGAGGAGATTCCTCAGGAAGAGATCACGCGCGAACTTGATCTTGAGACAGCGCCGGCTGAAACACTTAACGTGATTGCTGGCGGTACTCCGTCATCAAGCGTCGGTGCATCGGCTCAGCCGGCAGCGGCACCGGTGAATGTGCAGAAGGCGGCTGTCATGAAGGAGGTCAACATTCGACCCGTCATGAGTGAGCTTGCTCTGCCGACAGATTCATTGATCGGTGAAGAACTTGGCGAAGGTGAAATTGTCGGCGAAGTGGGTTCCATGGTGGAAGGCTATGGCGCTGCCATGGGCATCATCACTCAGGAAATCGTCCGCATGATGCGTCAGGAAAAGGTCACCGTCATCTGGCTGTTTGACGAATCCGGAAGTATGGTCGACGACCGCAAGCAGATTCGCGAGAACTACATCCGCGTGTACGAAGAACTTGGAGTCGCCTCAAAGCAGGACAAGGATCTGCGGAAGGGCGGGAATGATTTGTTATTGACGGTTGTGGCCAGTTATGGTCGCGATATTCACGAACACACACCTCGCCCGACTGACGATGTCGAGTTGGTAAAGGCCGCGATCGACAAAGTCCCCATCGACCAAACTGGCGCAGAGAACATGTGCCAGTCGTTAGCTACGATTATTTCGAAGTACAAGAAGACCGCGAAGTCTCGTAAGCTTGCCGTCATCGTTGTTTCCGATGAGTCAGGAGATGACGGGGACTATGTGGAAGCCGCTGTTCAGGAAGCACGAGCCGCCAAGGCTCCCGTCTATTTTCTTGGACGGGAAAGCATGTTTGGATATCCGTACGCTCGGCAGCGGTGGGTGGATGAGCCCACCAAGGAAGAATTCTGGATTACGATTCGCCGCGGCCCCGAGACTCCGTTTCCTGAATGTTTGCAGTGGAACGGACTGCATTCACGCTGGGATGCTCAGTCTTCCGGATTCGGCCCCTATGAGCAGGTGCGGATGGCACGTGAAACCGGCGGCATCTTCTTTGTGTTGCCGGGAGATGAAGAAACACTCGTGGGGCAGGGAGCTAACGACAAACGCAAGTATGATTTCCTGTCGATGCGTGAGTATCAGCCTAATCTGGTTTCTCGCCAGGAATACATCAAAGATCGCGCGACAAGTGCCTTCCGAGAAACGGTCTGGCAAGTGGTTGCGAGGCTAAACCCGAACGGCGACAAACTGCTGTTTCAGCAGAGCGATCCTGAGCTGAATATCCAGAGCGAACATTTCCCTCTGGAGTTAACTGCCTTCGCAGCTGCCGCACAAGGCCAGGTGGCTCGTGCAAGCAAAGCCATGAACCTCACCAACGAGGCGATCGAATTGATGGAGAAGGTGAAACCGGAACGTGCTAAAGAGGCGACACAGCGATGGCGAGCAGGCTATGACCTGGCACTCGCTCAGCTTTACATCTTCCGCATTCGTCTTTTTCAGTATCTGCTGGCGATGGATAAGCATGCCAACAACATGCCGACCCCTCAGAATCCTAAAGCCAACGAATGGAATTTCTGGTGGGACAAAGATTCCGTCGTGGTTCCTGACGAAGCACAGTTTGAAAGACTCAAGGCGGCCTTCGGCATGAAGATGACTCGTGAAGAGTATCTTGAAATGGTGAAGACTGAGGAAACAACCGCCATTGAAAGACTAAAGGCGATTCTGACTGAGCATCCCGGGACACCGTGGGCACGACGTGCCGAAACGGAGATTAGCTGGGGGTTTGGTTTCCGAGTTGGCGATCGACACTGGGACGTTTCCGGCCGACGTGCTGAAGCCGCCAAACGATTGCCGAACCTGTAACAAAAACTTGTACGAGATCCCCGGAGGAAAACTCCGGGGATTTTTTT
>CAMAXD010000223.1 GCA_945861975.1 Candidatus Kuenenia stuttgartensis | reverse complement strand
CGTAAGATGTCAGTCGATTCTTCAGTAGTGTTTTATGTTCCCGTTCGTTGAGTTTGAAGTCTTCAGGTCTTTCAAGCGCCTGCAAGATGACTTCATAACTGTTGGCCGCTTCGCCGATCTTTCGCATCTCCAGCAGGACAGCGGCACGAACCTGATGTATATGCACGAAATCCAGCGATTGCTTATCGAGCGTCTTCGAAGCCAATGCCTCCTCGAGAAGCTTTGAAGCATTGTCAAACTGACGAGCAGTGCCACGGAGGACGGCCATCTCGAGTCGTGTTTGATAATCGTCGGGATCAAGCTGCATCGCCTTTTCTGCAGTGGAGTTTCCTTCTTCAGCTTTGCCCATTCGGAACAGAACCATCGCGAGAGCCCGCACAGGAACGGCCGATTTTGGGTCCGCAGCGGAAGCTTTCTCAAAGGCTTCGGAAGCTGCTTCTAAATCTCCCCGCTTAAGAGATTTCTGGCCGGACATATACCACGCCAGAGCATCCTTATTGGTCGGGTCAATGGAGTCGCTCTCATCTTTGACTTCAAGCGGTTTCTCATCGGGTTCCGCAAGTCCTTCAACGGCCGGCTTTTTTTCATCCGGGCTTAGTGGCTCGTCCACTCCAGCTTTGGAGTCATCGGAAGAGGTTTTGGCTTCATCATCAGCCAGCAATCCTGTTGACATTCCGCAACAGATCACGCTCATCAGTGCAACGAGCCAGTGTGCGGACAATCTTGCCGAGGCAATACGAAAAATCACTGACGACGGAAACTGGAATGGCTTCATGATCAGACTCAGCGAAGTAAGGTTAGGCAACTACGACAGTAATCACTGCAACAAGTGCATTATTGGTATGCAGGCAGAGTCTGTCGAGTTCGGTTCTTGCTGAGCCCCGGAAACGCTACTTCCGAGGTTTCTTGGGTGTTGGCTTCCCTGAAACAGCCGCTGGCTTCCTGTTGCTGGTGGATTTGCCAGCCTCAGGTTTGGCCGGCGGGGCCTTTGCAGACGTTCCTGAGACCGTTTTTCCAGTTTGCTTTGCCACAGTTTTTGATGTGGCCGGCTTGGCGGGTGTCGGATTCGTGGCAGACGTTTTTTTTGCCGGAGCCTTGGCTGGAGGTGGCGGAAGTTTTACCGCAGGTTTCATTGGCTGATTTTTTGCTGGTATGGATGGAACAGCAGCGGAAGGTTTCGCTGTGCCTGCGAGAGTTACAGACTTTGACGAAGCAGTCTTCTCAATCTTCGGCGGCTCTGGAGGGGGAACCAGTTTCGCGGGCTTCTTCTTCGGAGGAGACTGCAATTCCACGAACCGATCCATTACATCGTCCATCGACAATTCTGTGTCGGACGGATCCAGGAACCGTGGCGCGTACTTTGGGTCCGTTGAGAGGCAACGTAACAAATGGCAGAACTCGGAAACCTCGGACTTTTTAATACCGCCCTTCAGGAACTCTGAAGCATCATCCACGTCGGCATTTGCTGGTACCAGTCCGAGCCAGCGTGCAGCTGTCAGCATGGAGGTGTCGAGGCAAATGACATGACTTCCAAGTATCTCGTGCAGTATGAAATCCCGAATGAACGGGCTTATGTCATTCACTTTCTTCAGGGTCTTAACAGCCTGCTCTAAAGTCTGTCGTCGCAGCTTTTCATAGTCATATGAGTAAGTCGTCTCGAAGATAAACCGAAGAATGGAGCGTATTCGGAGTCCTTTCCAATCTGCATCCTTCAGTGGAGCAAGTGACTGTTCAAGCTCCGATACTGAGCTGACTCGGACTTCGTTTAAATCAAAATACGAAGTCAAAACCTTTTTCAGCCCTGCCTCGGCCGGCGCCCAGGGATTATCTTCGAGGCATGCAGCAAACAACATGGTTTCAACAACAGATAGCTCAATCTTTGGCACGGACTTCCCGTAGAGCTTCTGCAAAGCTGTCACGAGCTTTCGACAGATCTGAGATTTGTCGGCTGCCTTGGTGGCTTTGGCCGTTCCCATGGTTATTCCCTGCTGATCCTGATTCAACTGATTGCCAATATATGCAACGAAGCAATTAGGGGGACAAAGAAACTTTGTTCCCGATCAATTTGTTTTCAACGTTAATTAACTACTTGTGATCAGCGTCAGCGGAGTCCATCGCGTCTTCCGAGTCATCGTCGTCTTCCGAATCGAAACCCGGATGAACCATCTCTGTTTCCTCATTCGAACCCAGGTCATCCGATTCGGCAGGGAGAAGTTCTCGCAGCAGGGCTGCCGTTTCAACAGATCTTTTGATTCCGTCATCAATTATAAAACGGAGTTCGGGAGTATACCGACTCTTGATGTACTCTGCGACTTTCGACTGTAGAAACCCTTTGGCGGAGGTCAGTCCATGCATCGTTAGCGCAGCCGTTTTTTCATCTCCCATGACTGAGATTCGCACGCTTGCATGACGCAGATCCGGGCTTACATCAGCCCCCAGAACTGTGACATTTTTGATACGTGGATCGCGTAGTTCAGAAAGAATGGCGCTGCTGACCACCTCGCGAATCATTGAGGCGACTCGCGCTGTTCGACGGGTTGAAGACATAAACGGAAGCTTTCCTATAGAGGGAGCTGACAGGGACACAACAAGGCCGTCAGCGGTTCGTTGAGTCAAACGCTCAACCTTTTTCCCGCGCCAAATGAAACCAGAATAGTCTCCTGTGGCACCGACATTACAGCGTCCGTTTGATCTCATCGATTCGATATGCCTCGAGCAGGTCACCTTCCTTCACGTCATTAAACCCTTCAAGTCTGATTCCGCACTCCATGCCATCTCGAACTTCTTTGGCATCATCTTTTTCGCGTTTGAGTGAACCGAGGCGATAATCATTCATGACCTTTTGGTCGCGAATCAAATGCACCCGGCTATCTCGTGAAATCGTCCCATTAAGAACTCGACACCCAGCAATGGTCCCAAAACGACTGATTGCGAATGTTCGCAGCACAATAGCTCGACCTGTAGAGACTTCCACTCGCTCTGGACGAAGAAGTCCCTGCAGTGCCAATTTGATATGCTCTGTTACTTCATAGATGATATTGTAGCGACGGATCTCAACACCCTGACGATCGGCCTGAGCCTGAGCACGGTCTTCTGCGATGACGTGGAACGCAACGATGATTGCACCGGCAGCACTAGCCAGAGACACGTCGCTTTCGTTCACACCACCGACACCGGAGTGAATAATCTGAACCTTGACTTCCGGATGCTCGAACTTGCCTATTTCGCTGCGGAGAGCTTCGATCGATCCCGGAGTATCGGCCTTCAGAATCAATGGAAGTTCTTGAACGCCCTGGCCTTTTCTTGGGGCACTCAGGATGTCCTCCAGAGTTCGCGGAGAAACGCGGGATGACAACGATTCTGTGCGACCTTCGTGCAGACGGCTTTCGGCCGTCTCGCGTGCTTCTTCGATATCTTTCATCACGAAGAAATGGTCGCCAGCTCCAGGGACTTCAGAGAGCCCCGATACCTTGACCGGCATGGAAGGCCCGGCTTCCATAATCGCCTCATCACGGTCATTGTACATGGCTCGAATTCGACCGTAGGTTGACCCGCAGAGGACGACATCTCCAACTCTGAGAGTTCCCTTTTCAACAATCAACCATGCGATCGCTCCGCGACCTTCATCACGGAACGCTTCGAGGCAGACGCCTAATCCCTCTCGATCCGGATTGGCCTGTATTTCGTGAAGTTCTGCGGTCAACAGCAGTGTTTCGAGCAGTTTGTCGATACCCTTGCCTGTCGCACCTGATGTTCGGACAACTTCGTACTCGCCGCCCCACTCGGCCGGGAGCAGTTCGTGCTGGGCCAATTGCTGCAGGATCCGCTGCTCATCAATCCCCGGAAGATCCACTTTGTTGAGGGCGATAATGATTGGAACACCAGCGTTTTTCGCATGGCTGATACATTCCACCGTTTGGGGCATGACACCATCGTCCGCAGCGACGACAAGTACCACAATGTCCGTCACATTGGCACCGCGTGACCGCATCTCACCGAACGCCGCATGGCCAGGCGTATCGACGAACGTCAACAGATGGTCCTGATAGTTCACCTGATAGGCCGCAATATGCTGAGTGATGCCACCCGCTTCTCCTGCAGCCACATTGGCCGACCGAATCCGGTCCACCATCGTTGTCTTACCGTGGTCCACGTGGCCAAGAATCGTCACGATCGGAGGACGCTGTCGCATCAGCTCAGGCGGATCTTCATGGTCGAGTGACGTCAGAAGTTCAGCTTCAATATCTCGGCTTCGCTTGAAGGATAGGTCAACGCCCAGCTCCATGGCGACTTCCATCGACTCTTCTTCACCAAGCTCGTCGTTGATGGTGACCATCCGGCCCTGTTTGAAGAGAATTCCAAGAATTGACTTCGCCGGTCGACCAATGGCTTCAGAGAGTGCGCGAACAGTAATTGGAAACGAAATCTGGGCTGTGGTACGAAGTTCAACACCACCAGTTTTCTTCTTCCGCTTCAGCTTTTTGGCCTGACGCTCGGATTCTCGAGTCTCTCGCAACTCCCTCAACAGGGAGCCACGGTTTGCCTGTCCACGAGGTTTTGCGGCTGGTGCTGGACCACCACCTTCGTGTTCTTCTCGGGCTTTCCGCAATGCTTTCAATTGCTCCGAAAGCGGACTGCTGCTATCGACAATGCCTTTGAACGACATGTCAGGCTTTTGGGCCTTCTCTTCCTTCGGTTTGACCTTCTTAACCTGAGGAGGAGCGATAATTGGAGCTGACGCCACCAGCTGACGAGCTGGCTGCCGATCTTTACCAACCTTTATCGGGCCAGATGGTTTTGCAGGGGCATTCGCAGCAGCATTCTGCTCCCGCTCTTTCACAGAGCCGATGGGACGCATTTCCCGTACTTGTTGCATCCGAGGACGCCGCATTGCGTCCGAAGCAGAATTGTCCGGTGTGATGATTGGAGCCGGAGCGGGAGGAGCAATAGTGGCAGCGATATGAGTGACAGTGACAGAGACAGTTGCGGTTGGAGTGGATGTGGATGGAGCTTCTACTTCGGCTGGTGCTTCCGTATTAACCGTCTCATGAACCTCAGCAGGCTCGATGATTGGAACAACTGTTTCCACCACCTGAGATACCGAAGGAATCTCGATATCCACAAGTTGCGGAGCAGCATCCTCAACTATTGGGAGATCCGCTTCTACAGTCTGCGGTACTTCTTCCTGCGGTAGTTTTTCAAGATGTTCTTCAAGATGTTCTTCTTGCTGAGACCTTCCGGACTGAGTTCGAAGACTTCCAGTCCCGATCACTCGTACTCGTCCGCCGTGTGAGGTCTGCTCACGAACTGGAGGTACATCAGCAACCGGCACCTGAGGCGTGACGATGGTCCCTTTTTTGCGGACGTAGGCGACAACCTGATCTCGTTCCTCTTCGCTAATGGTCGCGAGAGCGTTGCGCAACTTGACGCCGGCTTCTTCACAAAGGTCGATCAACACCTTGCTGTCGAGGCCCAGGTCTCTGGCAAGGGCAAAGATTCTAATCTTCAAAACATAACCCCTTAGGCCAACATGGTATGGTCCCAGAAACACTCCGGTATACCAGTGGCACAGAACCTCAAACAACGACTGGACGAAACAAACTGAGAAGACTCATTTGCAGTCTCTTGGCAGTCACCTACTGACCACCCAGCTTCGACCAGTTTCCGGCGAATGCCGATCACAGCCAAAAAACGAAGACGCACGATATTGACGATAAACAAGTTCAGTTACTGAAGACCGTGACTCCTCTGTTTTTTGACATCCGCCCCAGCGTTGCGAAGATCAAGGCAAAAAATGGTCGCTCCGTATGTTGCGACCGCAGTCGTTATTCCATCATCACTCTTCTAACGCAGCCGAAGAATCTAAAATTATTTCAGGAGGCACAGTTTCCGGCTCCTGTATCGAAGCCTCCGTAACAGGAGGAGCTGTCTTTGGTTTTGCAGCTTCTCCATAAACTGCTGTCTGTTTCTTTAGCTCCGCAGCTATTTTTTCCTCTGCCTCTAGTCGCTGACTCTCCCTGTCGGCGTATTCCACGATTTTGTCGCAGTCTTCGTCGGAAAGTCCGCCAATTTCAGCCAATTGATCGGGTTCGATCACTGACAAATCATCAAAAGTGAAGAACCCTTGAGACACCAGGTTCTCCGCAAGCTCCGCCGTCACTTCCGGAACCACACAAAAAGCTTCAATGGATTTATCAAGCTGCTGATCCAAAAGATCCTGAGTCATCACATGAATGTCCCAGCCAACCAACTTGGAAGCAAGCCTGACGTTCTGACCAAATTTGCCAATGGCCAGAGACAACTGATCCTCACGAACCAAGACAATGACTTTGCCCAGCATTGGACAAAGGATCACGTCTTCCACTTCTGCTGGTTGTAAAGCATTCGGAACCAGAATGGAAAGAGAATCGTTCCAGCGAACTATATCAATTCGTTCACCAGCCAACTCCTCAACGATCCCGCGAATTCGAGCTCCGCGAACACCAACACAGGCACCAACACAATCAATGGACGTGTCGCCGCAGCTTACGGCAACTTTTGACCGATTCCCTGCTTCGCGGGAAATCGAGCGGACTTCAATGACGCGGTCACTTACCTCCGGTATTTCCACTTCAAAGAGTCGACGGACAAAATCAGCGTGCGTGCGGGACAAAATGACCCTGACGCGAGAGCCTGCTTTTCTAACGTCGAGAACGATCGCTCGCACTCGATCGCCCGTCCGATAGTTTTCTTTCCGGATCTGCTCGCTGCGAGGAAGGATCGCTTCCACCTTGCCAAGACTGACGATCACAGTCCCGCGGTCAACGCGAGTTACCTGGCCGGAAATCAACTGGCTACGAAGCTCAAGATACTCTTCGTAGAGCGCATCTCTTTCTGCTTCGCGGATCTTTTGAATCATTACCTGCTTGGCAGTCTGGGCAGAAATTCGCCCCAGTAGGTCTCCAAGCAACTCAGGATCAAGCATCCTTCCGTCGCAGATCAAAGCTGGCTCACCAGAGTCTCGATCGATGCGAACTTCGAGCTGCTCTTCCTCTGAGAAGTGCTTCCGAGCTGCCGACAAGATTGCCTGCTCGATCCCTTCAAACACGATTTCGGCGTCAATCGCCTTATCGCGGTGAATCGCGTCGACAATTCTAAGGATTTCCGTGCCGTTCATGACTGGGTGTCTGGTTGTGCTGTGCGGGGTAAAAAAAAAGCGGGAGCAATGTCCCACTTTTCAAAGTCGACAGAAAATTCTGCCGAACACCTTTCCGTTGCCCAACAACCCACGCTCAGTGAACTAGTCACTCAGCGAAGCTTTATGGAAAACGGGGAAATGGAGTAAGATCTACATCTTGTCCATTTCAAGTTCCTTGAAGGCGGTTCAGGATCATACAAACAGCAAACTTCCCTGAAAAAGACACATGACAGTCGGAAAAGTGTCTACTGTCACGCTATTTCCCCAAGGGTCGCGGTGGAAATTACTTGCATTGGCAACGACTGTCAAGCATTGAAGCACCTTTGAATGGCCGGTTCTCCGACAAGAGTGGTTTCTTGCTCTGCATTTCTTCCTGAATCACGTGGTGGAGACTGGAGACTTTTAATGTCGGGTGCAATTGAGGAATCTGGCTGCTCGTTCCGCGTTCCTCATCGAATGCTTGGCAGAACTGGGCTGCAGGTTTCCTGCTTGGGGTTCGGTGCTGGTCCTGTATCGGGGCTGATGACCGGTAACAATCTTGAATTGCAGTTTGAGACGCTTAAGGCACTTTACGAGGTGGGCATAAACTGGATCGATACCGCGGCCGGTTACGGTAATGGTTCATCAGAGAAGAGCATCGGTCGAGTTCTTGCAATGCTGCCTATCGAAGTGTCCCGTGAGTTCCATGTGGCGACCAAGGTCAGAATCGATTTAAACTCACCTCTGTCATTTGCAGATCAAGTACGGTTCAGCGTGGAGGCCAGTCTGCAAAGACTGCAGCTTCCCAAAGTTAGTCTGCTGCAATTGCATAATGGGGTAACGGTCAGGCGAAATGACCAACCGAGTTCTGTCGGAATGGCGGATGTGCTTAATTCCGGGGGCATACTTGATGCCTTGAAATCTGTCCAGGTCGAGGGACATGCCGACTTTCTCGGCTTAACGGGGACAGGAGCGGCGGAGCAGATGCGAGCTGTCGTGAACACGAGAGAGTTTGACACGATCCAAGTGCCGTACAATCTGTTTAATCCAAGTGCTGGCTGCCAGGTTGCTGACGATTTCGTGGAACAGAATTACGGGAGTATTTTGGAAGACTGTCGTTCGGTCGGCATGGGCTGTTTTGCAATTCGAGTCTTCGCAGGTGGTGCTTTGCTGCGGCAGCCACCAAGCGATCACACTCTGAAAACGCGATATTTTCCGCTGGATTTGTATCACAGAGATCTGGACCGTGCGGCGAGTCTTGACGACGGTGTGAGCGAGTCGGGCCTTCTCGGTAGGGCGAGCCTTATACGACAATCGATTCAGTTCGCGTTGTCTCACCCGGCTATTCATTCAGCAATCATCGGCTTTGCTGCCCCTGGGCACATCGTGGATGCCGTGCGGGCCGTGAATCGCATTCACTGGCACTGACCCTTCCTGGCGTGCCCTGCTCTTCTGGATTCGGCTTGATCGGTCGTGGGGGCAACGCCTCGGATCAAAAGATTGTCTCAGGTTGATCGAGAGTCGCGAAGGGCTTCATAAGTTCTTCAACTCAGATCTTTGCCCAACCTTTTCAGTCAAATGCCTTAAATCGGGCGGATAAATCGCAGGCGATTCCCATCCGCTGTCTTGACGACATCCAGAGTTTTTCGGGCGATCTTTTCTGCAGTTTCAGTTCCGACGAGCAGTACTGATTGTCCTCGATGAGCAAACACAACATCGCCCGTTTGCTCTTTGTCCGGACGAAACTCGACATGGCCGTTCTCCATCGTGATCCGTACAGCAATTCCTTCTGGCTGCCGACGAAGTTTTCGTTTCAGCCTCGAGAAGGCTGTTGCGGTGACTTTGACCATTAATATGCTCCTTACGAGGACTTTAACGTGTTGTGAATTGAGGGCGTCGACTTGAGGGAACGAAGCGCTACAGCGAATCGAGCAAAGCCGATCGGCGACCTGGGGCTGGTCTGGCCGGCCCGGAATCACTCTTGGCATGGGCCTCGTTCACGGTAATCGAACGTCCGCAGAGTGATTGGCCATTGAGGCGTGCAATCGCCTCTTCCGCATCGTCCATTCCGGGCATCTGCACAAAGGCAAATCCTCGGGGGGAGCCAGTGCCTCGGTCGGTGGCCATCCTGACGGAGGAGACTCGACCATATCGTGCGAACATTCGCTCAATTTCGCTTTCAGTCGCCTGAAACGACAAATTGCCAACAAATATTGTTGTCATTCAAATCATCCAGCCCCAGTTTGGGGCGGTTGAGTGGCATTGGCCACTGAAATTAATAACCGATCTACTACGCAAACTGATTGCCCTGAATTAAGTTGCTGGGCAGTTGCAGATCGATCGAAAACTCTAAAAGAGACTGCCGTCGGTTTAGGGACGGCATGGTCGTGCGACAGGCACAGCACTCGGCTCGCGTCACTTGAAGCTGGGAAATTCAGCCACACAACATGAGTTGTCTGAAACTGAACCGGCCTAACTTACCGTTGAGGGACCTTCGAAGTCCAAGGCGTTAAGACCTTTGTTGAACTCGATTCTCTGAGACGTGAGTTCAGCAGGAACACTCTTCTCGAATGAGTGAGATTTCCGAAGTTCTAAAGCGACCGTGG
>CAMAXD010000222.1 GCA_945861975.1 Candidatus Kuenenia stuttgartensis | reverse complement strand
GGCTCCGGCAAGTGCCACATTTTCTCGGCGTGCCACGGGCCGGTCAGATAGGGTTCCGGTAAACTCTGGAATGCCATGTTCCAGCCACTGTGTCCGCCTTCGATCACATACACAAGTCGCGAATGATCACCTTTGTCGCAGTTGTTGTCGGCGGCAAACAGGTTGCCGTATTTGTCGAAGATGATCTCCTGCGGATTCCGGAGTCCGCGCATCACGACTTCCATTTCGCTTCCATCGGGTAGACAGCGAAAAATTGCACCATTACGCGGACCGTGCAGAGTCATCCCTTCGCGAGTTCTCAAATGAAACCCGCGATCGCCAACCGAAAAATAGAGCTTCCCATCCGGGCCCCAGCACAATCCATGCAGATCGTGGCCAAGAAATCCGGCGTTAACGCCAAAACCAGATTGCACGATCGAACGTTCGTCGGCCACTCCATCCCCATTGGTGTCTCGCAGACGCCACAGATTGGGAATGCAGGTGAAAAACACATCGCCGTCGGTGGCCATGACGCCAGCAGCCATACCATCCAGAGTCCCCTTAAATCCGGGCGCAAACACCGTCGACCGATCAGCGCGGCCATCGCCGTCGGTATCTTCGACGAGTCGTACCTGGTCAGCCGTCTTCGTAAACCATTCCATGCCGTCTGTGAACTCAGCAGCCCACTTTTCATACATGCGACGACGGTCATCTGTTGTCTGAAGCTGCAAATCGTCCTCCAGAAGAAATGGTCGCGTTCGATTCTCCTCCGTTCCAAGATTGAATCGGTATTCTTCCGCCACGAAAACGCGATTGTGTTCGTCGAGCCCAATGGCCACAGGAGAAGCCAGCTTTGGCTCAGCCGCGAACAGATCCACTTTCATCCCGGCAGGAACTCGAAACGCCGCCATTTGCTTTGTGGCGGCATCCGTTCCGTCTGGCAAATCCTGAGCCCGGCCCAGGGTTGCCATGATGACGTTTGCGGCAAAGACCAGCAGGCCACAGCAATATTTTTTTTGACTTCGCAAAACACACCTCACTGATCATCGGGATCAGCTACCGACATGGAACCGAGAAACTCTTTGGTAGCGTGAGGGTTCTGCCAGGCTTCGTCAAGGAAAGTGAGATGCCGTCGGCAGCCATGGCGAAAACCCAGCGAGGCGATCGACTCCAATGCCCGCTAAGATCCCTGAGATTTGATACTTGGAATTCAAGAGTTGAGATCTGAATCCGAAGACAGGAATGTCCAAATGGAGACCATTTCACCCCGGCTGATAACGGAATCTTACGGCAGGGTGACGTCCCAGACTTTTGAGCGGCGAGATTTCCCTTTGGGGCCTTCCACAGTCAGCACAACGACAAACTCGCCGAGTTTTTCGAACTTGTGTGTGGGATGTTGATCGGTTGAGGTCGTGCCGTCGCCGAAGTCCCAGTGCCACGCGGTGATCTCGCCCCACGACTGATCGCGAAATGCGACGGTGCGATCTTCGACGCTGATGACCTTGAACGACCAATCGGCCTCGACGGGTTTGCGCAGACTGGCTTCGATTTGTTTCAGACGGAAGGCCACAAGGTCTGAAGCATCACCGTACATCGTGGTTTTGTGCGACAAATTCCAGAAGCCGTTGTACTGCTTTTCCGCGTCGCTGTCGTAATCGAGCACTGACCAGGACAAATCAATCAGTTGATTCTCTTCCAGCTTTGACGGCACCGCGCGAGACTTATCAGGTGGCGCATAATCAAACGGCGTAATGAAGAACTCCAGTGTGAGCTTCCCGGATTCTCCGTGCTTAAAGTTGTAACGAGTCGCCGAGTTTGCATAAGGAAGATCCTTGATCCAAGGTTGAGAACCCCAGACCATCGTCCAGTCTTTCCCTTCAGCGGGAGTAAAGATGTGGTAATTCTGCGCATGAACTCCGTGGAAAAGAAAGTGCGTCTCCATCTTGTCTCGAAGTGCCGCCTTCGGATGCATTTGACGAATCAGCGGACCGCCCGAACGATCGCCGTCGACGACCACTTCAAAGATGTCGTTGTGCAGATCGGTGCTGGCAAAGTCCCAGTAATTATCCGACGCTTCGTACAGAAAATAGAGATGGCTTTGGCCTTTCACCCAGCCGACTTTGACGCTCACATCCAGATTCTTTGGATCTCGTTTGTCTCCATGCTTCCCCACCGTATCAACAAGCTGATCCGTGCCAATCGCGTAGGAATCCGGCACGATGGCCCAATCACTGGCATCGCCATCGATACGAGGAATCTGGTTCGCGGGAAACTGAAAGATGGAATACTCCACATCAGGTCTCGGCGATTCCCCTTCGGCCTGCATGAATGCCATCAGAAGCAGCAGTGTACGCATAGAAAAATCTCCCTGAACGGCGAAAACAAGATGAGCCGTGAATGCACTCATTGCGGGCCCATAAAATCGATGTATGTCAGCGACATGGTTGCAATTCCCTGTGACTGATACCAGGCTGCGAATCAAAATGGTGTCTATTTTGAATCAAGTCCCCTAGAAGCCTTAACAAAACCGTAGCTGAGCTCGTGAGAGCTCAGAAACCGTTCCGAATTCTCACGAATCCGGCTACGTGCGTATGTTTTGTTAAGCGTTCTTCGTACCAGAACTTCGAACTGTGTTTCTATTGCCACCTCACGTGCCAACCCACCAAATCCTCTCGAGTTCTCTCGTAGCTGGGTTAATCTTCCTCCTCTGCGTTCCAACCAACAGCGTCTGCGAGGCAACCGGTGTTGCTCACCCGATTTCGATTACCGAAGTTCAGATGTTTGTGACTCGCAGCAAAGCGATTTTGCGAGTTCAGATGTTTGCCGAAGATCTGATTTTGTTTCAGGGGCTCGAGCCAAATGATCAGGACCGACTGATTCCTGAAGATCTGAAACGGGGGCTCGAAGACCACAAGATATTTCTGCTGGAAAAGATCTCCCTGCGAGATGCCAACGGAGAACTCTACAAAGGTCAGATTACGGATATGAAGCCGTTTGAAATTCCCGCCGACGGAATTGCAGCGACGGACATGATGCAGCATACGGCGACGTATGAGATTGAAGTTCCGTTCGCGATGCCGCCCGAGTTCTTGACGATTCAGCAGGATATCACCGACGCGAATTCAATCGTCCCCAGTGAGATGAGCCTCAATATTCATCAGGCCGGCACGGGGCTGAATTTCACCGAACGACTTCTGCCCGGTGGTTCAACAACAGTGCGTTTCGACTGGAAACAGGAATTGGCTGAAGACGCATCCGACGAAGAATGGGACTCGTGGTTTGAGAAACAACGCGAAGCAACGCTGGGGATCACCAGCTATAGCAGCGTCTACTCGTTCATCTACATCGAACCCGTTGAGATGCGACATGAGATCCTCATCCCGTTGGCCACACTGGCCACAATTCTGCCCATCAAACATCAGGATCCCGCCTTTATTGAGATTGGCGAGCAGGATGCGATTCGAGAACAAATTCGTAACTGGCTGAAAGATCAGAACCCGGTTGTGATCAACGGAGCGAGAATCATCCCGGAATTTACTCGGATCGATCTTTACTCGCTGAGTCTCTCCGACTTCGCGGCTCAGGCTGCTGCGCAGAAGGTCAGCATGGCGAGCGGACGAGTTGGCATTATTATGACGTATAAGACGCCCGATGATTCGATTCGAGATGTGTCGCAGAGCTGGAGCACGTTTTATTCAACGATGACCAAAGTACCGGCTGTGGTCATTGCTTATCCAAACTCGATGAGCAAATTTGAGTTCTCGAGGTTTAACACAGCAGAGGATAATACTCTGACATGGAAGTGCAAACCCGAAGATCTACCGAAACAGATTTCGTCAGTTGATGCGGTGTTCAGCCCCAGACCAAAGATTCGCATCTTCTGGGGAATCATTGTGATGGGCATTGCCTACTTGTTCCTTGCTAAAAAACGAACTACGACAGCGCGCGTAGTGCGGTCGGTGTTACTTGTCGCGGCGGTCGCGTTTTCGACAAAACTCTCGGTCGAGATTGACCATCCATGGAAAAGCCCGGAGGAATTGTCGGCAGATCAGGCCAAAGATGTTTTCACCACACTCCATTCCGGGCTGTATCGCTCCCTGGATTTTGGCACCGAAAATCGCATCTACGACGCTCTGGCTCAAACCGTAGACGGTGAGCTGCTGGAAGATCTCTATCTGCAATTGCGTCAGAGCCTGGAGTTGCGTGACCAGGGCGGAGCCATCGCCAGGATTCGCAGCGTTGAGTACGATTCAGGGACTGCCGTTGCTCGAAAAGACAGCGTCGTGGCGTGGCCTGGATTTCAATACAAATCGACGTGGACCGTGTCCGGGACTGTTGAGCACTGGGGACATGTTCACGAACGGCAGAACCAATTTGATGCGGTGTTTACGATCGAACCACGCGAAGGCCACTGGAAGATTACTCGCATGGACGTCGCCGGTCAGACTCAGAAGTCCGCTCGCACGACGTTGCGAAAGTTCTAGACATCGTCCCAGGATGAGCATTCCTGCCCGTCTCTCCTCTTCCCTGTCGAAATCGATGGGAAGTCAAAATAGTCGGATAAGAATGTCCAACCTACAGTGACAAGGCTGACTCAACATTGCACCCGGTTACGTCGATTTCTTCAGGAAGCACGTCTTCAGAACAATCACCGTCCCGTTGACTCGGCCTTCGACATGCTCCGGATTACTCGTTAGCCGAATATTGCGAACAATGGTTCCTCGTTTCGCAGTAAACGTGGTGCCTTTGACGTTCAAGTCCTTGATGATGCAAACTGCATCGCCATTCTCCAGTACCGCACCGTTACTGTCGACGGTTGGTTTGGCGCTGACTTCGTCGGAGGAATCGTCTGCCGCAATCAAAGGCGCCGATGAAGCCCATTCCTGCAGGTCTTCGTCGAGATATATCTGTTCGAGCAGTTCGTTGGCCCAGGCTTGACCTTTAAGACACCGCAGAACTCGCCACGCCAAAACTTTAACCGCCCGGTTCTCGTTCCAGACCGCATCGCTTAGACAACGCCAGTGATTGACGTCCAGAGATTTCGGCGTCTGAAGTTGAACACAGCAGGTTCCGCAAAGCAGCACGCAGGAATCCGCTGCCGATTCATCGCGAGGAGCCACCACGAAACCATCCAGATCGGAATCGGCCCCACAGAATTCACAACGCGAACCAGCGCGAGTCAGGAGCTCGACTTTCACAGTGGCAGTCACGGGCATCAGTTTCGTTTCAGTTTCAAGGCGTTACCAGAAGTTGATCATTCAAGTATGATTGTGGACCAATTACCGATGCGGGTCCAACACACTTCCACAAATGACCAATGTTGGCGACGGCGCGCAGCAAGTGTGCGAAAGTCGACGACTCAAACTTCTGCCGTTGTTTTCATCATCAGCGCAGCCGCGCCGACAACACCGGCGTCTTGCCGGAGCCAGCGAAAGAGAGACTGATCGTGCGGAGCTTAAAAAACAGCCACTCCCGAATCCATATCAGTCATTACTACGCCATTAAAGACCGCATTCGTTAATCCGGTCATTGATGAAATTTCACAGCGGATGTGATCGCGAATTTCTGTAGGTCCTGCTGGCTGATCTTTCCGAGGTGGACTTCGCGATTCTGGACAAACCAAAGTAGCCATCTCGCTCCGCCGAGATGAGCCTTTGATCTTTCGCCAGCAATACTCCATGCAGGCCGCTCCGTATGAATGCGTCGTGGAAATCTGCTGGCCAGATGGCTGCGAGTGTGGGACGACAAGGCTCATCTCGACGGAGCGAGATGAGCGAGATGGCTACTTTGGCAGAGCTTTCTATGCCTCGCAAACTGCGGTTCAGATGGAAGTGGTTCTTTCGCATAACTCCGGTTGTTGTTTTCGATGGTGAAAAAATGAACGATGCTGGTTGGCTTGTTCCGGTCGCAGTTGTGAGCGGTATCGCTGGGATCCTCGGACTGATCCTCGTGGTCTCCTCCCGCCTTGACAAGAGACGAAGACAGCAGTGGCTGGAGGTCGCTACCGCCCTTGGTTTTGAATACCTCACCGTCTAACGCCGCGTTCGAACAGGCCTTCAGCGTCTACACTGCGATCAGCAGTGCCGCGGCTTAAATCGACGCACGGAGTGTGAATGGTTGTGGAAGCTGTTCGGGATTGCTCATTCCTGCCCGCAGTCTGATCCGTCACGACTGATAGTGGCGGTTGATAAAATCATTTTGCACCCAGAACAAACGATTGAAGGCACGGATGACCATCGTCTTCTCTGAAAGTTCCAAAGGCAGCGCAAACAGGGCCTCAAGGAGCGTATCTGACAGGTACCCCATCAGCGCATTCATCTGCACAAGCGGAACATTGATTTCCTTGTTGCCAGCCTGCGGCGTATGAATCCTGCCGACCATGTCCAGATAAGGGACCAGTTTTGCATCACAGGTTCGACCCAGAAGTGTACTGAGGTACCTCGCGAGATGTTCTTTGCGAAACTGGATCTGCGGATGGGCCGACGTGAGCGTCTGCAGGTCAATCGGTGGAGCACCTTCGAATCCCGACTGGCGAGGCAGAAAATGTCTTGCGGTGGCGTCGTAGGCGAGAAGCCGTGCGTAAGTCTTCTCGACCAACTCTGGAATCAGCGGACCAAGGTACATGGCAACCGACTGAACAGCGTCCGCATCAGCCGATTCAAATCCAATAAACTCCGCAAGATATTCGAAGCGGTAGACCGGGTCTGACTCCAGCCGCTTTTCATCGATCAACTTCATGGAACACGTTTCCTGTGATCTGCCTTAGATAGTGCGAGATGATCACGATGCAATCTGTCTCGGTTCAGGAAGAACGCTGCTCCGGAAATCAAGTCGCGTTCCCGGAACAGCCTCCTGTGAAATCAGCAGTCGACTACGAACCAAGCATGACCAGTTCGGCGGGCGGTTCCGCTTCGATCAACTTCAGGTCAAACTTTTCCTGCAGGATTCGAAACACGTTGGGAGACACAAACGCTGGTGGAACAGGCCCCAGACGAATGCCTTTGACTCCCAGTGCCAGCAGACTCAGAAGAACCGCGACTGCCTTTTGCTCAAACCATGACAGGACAATTGACAGCGGGAGATCATTGATCCCGCAATCAAAGGCTTTGGCCAGTCCAAGAGCAACCTGAACAGCTCCGTACGCATCATTACACTGCCCCATGTCCAGCAATCGAGGCAACCCGGCGGCTGTGCCATAGTCGTGATTGCGAATGCGATATTTCCCGCAGCCGAGCGTCAGAATCACCGACTCCTGCGGCGCACCGTGAGCCAGTTTGGTGTAGTAGTTGCGGCCAATCTCTGCCCCATCGCAGCCGCCGATGAGATAGAATCTTTTGATCTCCCCGCTTTTGACAGCGTCGACGATTTTGTCAGCGAGTCCCAGAATGACCGAATGATGAAATCCGACGGTTGATTCTCGTACCTTGCGATCCTTCAGCGGAGGTAACTCTTTCGCCTGAGCAATCACTGCGGAAAAATCGTTTGATCGCAGACGCTTGCCCCCCGGGACCGCAGTGAAGCGAGTGGTATAAAGTCGATCTTTATAAGAGTCGGGCGGAATCAACACACAGTTCGTGGTGGCAATAATCGGCCCCGAGAACGACGGGAACTCCCAATGCTGATTCTGCCACGGGCCACCGTAGTGACCAGCAAGATGCGCGTATGCTCGCAGCTTCGGATAACTGTGCGCTGGCAACATTTCGCCATGAGTATACACGTTGATTCCCTGTCCGGCGGATTGCTCCAGCAGATCGGCGAGATCCACCATGTCATGCCCGGTCACCAGAATGCCGGGACCAGCCTTCGTCCCCTCGTATACGCTGACGGGAGACGGTGTACCGAATCGTTCGGTGTGTCCTTCATCAAGAAGCTGCATGACTCGAACGTTCTTGTGACCGCACTCCAGAACAATTTCCAGCAGTGTCTCAAGGTCAAAGTTCACGTTGGTCATCGTGGAAAATAAAGCCTCCTCGATAAACTCACTGACGCTGTCATCGACCTTGCCCAGACGCCGCGCATGATTGGCATAAGCAGCCATGCCTTTCAGACCATACAGCAGGATTTCCTGAAGGGACTGCACGTCTTCATCTTTGCCGCACACACCGACGTCCGTACAGCCTCGACCGTTCTGTGTCTGCTCGCACTGATTGCAAAACATCGCCAAACTCCTTGCCACGTTGCCTGCTAAAGATTCGGACACCAAATCTTCAAACCAGTGGGGCTGGTGCGTGATTTGAGTCGAATCGCCAAAACAAGACCTCACTGTCGTGTTTTGGTCGGCGGCGATCGAGCCTAAACAGGACCAAATTATCCTTTATTCTGAAAATCGGGGACCGAGTCGACGATTTAACGTGGATTTGCTGTGCTGTGGCGCTGCCCAACCGACGTTCCCGAGCGGCGATCAGTATCGCTATTGCCGACACCCAGATGCGGATTCCGAATTTAAGAGACGAGGTGAACCGCCGCCGCACATATTGGATTTCGAAAGGCGGTTAGGCACATTCCATCAGGGGACGAATGGTCGCTCGGTGTTCCATTTCAGCATGAGCTCAACGTTGTTCTTGAACTGAGTGTTGTCAGCGTTCTTGCCTCCCTCCAGATGCTTCGCGCCGACTTCGCTTTTGTAGACGTCTGCCGACTCCGGAACGCCAGGATCTCCGGTACGTTGTTGCCAGTCGCGAAATGCGGTTCGCATTTTCTCCAGTCGTGGCTGAAGCTCGTTGTCGCCTGCCAGGTTATGCAGTTCAAACGGGTCGGCCTGAGTATCGTACAACTCTTCCCTTGGCCGCGTCTCGGCCATGATCAGGCTTTGATCAGCGTTGAGCTTACCGGCAGCGTAGAGACGTCGCATGGCCTGCTGAATGGGCTTGTTGTCCTTATAGCGATTCGGCTGCAGATACGGACGATCAGGGAACCCATTGAAGATGTATTTCCAACGAGTATCCCGGACACTGCGCATCAGGTCGACGGTTTCATCGGCTCGATCACGCGCGGCGAAGACATACTCGCGTGGCTGATAATCGGCGGCAAGAATATCCTGCGAATCCATCGACGCAGGTCGTATGATTCCGGCCCACCCCATTGAAGTCGCGCCGAGATCGAGATGTTCGACAACATCTTCGCGGACAACGCCGGCGGCGACTCCGGGGCCGGCCACGATGAGCGGAACATGAGTCCCTCCGTCGTAGAGGAACTGCTTATTGCGAACATGACTGATGCCGTGATCCGTCATAAAAATGATCATGGTGTTCTCGAGTTCCCCGGCATCCTTCAATCGCTGGATGACTCGGCCAACTTCCCAATCGGTATAACGGACCGTGTCCAGATACTGAGCCCAGTCTTCCAGAATGACAGGATCGTTCGGCAGATAAGGCGGCAGATGAACATCATTCGGCGACGTGACGGATCCAAGATCTTTCAGAACTTTGGCGGTCCACTTCGAGGTATCAGCGACGTTGCGATACTTCCCGCCGTGCAGCTGCACCTGCACAAAGAACGGCTTCGTCGCGTCTCGCGCGGCCCAGTGAGTGCTGTCATAAGTGGCCGCTTCATCCCACTCAAAGTTGTAGTCCGTCTTTGCAACCTTCACCGCCGGCGAGGCTTTGACATCCTCCTCGCTGCGCAGAAAGGCTTCGACGGTGAGATTGTTTGTGTGGTATCCCGCTTTGCGAAAAACTGCTGGCACGAGTTCAACATCGACCGGCAGATGAATCTCATGGCCTGGAACTCCTGATCGATGATTCTGAGCTCCAATGCTGGTCTGATAACGGCCGGTGATCAGTGCGGATCGACAGATGCTGCAGAT
>CAMAXD010000221.1 GCA_945861975.1 Candidatus Kuenenia stuttgartensis | reverse complement strand
GCGGCTCCGCGATACTAATCAGGACGGGCGAGCTGACGAGTTTGATGTGTTTGCTTCGGGCTGGGGATTCAGCGACGACTATCACGACTGGACCACGGCACTGGCTCGTGATCAGAACGGCGACTATTTCGTGGGGCTTGGCAGTGACTATTCTCAGAACAATCGACCGGCTGATAATGATCGCTGGCGAGGAACCGTCCTGAAAGTCAACTCCGCCGGAACGATCACGCCGATTGCGTTTTCCATGCGGTTCCCGATGGGCCTGGCGTTCGATAGCCAGAATCGATTATTTTCGACTGACAATCAGGGAGTTCAGAATACGTTCAATGAAATCAATCACATCATTGAAGGCAAACACTACGGGGTTCCATCGCGACACGAAACAGCCAAAGATGTGACTGTGGAAACGCCGGCCCTGATGATTCCGCATCCATGGACACGCAGCGTTAACAGTATCACCTTCTTTCCGAAAGACTATGCCGTCTCTGAACTGGCCGGGCATGGTGTTGGTTGTGAGTACGATACGCGTTGTCTGATTCGCTTCACGGTTCAGGATGTGAACGGCACCATGCAGGGAGCCAGTTATCGCTTCAGCCTGCCTGACCAGCCGAGCGGCGGAGGTAACTTTGTTGGGCCTGTTGCGTCGGCTATCGGGCCAGACGGGGGCCTCTACATCGGTAGCATTTGGGACAGCGGCTGGCAGGGCGGCACGAACACGGGAACGATTGAACGGATGGTTCCGGCAAAGAAAATGCCCAATGGGATTCGTGAAATTCGAGCGACGGCCCAGGGATTTGAAGTCTCCTTTTTTCACCCGGTCACAGCCAGCAAAGCGACCGATGTCAACAACTGGAGTCTGCAGGGTTACACAAGATCCTGGGGCGGCAGCTATGCGACGCCGGACTCCGATCGAGATCCGGTCGTTCCTTCGGCATTGACGGTTTCGGACGACCTGAAAACAGTCTCCATTCAGACGGCCGTATTGAAAGCGGGTTATGTCTATGAGATCTCAGTCAAAAAGCCGCTTGATGAATCAGCCGCAGCAGATTTCTGGCCCACTGAGGGACACTATTCCATGAAGGTCGTGCCGAAGTGAGGCGATAATCGGCAATCGCAGAGTTTGTAAGTCGTGGAATTCATGGCTTTACCGATTCAATGGTGTCTTTCACTGTTGGCGATTCAGCATCAAAGGGCCAGCATCAAAGGGCCATCCACCGGAGACATTATCAGGTCGAGCAAAGACAGTCGGCCTCTTTGTGCTCCACAAGATACTCCAACGCATCCGTCGCACATGGAAACAAGTCTGCTTTGCCACCGATAAGTTCCATGGTGCGTCCAATAATCTCGAGCATCTCGGTCTGATTGTCCACCGCCATAATTCGAGTGACACGTGATATCATTGGTTACAAGGTTCAAAATGATCTGATCAATCTGTACCGCATCGCCTTCCATTTGCAGAGGAATCGAATCCAGATCACACAAGATCGAATGACGCCCACCAAGACCATTTCGACCGCACGCCTGTGTGATACACTTCGAGGACTGTTAAGGATTGCGACTTCCTTACGGAGATTCAATCCGGGCCCCCGGTCTGAACCGCGATATCTTCAACTCGAAGTCGTCAGATCCCGGACTTCTTTGGCGTCGAACGCTGCCGCTCATCCGTTTCTGTAATCCCAGGAGATTTCAATGCGCCCGCTAAAAACAGCCATTATTGGCACAGGCTTTATGAGCTGGGTTCATCTGGATGCCCTTCGCAGAATCGGTGTCTATGTCACCGGGATGCTGGGATCATCCGCAGCAAAGAGCCTGACTGCGGCAAGCAAGTACGGCTTGAATCGTACCTACCTGTCAATTGAAGAGGTTCTGGAAGACTCAGAAGTTGACTGCGTGCATGTTTGTACTCCGAATCAATCCCACTTCGATCTGGTTTCCCGAGCCTTGAAAGCCGGCAAACATGTCCTGTGCGAAAAGCCTCTGGCGATGGACAGCCATGAATCTGCTGAGCTTGTCCATCTGGCGAACCAGTTCAATCAACGGGCGACGGCCGTTAACTACAACATCCGCTTTTATCCTCTTTGCTCTGAGGTGCGTTGCCGGATTCAAAATGGAAGTCTGGGGAAAGTTCTGCATGTGAACGGAAGCTACATTCAGGACTGGCTTCTTAAGCCCACCGACTACAACTGGAGAGTCCTTGCCAGTCAGGGGGGGGCTCTCAGAGCTGTTGCCGACATTGGTACTCACTGGCTTGATCTGATCACATGGATGACTGGACTGCGAATCTCTGCCGTCTGTGCGGATCTGATGACTGTCCATCCCGTTCGCAACAGGCCCGTCGGTGAAATCACAACCTTCGCAGCGGCAGACGAATCAGTCGAATCGGCAAGGCAGCCTGTTGAGATTTCTACCGATGACTACGGCGCGATTCTTTTGCAATTCGAGAACGGCGCGAGGGGAAGCTTGCATGTGTCTCAGGTGAATGCCGGGAAGAAAAACTGTCTGCGGTTTGAGGTCGCTGGTTCGGAGTCTGCGTGTGCGTGGAACAGCGAAATACCTAACGCGCTTTGGATGGGCCATCGAGATCGTTCGAATGAAACATTGATTCGCGATCCGGCCCTGCTTTCGCCAGCAGCAGCAATTCATGCGGCTTATCCGGGTGGTCACAATGAAGGCTACGCAGACTCCTTCCGTGGCTGTTTTGCGGCGTTCTACAATGCAATTCAGCAGCAGGATTTTTCGGGGCAGAGTTATCCGACATTTGCCGATGGAGATCGTGAAATCAGAATCTGCGAAGCAATTCTCAGAAGCCATCAATCTCGAAGCTGGGTCGAAGTGCCCTAAGGCTGGAGTTCTTCGTTTCGCCTGAGCGGCAATTCTGGGTATGCTTCACAGTCCCGCGTTGGCTCGTCTGGAATCCCGAATTCACTAATTCCGAATTCACGGAGCCTGAGCCGACCAGCCCATCCTGCCTTGTGTTTCTCGCTCGGGAGTTTCCTCATGCGAAACGATATTCTGAAATCACTTCCGACGAATCCGGGTGTCGCGTCTTGCGGGCTCCGCTCAATTGCCGCACCGATATCTGCTCTTCAGGAGACATCCGATCGTCGTTCAATGCTGCAGCGTTCTGCTCTGGGTATTGGCGCGTTCGGTCTGGCCCATGTGCTGAATGCGGACGGTCGATTGAGTGCGATGGAAGCTGGTCCATTGAATGATCGGCCTTCTCCCTTTCTGCCGAAGGCCAAACGCGTCATTCACTTCTTTCTGAATGGTGGTCCGTCCCACGTTGACACGTTTGATCCTAAGCCGTTGCTGAGTAAATACGCCGGGCAGTCGCTGGGAGATAATCTGCTGACCGAACGTAAGACCGGGGCCGCATTTCCTTCTCCGTTTAAGTTTCGCCGCTATGGTCAGTCGGGTATCGAAGTCAGTGAGATTTTCTCCCGGACGGCCGCCCACATCGACGACATTGCCGTGATTCGTTCCATGTACGCCCAGGTGCCGAATCATGAACCCTCGCTGATGCTGATGAATTGCGGCGACTCCGTGCAGCCGCGGCCGAGCATGGGAGCATGGGTTCTGTACGGGCTTGGGACCGAGAATCAAAACCTTCCGGGGTTTGTCGCCATGTGTCCCGGTGGACTTCCGATCAAGGACACGGAAAACTGGCAGTCGGCATTTCTCCCCGGTGCTTTTCAGGGCACCTATATTGATTCACAGCATAAGGAGCTGAGCAGGCTCATTGAAAACATCGAACATCCCCAGATCGCAACAGAGGCGCAGCGCAGGCAGTTGAATCTGCTGGCTCGACTGAATGCAGAACATCGGGCTCAGCGAATCGATCAAAGACTCGACTCGCGGATTCAGTCGTTTGAACTGGCGTTTCGTATGCAGCACGATGCGGCTGATGCGTTTGACGTGACCCGTGAACCGGCTCATATCCAGCAGATGTACGGAGAAGGAATTCATGCACGCCAAACGCTGATCGCGCGTCGTCTGCTGGAGCGAGGTGTGCGTTATGTTCAGCTATGGCATGGTGCCGGGCAGCCGTGGGATAATCATGCGGGCATTGAGGCCGCTCATCGAAACCTGGCCGGACAAATTGATCAGCCAATTGCTGCTCTCATGACGGATTTGAAACAGCGAGGTCTGTTTGAGGATACGCTGATCCTGTGGGGAGGCGAGTTTGGTCGGACTCCGACGGTCGAACTCTCCGGAGACGGCAAACCTCAATCCGGTCGCGATCACAATCACTGGGGCTTCAGCGTGTGGCTGGCTGGCGGTGGGATCAAGGGCGGCACGGTCTATGGAGCAACCGATGACATTGGCTTTAAGGCAGTCGACAAGCCGACCAGCGTTCATGATCTGCATGCGACGATGCTGCATTGTCTTGGTTTTGATCACAAGAAACTGACGTTCCGATATGCCGGCAGAGATTTTCGCCTGACCGATGTCCATGGCGAAGTCATCCACGATATTCTGGCCTGAGCACGCTCAGATTGATGTGGGGCTCACGCCGCATCGGGCTGAGATTATTCGCGGTGATCCATGCTGCCGGCTTCACGAACGGCGTTTGATAAATGTTGCAGATCAAAAGGTTTTGTCAAAACTTTGAACGGATGACTGGAAGCCCGCTGGCCAATTGCAATGTGCTCCCCCAGTCCGGACATGAAGACGAATCGCATGGTGGGATGAATCTCCTGAATCTCACGTGCGAGCGTAAAGCCATTTCCTCCACCCAATACAACGTCGGTCAGGACAACATCGATCGATGCTCCCTGTGCTCGAACCTTCTGAATGGCCTCGTCGATCGTGGTCGCGACCAGAACTTTGTAGCCCAGCTGCCTCAGAGATAACTTGCCGATCTTGAGCATTGCGGGCTCATTTTCCACAAGCAGCACTGTGCCGCCTTTGGGTACAGTCGCCTCATCGACCTGAGCTGGGGTTTCTTTCTCAGGGCCACCATGCCCTGGCAGATAGATTCTGAATGTTGTGCCGATCTCGGGGCTGCTTTCTACGTCAATCGAACCGCCATTCTGATTGACGATTCCGTAGACCGTTGCAAGACCTAATCCTGGTCCCGGGCCATCGCTCGCTGGCTTGGTTGTATTATACGGTTCGAAGAGATGTGTGAGCGTCGCTTCGCTGATCCCGCATCCCGTATCGGAGACCGTTACGACAACATATTTTCCTGGACGAACTTCGTGCGTGTGAAACTTGCGAGTGGTCCGGAGTGTTTCATTCCGCGTCGACACTATGATCTGACCGTGATCTGAAATGGCATCGCAAGAGTTAATGCAAAGATTGGCCAGAATCTGATCTAACTGAACAGGATCGATGTTCACCGTCCATGCCCCTTCTCCGGGCATCCATTCGATCTGTATTTTCTCTGCCATTGATTTCCGCAGCAGATCGAGCATTCTTTCGATGGCTTTGTTGATGTTCACCTTCTGAGGCGACGCTTTCTGTCTCCTCGCAAATGTCAGGAGTTGCTGAGTCATAGCTGCCGAACGATGTCCGGCAGTCTGGATTGCTTTGAGATGAACTTTGTACTTTGATGGCAGCGTTTCATCCAACATCATCATTTCTGAATGACCAAGGATTACTGCCAGCATATTGTTGAAGTCATGCGCGATACCACCGGCAAGCCGACCAACGGAATCCATGCGCTGTGATCGAGTGACCTGCTCCTGCAGACGCTCGCGTTCTTCAGCAATCAAGCGACGCTCTGTGATGTCCTTCAAAGAGCCAAACAATCGAACAACTCGACCATCTTCCGAGGCCGTATGACCGATCACACGCATCCAGCGATGACGTCCCTTCGCGGTGATGAAAGGCAGTTCAAGATTCCACGCGGTACCATCCTGAATGGCCTTTGCGACGGCATCACGAATTAAATGTCTTGACTCCGGGGCGTAAAAGGTGATCGCAGTATTAACCGTCGGCACATAGTCTGCGGGAACCTCGTGCATCCTGTGTGTCTGAGCAGACCACCGCAGAGTCATCGTGGTCAAGTCAATCTGCCAGGCTCCAACTTCCGCCACACGCCCGGTTTCTTCAAGCCATTCTTCGGTCTGCCGCAGCGAGCGTTCCGTCTCATGGCGCTGAATATCCCTGCGATGAGCATCGATCAGTTGACCGATCGCCGTGACCAATGGCTGAAAAAACGTCACGTCGGCTTCGGAATAACCGTCCGGACAATTGGCGATCCCAATAAGTCCAACCAATGATTTGTCGCGAACAATGGGAAGAGCCAAAAACTGTTTCAGAGCAGGATGACCCTCGGGAATGCCTCCCCGCCTTTCATCCGTCGATGGCGAATTACTGATCACCGGACGTGCCGTCACCAGAGCTTCACCAAACAGCGTCTTCAAGTTTCTGAATTCAAATCCTCTGGTGGCATTATCTTTATACAGCTGATGCGTTGCTTTGTCCCAGGAGATGTCAGAGAGAGCAAGCGTGCGCAGCCACGGCTCTCCGGACTCATTAAAACAGACTTCGCCAATGAATCCGTACTCACTTGAGGTTAGCGCCAGCAGACGTGCCAGCAGATCTTCAACGGCGATGCGAGGATCATCGGTCGAAATATACTTGCTGAGGCAGACGCTGACGGTTTCCAGGAGCCCGTGCTGTCGCAACAACGCGGCTTCGAATCGCTTGCGATCGGAAATGTCACTCTGGACCGACAAGTAGCCAATCAGTTTTCCACTTTGATCGGTGATCGGCTGAGCATCCAACGAGATCCAGAAGATCGTCCCGTCACGTTTGTAGTTCAGGATCTCACATTGAAATCCTTTGCGGTCCGCGACGTTTTCGCAGATCAGGCGAACGACCGTGGGGTCCGTTTTCGGACCATGGAGAAACTCACGCGGCTTGAGTCCGACAATTTCATGCAGTGGCCAGCCGGAAACACGAGTGAACGCCTCATTGACCCAGACGGTGCCCCCGTCAATATCAGAGATCATCATCGGATGAGTCGTGAGGCTGGCCACAAACGGCAGGAACGAAAGCGCATTGAACGCCGCCGCATCCGTTCCTGCTGAAATCAACTCCGTTTGCTCACACACATGCGTCCGATGCACGGTCTTCTCCCGGCCTGTCAGTGACCTGTTACGGGGGGCCCGGAGGCGACCGCATTAATCTTTGGCGGATGGAAGAAGATCGCCATCGCCAATGACGCAACAATGGCGGCGGCCATCGGCACAAGGAACAGACCGTGGAAGTCAATCACTCCGTCTTTGGTGTAGACTTCCTGCATCAGATAAGGGCAAACCGTGTTCGCGACCAATGCTCCTACACCAAGAATCATCACATTGAACAAACCTTGGGCGCTGGAACGAACGTCCTTCGGGAAATGCTCGTCCACAAAGATGTAGACTGTGGCAAAGAAAAACGCGTAGCAAATTCCATGCACGATCTGAACGACAATGATGAGTTCTTTCTGCGGCATGAATGAGTAAACCGCAAATCTCAATGCGTGCCCCATAACTCCCACGATCATTGTGGTACGCCAGCCCAGAGCTTTCAGCGTTGCCCCCAGTACAAACATCGTCAGGATTTCTGCAATCTGTCCGATACTCATCACGGGCATAATCCAGTTGCCGGGAATGCCAACTTCTTTGCTGGAGAGAAATGTCCCGGTCCAGTTGAAGTAGCAGTTATGAACGAACGAGTCGATAAAGGCGACGATCCACAGGATCAGAACGAACGGATGCTTCAGCAGTTTTGCCGCCTGCAACCAGGCCAAAGACTGAGCTTCTCCTTCAACTGCGGCTTTCGGAGGAGTATGCGGCAGTGTCAGGCTGAATGCAGCCAGCACCAATGAAGCCACTCCGGCAACGATGTAGGTCCACTTTGTTGCATCCTGAAGCGGTTCGCCTGTGAGTCCATTTGCCAGGACTGCACCCAGCCACGCGACAAAACCGACTGGTTGAGCAGCATCAACTTTGGCCCAGTCAACAAGAATGAATGTGAACGGCCAGGCGGCAAATATCCAGCCAAAGGTGCCACCCATTCGCACGATCCCGAACTCCTTTTGAGCATCCTTCATATTGGCGAATGCAATCGAGTTCGTAATCGAGATCGTCGGGACGTACAGCAAACAGTGCAGCGACATCAGGCCAAAGAATGGCCAGAACGATTTTGTGAATGCCAGCCCCAGAATAGCGAGCCCACCAACCAGATGGCTGAAGGCAAGGAAACGCTCGGCCGAAAAGTTTCGGTCGGCAAATTGGTTACTGAAGAACATCCCGATAATGGACGCGATTGGAAACGCGTTCAAAATCCAGGACTGTTCAGATGTAGTAAAACCGAGCCCTGGCAGGTAACCAAAAATCAGTGGCAACCACGCCCCCCAAATGAAGAACTCCAGAAACATCATGGCAAAGAGGCGCGTTTTCATAGTGTTCTTCAATACTCCTGGCAAAAAAGTGTCTGCGGGATAAGGCAGACCTGGACTCAACGATGTCGGATGATGACAGCCTAATTTACCGAGGGCAACCGTCGCCACCCGTTCTTTGACAGGACTGACTGCATTTTTGCCGTTCAGTTGAATCTTTACCGCCATTGCCGATTCCTGTTAGACTTCGATGGTCCGTTTTTATTCAGTGCGCGGTCACAATGGAACCATTGCTCCAGATGAAGTTCCCGCGAACACCCGGTCTCAATGTCATACCGTGCATAGAATTACTATCTCCCGAATGGATTCCCGGGATTCCAGGAGTTGCTGAATCATGGATCGATTCCGACATCAAAAGCGTTTTCTGCTCCTGTCCGGTGCCGGTTTGCTGTTGACAGGCTGTGGGTCAACGGAACCTGCTCCAGCCGATGCAGACACCGCCCTGATCGATGAGCTGCTGAGTTCTGGTGGTGATTCCACCGCCCAACTCAAAGAGCCCGCTGAACCCGTCTACACCGAAGACAATCAAACAGATCACACTCAGACCGTCAGCCGCACGCGACCCGCAGACCGTCGCTCCGGCCAATCCAGTGCGCGCGGTGAACGTCTGGAGTTGCGTCTCCAGAAAGGCGACCGGTTTCCGTTGGTCAAAACGGTCCACCAGACACTGAATCAGCGATCTGAACTGGCTCCGGCCCTCGCTGAAACTCGGCTGGAACTGACACTGGTGATCACCGTTGAGGAGGTCCGCGACGATGCGATCCTCCTGGGAGTCCGCTATTCCCGAGTCAACTATGCTCACGATGTGGCCGGACAGCAACTGGCTTATGACTCGTCAACTCATGCCGGTGCCGTCCCGTGGGATGCTCTGCCTTACGCAGGAATGATTAACAACGGCTTCTCGTTCTGGCTCGGTCGCGATAACAGCATTCGCGAAATGGTGGGCTACAAGGAATTTCTGGAACGTTGTGTGGCGGAAGTTCCTCTCGAACGACGCGAAACTCTGCTCTCCGAAATCAGCAATCGATTCGGCGACGATGGCGTGGCCAACTTTGTGGATGATTCCATCGGCCTCCTTCCCTACAACACAACCGTCGATCCCGATGCGGCCACTCGAGTCCTTCCCGGTGACGTCTGGACTCGCGAACGTCGTCTGATGCAACCGGTTCCGGTTCAATTGACTTCCACTTATCGCCTGACAGACATCAACGATACAACAGCCGAAATTGATATCACTGGCCGCATCGCCTCTGGTGAGGCCGCAGCCTTCAACACTGCGGGGAGATTGAGAATTTCCGGAGGACACAGCCTTGGCCGCTGCATTGTCGACCGAGCGACCGGGCTTCCACTGGAGATGAATCTGACCCGTTACATCACGATGAAACTTACCACGGCTGACGAAAAAGAAGTCGTGCAGGAAAAAACCATCGTGACCACAATTCGAGCGTTCCCGGAAACTCGAGG
>CAMAXD010000220.1 GCA_945861975.1 Candidatus Kuenenia stuttgartensis | reverse complement strand
ATTTGGGGGCCAGACGGTTGGCTTTACGGATGTCACGGCGTGTTTACACATTCCAAAGTCGGCAGGCCCGGTGAGTCCGATGAGCAACGACTTCCGCTCAACGCCGCAGTGTGGCGCTATCATCCGCAGAAGGATATCTTTGAAGCCTTCATGAATGGCACCAGCAATCCGTGGGGTGTCGACTTCAATGACAGGGGCCAGGCATTTATCACCGCCTGTGTGATTCCGCACTTGTGGCACGTGATTCAAGGCGCTCGCTACCATCGACAGGGCGGCCAGCACTTCAATCCTTATACTTACGACGACATGAAAACGATTGCCGACCATCAGCACTATGTCGGCAATCTTGCGGACTCTGCGTGGTGGGGCCATGAACCAAAAGCCTCCGGTGCTACGGCCGATGTCGGGGGCGGACATGCTCACTGCGGGGCGATGATTTATCTCGGTGATAACTGGCCCGACGAGTATCGCAATCAGATCTTCTTCCACAACGTCCATGGGAACCGCATCAACTGCGACATCCTCGAACCCGAAGCAGGCACCTCAGGTTTTGTCGGACATCATGGCAAAGACCTGATGCTGGCCAACGATCATTACTTTCGTGGGATTAATCTGCGCTACGGTCCGGATGGAACGGTTTATCTGATCGACTGGTACGACAAGAACGCCTGCCACCGCACAAACCCTGAAATCTGGGATCGCACCAGCGGTCGTATTTATCGAATTTCTCACGGAACTCCAAAGTCTGTCAGTGTGAATGCTTCAGAATGGTCTGATGCGGAGTTAGTGGCTGCTCATGGCCATCGCAACGATTGGCATGTGCGAATGGCTCGAAAGATGTTGATGGAAAGAGGTCTGTCGGAATACGTGAAGGTGGCACTCACCAGGTTGTCTGTCGACTCTTCTCTTCCTGTCGAATCGCGATTGCGTTGTCTGTGGACACTGCATGCCTGCGGTGCTCTGGCTGAGCAGTTGACTCTGATACTGTTATCAGACAAAGAAGAATATATGCGGGCCTGGGCCATTCAATTGGAACTGGAAGACAAGGTTCTGTCCGATTCCGTATTGAAGCGTCTGACAGAAATGGCGGCCGATGACTCGTCCGCTGTTGTACGTCTCTATCTTTCTTCAGCCTTGCAGCGTCTGCCGAACGAATCTCGTTGGGGCATCGTGACGGCATTGGCGGCTCGAGCCGAAGACGTCAATGATCACAACCTGCCACTGATGATTTGGTACGGCACCGAACCGTTAGTTGCTGAAAATTCGAAGCGAGCGATGGAGTTGGCTCTGCAGACAAAGATTCCGCTATTGCGTTCGTATATTCTGCGGCGAGCCTCCGCGACGAATGAAACTCTGCCGGCCGTCGTAGCCGCTCTGGGAAGTACCACAGACGTTGAACTTCAACGCGAGATTCTGACTCAGATGATGGCTTCATTTGAAGGGCGAGTCGACATCCCGATGCCGGAGTCGTGGAAGACTACTTATGACGCGTTGCTGAAGAGTGATCAACAGGAAATCCGCGACCGGGCGAATCAACTGGCGGTGTTGTTTGGCGATCAGCGAGTGTTCCCGCCGATGCGTTCATTGCTGGGAGACGCCAACCAGGAACTCGCGCGGCGACAACAGGCTTTGAGCGTCCTGGTGAAGGGCCAGGATAAAGCGGCAGTTGTAGTTCTGCAGACGGACGCAGTTCTGGGGAATGCCGATTTGCAGGCTGCGGCCGTGCGAGCCCTGGCGACGCTGGGAAATGATTCGACGCCGGCATTGCTGCTGGAACGATATGGCAAGTTTCCGAACGAACTGCAGATGGACGTAGTCAGTACGCTGGTCTCGCGTCCGGTCTGGACGAAACTACTGCTGACAAAGATTGCTGAGGGCACCGTTCCCAGTCGCGATCTCCATGCGTTTCATGTGCGTCAAATCGTGACGTTTAACGATTCCACGCTGAACGAAATGTTGAAAAAGCACTGGGGTGAGATACGAGAATCGTCGGCCGATCGTAAAGCTCAGGCGGCCGCGTTGAAGAAGGATCTTGGACCGAAAGTGATCGCGAAAGCCAATCTCGAAAATGGCCGACGAGTCTACTCGAAGACTTGCCAGAACTGTCATCGGCTGTTCGGCACTGGTGGTCAGATCGGTCCGGATATCACCGGGTCCAACCGAGCGAACCTGGACTATCTCCTGGAAAACGTTCTGGACCCCAGCGCGGTGGTGGGGCGTGATTATCAGGTGACTGTCGTCGCCCTGCAGAACGGTCAGGTGATTCAGGGACTGCTGAAACAGGAAACCGATAGTGCTCTGACGATTCAGACCATCAACGATAAAGTCGTCGTGCCGAAGTCAGAGATTGAAGAACGGACGCTTTCGAATGTTTCCATGATGCCTGAGCGTCAATTGGAAACACTGACGAAGGATGAAGTGCGTGACCTTGTCGCTTATCTTGCATCTCCCGGCCAGGTGGTGCTGAGCGGGCCAGCTTCACCAATCGATGCAAAGACCGGAAAGGTTCCGAGGGCGATTGAGGGCGAAGCGATGAAGATCGTTGAAAAGACTGGTGGCACGGCGATCAGTCAGAATATGGGTGGATTCCAGGCGGACCGCTGGAGTGGCAACGATCATTTGTGGTGGACGGGAGCCAAGCCCGGCGACAAACTGAGCCTGGAAGTGCCTGTGGAGAAGGCGGGAACATATGATATCGAAATCGTACTGACTCGAGCACGCGATTATGGCGTTGCGAAGATCTCCATTGACGACAAGGTGCTCGATCCGGGGCTCGATATGTTCAACAATCCGGACGTGATAACGACGGGAGTGTTGTCGTTCGGGATGAATGAATTGGCAGCCGGCAATCATCGCATCACGTTCGAGATTGTTGGGGCAAACCCGGAGGCCGTAAAAGCTTACATGCTGGCTGTCGACTATATTCGACTGGTTCCGACACAGAAGAATTCGGGAGAAAAGAATCCCGCGGAGAAGAAGTAGTTCTGCCTCCGAATAATGCCGCTGCTGAAACATCAGGACCTTTGTACTATCACAGCACAAAGGTCCTGTTTGTATTCGTCAGGCTTAGAAATGATGATCAGCTCTGCTCGTTGGTGCGAACGCGTTTCAGAATCTTCAAGAGATCCTCAATGAACTGGTCATTCACAGCCAGAGAAGGAAACTGGCTTTCTCGCACCTGGTCAATAATCCACTGGCGTTCGTTGCCGGGCTTTTCAACATAAACAGCCGCGAGGACGATCACAGCCAGATTTCGTTCTTCAGCGGAGCGCGTAAACAGAATATTTTCGGCCTCTCGTCGCATGCGCTCTGCTCGACGTTCAATCACATCGATTGGCTCCGGAGGCTGCGTTGCAGCCGATGGCTTTGAGGATTCGCCGTGAGTATCTGCTTTAACCAATCTTGGCTCGCCAAACACAACTTCCGGGGCTGGCTTCAGAGCATTCATCACAGTGAGCCAGTTGGGTCCAATGTTCCTGTCGATCAAAATTCCCCTGGACTGATAATGCTGTAAGAGCTGTACCTGACTCAGTACCGGTCTCATGTCGTCTGCCGCCTGCACGGTGACTGACGGAGAACGCATGCGTCCCGCGAAATGTTTGCGATCTTGCACCCAGCGGGGCTGGCGAGACACATAAAGCTGCAGACTGTCAGCTTCATCCTGCTGACGAAACGTCGAATAGGAGTTTCGCTCGGCCGTCTTGATTAATTGCTGCCGCAGAAACGATTCCCGAAACGCACCACCAGTTCCCATTTCGCTCAGGGTTTTCACGTAAACAACTCTGTCACCGTCCTTCAGTTTCATTCCCGCGGGCACGTCGGGAACGGAATGGGTGGCAAAGCTCTCTTCAATCCGGCACGAACCGAGCGGCCGAAAGTGCATGTCTTCCGCACGAAAGATGGCCACTTCATTTGCTTCATGCAGGCCGTGAGCATCGCCGAGATCGATGATCGGGTGATTTCCTTCCTGGAGGTGTATCGTCCCGAAGAACTCGATGACCCCGGCACCGTCCAGCTTGTCGATCTTATCGGCGACGGCTGGCTCGGCTGTAAATCCTGTCGCGCAGGCAACCATCAGGGCTGCGACGACGCGAAGAAGGAGTTGACGAGAAAAAAAAGACATAGTGGGGGCCTCGATACGACGACACGGCCGAGCGGAGTGCTGGAAAAGTTATCTCAGCATACTCGGAACACCCAGGCTGTCGCAAAGAGAATCCTCGACTACCGCACGTGTCCCGGATTCACCATTCTCCGATCAGTCCACCAATCGGAACAAATCCTAGAAATCACGCTGTTCGCCGGATCGTTAGTCTGCCTGTAAGAACGCACGAAACACCGGAAAAATCGCTGACTCCGGAATGAGCCGCACCCGGCTGGATCGGTTGCGGTCGATCCAGCCGGGGGCTCGCGGGTTGCAGTACTGACTCATCATCGGACTGCGTTAACGTACTACTTCTCTGAAACCTTCGGTAGTTCTTTCGCCGACGTTACGTCTTTAGAAAGCTCAGCGGTTCTCAACGGCACAGGTTTTCCGGCGGGCAGACTCACTTCCCTCAGGGGGCTGGAACTGTCCCTGACAGGCCCATCTTTCGGCGGGTCAAAGAACAAAAGCTGCGGCGACATGATGACGCTGCGATCAACAGACGTCACCTTCTCGGCAGAAGCGTTCTGCCCCTTGTTGACCTTGCGAGGTTGTTGGGCCACTTCGATCAGTTCGCCACGTCTTTGCGGCAGAACACCTTCCATCTGATCGGCGACCTGAACGACCCATTCCGGCTCGTCACGAACAGCTCGAGACATCATGCTGCTGTATAGCGACACTTCGAATAGATTGCGATCCATCATTCCATTCGTCACGGGCGTCAGCATTTTGGCCACTGCCGAAAAGGCCGATGACGGGAACTTTACAAACACATCCGCCTTCTGACTCACCGTATGAGTTCCATCCGCTGCCGGTGTGTAGGTCGCTCGAAACCAGATCAGGGCTGATGCTTCCAGCGGCTTTGGAAGCAGAACGTTGTGATACGTCCCTTGACAAACAAACACCATCTGGTTCGCATCCCGGTAGAGGATATCGGCAATACCTTCTGAACCATCGACGGCTTTCGCTTCGTATTCCATGGGCCCCGTCTGCCACATTTCGAAGCGTGAGATTCCCATCACCCGCCATGTACTGACTGCCACATCAGGATGCTGCAGCAGATAACGATACATTGGCTCATCAATGGAGTATTGCAGCGAAGGCAGGCGACGATACTGAGAACAGTCGTCCATGATCGTCTTCGCCCGCTGCCGACTGGCGGGCGCCATGGCGTGGAGCGGAATTGAGGCGACTGTTTTCTTCTGCAGATCAGACGATGATTCGCCTTTCGTGACGATGCGAATCCCGGCTTTAGTCGCCAGTTCTTCGAGCTGATCTCCGTACGAAGGCTGACTCAGTAGAGTCGTCAGCATCACCAGCATGAGTTGAAGACAACGGAGACGCGGAATTCCGCGAAGCCCTCGCTGTCGACTTACTGAGATGCGACATGGCACAGTGTGATTCAGCAGCGTACTGCCGACCTCTTTCCGCACTGTTTTTCTTCGCATGACGCCCCCTGAAAACTCGGGCTCGCGCAGATCATCCGCTGCAAACTCAGGACACGGCGACCCTCTGGTAACCGCGCAATGATACAGCGTACAACTCTGCAAGAGCTCCTGGCGTGCGATGCTGTTTGAGTCCCCCCGGAAGTCAAACGCCGCACAAATCCCCCGGACTGAATAATCGGAATCACGGGAGCAGGCGATGAGTCCATTCTGGAGATCCGCAGACTCGACGCGGTCGTCAAAGTCAATGAGACGGCAGATCGCTGATGTTCGGGGGAATAACCAGAATGCGTTCGGTGAATCCTGCCGAAGTGAGTCGTGCTTTGGGCTCGCGGTTTGTTCAGCGACACTGCTGACAGTTGGAAGGAGGGCAGCGACGGTTCATACACCATCGACTGACATCCAGTTTTTCGCAGTAGCAGTCATCCAGGCCGCGTTTAAAATCCCGGTGGTCCGCGATATCGTCAATTGCATCGGCGTAGTTTTCGGTCCACCCACAGCACTGACAGCCTGACAGAAGAGTCATGACTGTCAGTGACAAAATGACAAATGAAGTTCGCATGGACATCCTTTTCCTGCGAGCAATCCAGCAAAGAGCCGCGGTGTTCCGGGCTGACTGAGTTCTCTACAACTCGGATCGAACGAACTCGAACTCCGACTCTAGTCGCACGCACCGGTCTCATGACGCGTGTGGAAGGAAATTTCAGCAACTGACGCACAACTGTTTCATCCCACAGGACCGGCCTCTTTGTACGGACCGATTTGTCGGCACGGGTCGAGGCTGGATGTCTCGCATCCCATGTCGCAGACTTCATGAATCACTAAGGTGGCGTTTCGGTCGGAGTTAACTATTCTGTGGACTCCGCAAGCCGTAACCACCGTCAGGTCGGCATCTGTTGAAGGTCCTCCGGAGAAGCTTCCATGTCACAACGAAAACGAATCCTGTTTCTGTGTACTGGCAATTCCTGCCGCAGTCAGATGGCTGAAGGTTTGCTGCGGACTGATCATGGTGATCGCTGCGAAGCACTTTCCGCAGGTGCGAAACCAGCCGGATACGTACATCCGCGAGCTGTTATGGTGATGGCAGAACTGGGTATTGATATCTCACCGCAGCTGAGCAAATCAATTTATGAATTCCTTCCGCCCAAAGGTAACCCGCCGGACGTGGTGATCGGCGTCTGCTCAACGGCCGACGAAAACTGTCCCACGTTTCCGGCTGCCGTGGAACGTTGGCACTGGCCGTTTGACGATCCGTTCCACGCCACTGGTTCCGAAGAAGAATTGATGTCAGAGTTCCGCCGTGTGCGGGATGAAATTCGCGCGAGGCTGGATCAGGAATTTGGACGCACGGCCTGAATTTTTCAGCAACCAACTTCGACAGTGTCCTGGTCGATTTCCACATATTGAATGTTCTCCCACTTTTGTTTGAAAGGTTAATCGCCCGAATGACTCTTTCTTCACTTCCCCTGAGCTATTGCACCAACGTTCATCCCGGCCGCAACGTGGCGGAAGTGATCAGTGGTATTACCGAACAGTCAGCCGAAGCCCAGCGTCATCTGGATTTTCCGATGGCGGCAGGACTGTGGCTCGCCGCCAGCGTTGTGCGAGAACTCAAAGAACAACCCGATCAGTTGGAGCAGTTGGCTCAGGCGCTTTGGCAACATGACCTGTGTTGTTATACCCTGAATACGTTTCCTTACGGTGACTTTCACAGTGAACGGGTGAAGGAACAGGTCTACCTTCCCGATTGGACCAGTCTCGCACGAGTGACATACACCGAAGAGTGTGCGAATCTGCTGAGCCAGCTTTTGCCAGCGGGAGCCGAGGGAAGTTTGTCGACCGTTCCGCTGGGAGGTCGTATGAATCCGCATGGTCCTGATTTTCATGCGTCGTGTTTCAGCCATCTGATTCGAGTTGCCAGGCATCTGAAGGAGATTTTCGACACCACTGGTCGCAAAATTCGTCTGGGGCTGGAACCGGAACCGATGTGCGAAATGTCAGGGACTCGTGAGTGGACTCTGCCCGCGTTCAAACGTCTCTATGCTCAGGCGGATGCGCTGAACTGCGAAGACGTTGTCCGCGAATACATCGGACTGTGTTTCGATGTGTGTCATCAGGCGGTTGAGTTCGAAGACGTGCAGCAGTCTATCGATGAATTTGTTCGTCACGGAATTCGGATTAACAAAGTACACATTACGAATGCGGCAGAGCTAATCGATCCCGCCAATAACGCAGAAGGCCGTGAAGCGTTGTGTCGATTTGTTGAACCGCGATATCTTCATCAGACGTACGCAAAATTCAAAGACGGCAGTGTGAAGTCGCGAGTCGATCTGTTGGAAGAGGATATTCGTTGCTCACCATCCGATGATTTCCTCAACGCCGAAAGCTGGCGAGTTCACTTCCATGTGCCAATTTTTGCGGAAACTCTGGGGCCGCTGAAAACGACTCGCCCGGATCTGGCTGCTGCATTGCGAAAAGTCGCGAGGCTGGATTACTCTCCGCATCTGGAAGTCGAGACCTACACCTGGCCGGTCATGCCGGGCGAATCAAATGCCGCCTCGATGACTCTCAGTGAACGCATCGCTCAGGAATTGCGTTCCGCCGGAGAACTGCTCGACGCCGCCGGCGACAGCGTGGAATAAAAATTTTGAAGCGTCTCGGCTTATAACCGCCGCTTCGCAGTCCAGCGCTCTTGGAAAATTGCCCCACCGGGTTTACTTGCAGTTGATTGAGTGCTCCATCCTGCGGCTGGGCCGTAAACGATGAAATCAACAGCCTGATAAACCTGTTGGAGCCAGGTGAGTTGTTGGGGCCAAGTGCGTGGTAGACGCCGCGCCCGGCTCGCCAACTCAACGAGCCGCCTCAAGCAACTTAATCCACGGCCCGACATAGTGACCGTTGTCGTGGAATGTTCGGCCGCTGATGAGATTTCCGTCGATCACGCAGGGCTCATTCACAAAGATACCGCCGCAAACTTCCAAATCAAAGCGACACTTCAGGACAGTCGCCATCCGCCGACCGCGGACACAGTCGGCATAAGCGGGAATCTCAACGCCGTGACAAACGCTGGCGATCGGCTTATTCGTCGCAAAGAAGTGCTTTGTTGCACGAACCAGGTCCTGGTCATAACGAAGATACTCAGGAGCGCGTCCTCCCGAAAACATGATGCCGGCATACTCTTCCTCTTTGATATCGCGGAACGCAATGTCGGCTTCGATAGAGTAGCCTTCCCACTCCTTAGTGATCGTCCAGCCCGGCTTCACTTCATGCAAAACCATCTGATACCGACGCTTCTCAGGAGCAGCCACCACTGGAACAAAACCAGCTTCGATCAGACGATAATAAGGATACATCGTGTCGAGTGTTTCCGTGGCGTCGCCAACGATGATGAGCACTTTGTTGCTGGATGACATTGCTGGATCCTTCTATTACGTTTTGTGAGCGGTTCGGCCTGTAGCGCTGACTTCAGCCTGCACTCGTTAGGAGATTTGATCAACAATGCCGACTCAAGTCGGCACTACGGACTCAGAGGCACTAACAAAGCCGAGGCAGGTACCCCTCGCGGCGCTTTCCTCCATCATTTCGTGATCTCTGCGGGAGCCAGTCCTGGTGTTTGCCATGCGTTCTGAAACAGCATCCCAGAGACGCCTCGCCGTGATATTTGCGAAACATCAATTCGCAACGCTCTTCACTCGTTCGGCCAGATATTCACGTGACTTATTGATTTCGGCCGTGACTTCCTGAGCCGTCTCCAGAATAGGGATGCCTCTGGGGACCGGATGCATGAAGATTTCTGTCCATCCCTGATACTTGATGTCTACGAGTGCTTTCACCAGCGGACCAAAATCCAGCGGACCCCGGCCCGGCATCTGAAGCAGCTCCTGTTCCTTCGGCAGCTTGGTCATACAACCATCGCCGTGCTGCCAGGCATAAAACATCTGCAGGCTGCTGCCGAGTTCTCGAATGAGCGCCGCTAGTTGTTCGGCGTCCTGCGGCAGATGATAGGGCGCGAGAGCAATGCCGAGATTTGTCGAAGGTCGTAGTTCGTTCAGATAACGAATTCCGTCAGCCGTTTCGAAGAGATCGTTTGCATGATTCTCGATCGCGACCGTGACCCCGTTTTCTTCTGCAACGGCCAGATGCGGCTTCATGTTCTCGACAAAAGTTGCCACAGCTTTTTTCAGCTCCACTCCCGCCAGACCTTTCTGACCAGTGCCAGCAGTAATGATCAGCGGACAGCCAAGGCGTTTGGCGAGTCGCATGTCATCCTGAAGCTTGAACGGTCCAAGCGG
>CAMAXD010000219.1 GCA_945861975.1 Candidatus Kuenenia stuttgartensis | reverse complement strand
CGGGAGTCTCTGGTGATGAACGAACGATTGTCAGCAGTTGCAATGACTGCAGGACACGGTGATCCGATCGCCCGTGTCGCGGCTGACTCCGTTCTTAATTCGCAACGGAAGACAGTCATGCCGCAATCTTCGATCCCAATCAAAACATTACAATCGCTTCACTTGATCATCGCACTGTGCCTCTGTCTCTCCACTGGCTGCGCGTTTTCGAAGAATCTGCTTGGTAAGTCGAAGCTTGCACAGCCCGTTCTCCCGGCCCAGATAGCAGCCAATCCCGAGATGGCGAAAGCAGATTGTGCGGCTCCCTCAGTGCCACCTCGCACCAATGAATTGACCGTTTTACCCGTCGCTCCGCTTCCAGCGTCTCAAGCAGTGGCGAACGTCGCTCCGGTCAACAATGGAACTCAGCAACAGCCGGTAATGCAGCAACAGCCAGTAATGCAGCAACAGCCAGTGATGCAGCAACAGCCAGTTGCAGAGCAGCCATATTTGCAGCAGCCTCAGGTTCTCTCGGCTATGCCCCAGCAAGCTCCTGCCACCCTACAGCAGCCAGTTCAGCAACAGACATCACAACAAGTGGTTCAGGCCATGCCGCCGGTTGCAGACATTGCTGCGACTACTCTGGCACAAGGGCAGACTGCTGAGGCGTTGCCCGGTGCGACCGCATCTGTCCCCGAGCAATTTCAATTGACGACGCCCCTGTCGCCCGGGTTGCCACCAGCGACAGTTGAAGCTGGTCTCCCCGGCTCGAAGGCTGTCAGTGGGCCAGAGCTGACAGCAGCTCCCGCTTCAGCGTTTCAGGCTCAGGCCCATTCAGGGTCAGCACCGGCAGTCTCTCCTCCCGGAATGGTTCCCAACTACGGATACATTTCCGACGCAATCTCGCCTCCCGAGAAAATGGCGGAGTGCGAGAAGCAAGTTCACGAGATGAATAAAAAATTGAGTGAACTTCAATTTGACACGTTGAAGACAAAAACGACCATGGAGCAAATGGCGGAACAACAAAGGCAGTTGCTCCTGGACAACGAACGACTTCGTCGGCGAGCTGAAATGGCCGACCAGCGCTACCTTGAAGAACTGGATTCGCTGTCAGAGATTGTTGGGGAAGTCGTTTCTCAGACAGGCTCCGCCAACAAGTCAAATCCTGCCGCTAAACCATCGCGTGGTACGAATCCACTACGACCACTTCCACAGTCCGCAGTCGGACAATCTTTGTGATTTCCAACTCCCGCTATTCAAGCCACCAGGCAACAGGATTCTTCCGAAGAAGTCTTGTGGCAAGTCTCGCGTTGCTGGCTGGGTGTCATGCCGGACCGTCGGCGAATGAATTGCGTGGCCCCGCGGTGTCCGCAAGATTCACCACGAACCCTCTCGCTCATGCAGAATTTGATCGCAATTATGTGCCGCCTCCTGTAACCGTTCCAGGTCTCAAACTGGGATTGAATATGCAGAGCGGCATCGACCCGGTCCATACCCACTTTGCATCGAATCTGGGAACCGTGTTGATGCGTGAACTGCAACTGTCCTCCGCAGCTTTGGCCGTGGAACCGCTGGTTTCGCTTCAACCGCTATCTGATGTACCTCAGTTTCCGCAGCAATCTTCTGAAGGCATTATTTCTGTTGCGTTCACATCTCCGCAGGATGGCCTCCCACCGCAATTGCCACCCAATCCAATGTATCATTCGGAATCACTGCCGATCGTTGACCAGATTCTGGTTGTCCGCGTGATTGAGTATCGCCCGTACTATCCACTTCGCGCTACGCTGGAGGTTCAAGTCCTTGATGGACAGTCTCAGGATCCTGTCTTCGCAACAACGGCGACATGGTCGGGGGAAGAATATGAGTGCGAAGGAAAAAAATTCAGCTTGAAGACAGCACTGTTCTGCCGCGAACCCGCGTGTCAGCCTGCACCAGGGCATAATAGCCCGCAAGCCCTGATCCACGAAATCGCCACTGATCTCGCAGCCTGGTACAACTATGCTTCAACCTCGCTCGTGGTGACGACAGCGAAACCAGAAAAGTCGTGGCGTGACAGCTGGAGAAAACTCTTCAAAGATGACGCCTGTCTGGCTGCTTCCCCATGCCCCACATCATCCGGATCTTCAGTGTCACCTCCACTGTCAGCGTCACCTCCACTGTCAGCGTCACCGTCTCTATCAACGGCACCGGTGGCCCCTATGAACATCCCTGAGAATGTTCCACCCGTCACAGTTCCGGAGACCTTCCCCGCTGACATGCCTCCGGTTCTTCCGGCTCCGCCCGCCGCAGACTCCTCACCACAGCCGACGAATGTCTCCAGTGCCAACGCTGCGGCAATTCACTGAATAGTCACCGCCTGATGAGCAGCAGATCTCAGCGCGATCATCTCAGCCACAAAATCCGCAACTGCCGTTGAGGCCCATGCACTTTCAGAGATCAGTCAGCTGGTCTATGCATTGCGGGTTCGTGTGATCAAGTCGCACGGCGTTTTCGCACTTCAGCAGATGGTTGTATTTTACAGCGGCCCCGGTGTTGAACAGTACGACCGTTTCGTGTGGCGCAATCCAACCCGAATCCTTTAACTGCTTCGCCGCAATCCAGATGGCTCCACCTTCCGGAGCACAGTGCAGTCCCTGTACCCGAGCCAGCTCTTCTACGCCCTGCATCAGTTCAGCATCGGTCACTGTCAAGGCAGTCCCATGACTGCGGCGGAGTATATCCAGCATGATGAAGTCACCGACCGCCGCAGGCACGCGCAATCCCGAAGCGATGGTATAAGCATTCGGGAACATCGACGCGGATGTTGCTCCATCACGAAATGCTTTCACGATCGGAGCACAACCTTCCGCCTGAACCACGACCATGCGAGGTCGCTTTGTACCAATCCAGCCCAGCGCTTCCATTTCGTCAAAGGCCTTCCACATCCCGATCAATCCTGTACCGCCACCGGTGGGATACAGAATCACATCCGGCAACTGAAGTTCTGATGTTTTGCGAAGGTCCGCAAGATCGAACGCCAGCTCGTAACCCATCGTCTTCTTGCCTTCAATGCGAAATGGCTCCTTCAAAGTGGAGAGATCAAACCATCCGAATCGATCACAAGCGGCTCGACACAAACGACCACAATCACTGATCAATCCATTGACCAGGCAAACCTGTGCGCCACCGCAGGCTGATTCCAGAATATTCGCGGGCGGAGTATCTTCAGGAACAAAGATGACACACTTCATTCCTGCGCGAGCCGCATAGGCCGCCGCAGCTCCGGCCGCATTCCCCGCTGAAGGAAGAGCCACCGTTTTCACCCCCAATGCAGCGGCGCGAGTAATCGCGGCCGACATTCCGCGGGCTTTAAAACTTTGAGTGGGATTGAAGCTCTCGTCTTTTACCAGAAGATTCTCGAATTCCCGAAAGACACCTCGGCGACAACACGTCAGTAATGGTGTCAGGCCTTCTCCCAAAGAAATCGCCTGATCCGGAGCATCAACCGGCAACACATCATGGAATCGCCACATTGAGCGTTCGGAACGTGCCCTGATTACGGCTGGAGTCAGTCGACCCTTGAGATGGCCGAGGTCGTATCGAGCTAAAAGCGGCTTCCCTGCTCGACTCAGCCCCTGCAGCGTCAAGTGATCATGAATCTCCCCCGTGAGTGAACATTCCAGCGACGTATGCATGGGTTTAGGCTTCAGTCTTGAGGCAAATGCTGATTGTCCGGTAGAAAGCGTGCGTTATACTTTTCATGCATGACGTCTCAAATACATCTCAGGCAAGGAAGCGATGTTCGCGTTTCTACGAAATAACTGTGAAATCGTCCTGAATCGTGCGTTTGCCGCAATGGCTGCGGGAACCATCGTCGCTCAACTGGCCATCGGGTGGCTGAGCCTGTGCGGGACTTCTCCGATTTCAATCATCGCATTAATGGTTGGTTTTACGGTTGGTGTCACTGCGGCCCGCTGGCTGGGGGATTCCCTTCCGGTGCATCTTGTGCGGCGAAACCGTATTAATGTGGCTGCCCTTGCGCTCACGCTGGCTTTGTTACCTCTGAGCTGGCTGCTTCCGGAACTGCTGAGTTCGACTTTGCTGGCCGGATGTGAAACAGTCGGCACAGACAGTTCTATTCAGGCAATGTTGGCCCTGCTGTTTCCATCTGTCATCGTGGCCACAATGACAGCCCTGGCCGGTATCTTCTTCCAGTCGATTACTCCTGTGGCTGGCGGAACCTGGATCCGTTCCTTTCTGACCGGAGGACTTGGTTTTTCGCTGACCACTCTGTTGTGCCTGTTTGCCTGGCCATTGGCTCTGATTCCCACATGCGCCGTGCTCGGTGCATTCGCATTCTATACTGTGCTTAAGCTGTCGACCGCAAATACGGCCAACACTCCTAAAACGTCACGAACAACGGAGAACTCTCCGGACTGGCTCGTGCCTCTGCACTTTACGGCCGTTGGGATTCTGAGTGTCGCTGTTGCTCAGATCATGAATCACCGCGTGACGATCACGGTGCCTGTTCTCGTCATCGCCGCCGGAATCACCTCCGTGGCAACTCTGACTCTTTCGTCAGCGGCTGCGGAGCGACTTCTGCGTGTCAAAGGAATGAATGCCCTCGCGCTGTGTATGCTGGCTTTGCTCCCGCTGTTGTTTGGACTACTCGCCGAAGTGAATCTGCACATCAGCAGCGCGAACAGCTCTCCCGTGCTGACCATTTTGTTTCAGGCCACCGAATGTGCTTTCCTGGCCACGGCCCTGCTAATGCCAGCAGTTCTTGGTTCGCGTCAGGAAATTCGCCCTTCGGGAGGACGAATTGAAATCCAGGCAATAACATTGGGAATGGCATTTGGAATCGTCTCAATCGGACGTGGTCTGTCACCCATGCTCGCGCTGACTCTTGGTTTACTTCTGCACGCTTTGGGGCAGTTCTTTCAGATCCGATCCGCGAATTCAGACACAGTCTGGCATCTTCAGATCAAACAACGCACCTTCGAAATGCGTGCCTCAACGTTGATGCTGTGGATTCCCCTGTTAACGCTTCTCGGCAGTTTTGACACAGTCCGGACGTCGTCATTAATCTTCTCACCTCGAACTCAGGCAGCCATCGAACGAGGCGTTGATCAGGACCTGATCGCCCAGTCAGATGCCAATCGACTGATGAAAACGGCGACCGGCCCTACCGGAGAATTTTCTGTCTGGAAACGAGCCGGGAATGTGGTGGAGTTCCTCAGAAACGGTGTTTCTTTGGGGAAAGTCAGCACAAACACAAATCTATCGCCTCAGCCCGCAGAAGAAATCTTACCGGCGATCATGGCATTGGTTAGTCATCCCAAGCCGTCTCGAGTACTTGTCCTGGGCGATGATACCGGAGCCTGCCTGCGATCCTGCAGCCACTTCCCGGTTCAGGAAATCGTGGCCATTCGTTCCGATGTCAGCCTGACAGATCTGGCGCATGAGTTCACATGGGGTAGTCAGGATATTCCGGTCGACAAAGATGAACGAGTTCGAATACTGCATATTCCGCAGATCGTCGCTCTCAAAGATCGCAGTCTGAAATCATTCGACGTTGTTATCGCGTCGGCTGATACTGCTCAAAGATTATCCGGTATCGCTCAGTTCACTGTCGAGTTCTATGCAGCGGCCCGTTTGCGCATGAACTCAGAGAGCGTCTTCTGCCAGCGCTTTCGTCAGCATGAACTTGGGCCGGAGCCTGTTAAGCAAACAATGGCAACTATGCTTCAGGTGTTTTCTCATGTGGGTGTTATTCAAACAGTGCCCGGAGAAATCCTGCTGCTTGCCACGGACAGCAGCAGTGGACTGGTTAATCCGGAAATTCTCTCTCGCTTGCAGCGAGAACATGTCCAGCAGGAAATCGCCACGACCGGATGGGACTGGTCTCAGGTTGCTGTTCTTCCTCTCGTGGATGCGCGAGATCCCATTGGGATTTTCAACCGCGAACTTCCTCCCAGAGCAATCTCCATCAGCCACGGTGGATTTGCGATGCAATTGCCGTTCAATACGGCAAAAGCAGGCTCGCGCAGCGAAGAAATCCGAGTGGCCTTTGGGCCGCATCAGATGCAGCTTCTCGCCATAATCCCGGAAGGTGATGACCATACCGAGGTTCAACGACGTCTGAATGCCTTGAGTCAACAGCAGGAGATTCTGGCCGGTATGCCCGATCAGCCCTGGACGTATCGCAAGTCATTGCGAATGGAAATGCAGCGAAGCCCCCGTCCTCCTCAGGAGATTATTCAGGCAGGACATATCGTCAAGACTTCTCACCCTTTAGACGTCTTCGGTCGTGATTACCTTGTGGCGTTGGGAGATGCTCTCACTGCGGCAACTCAGCAATTGCCAGCAAACGAGAAAATCGCGGAACTGGAGCGATTTACGACCAACCCAGAACCGCTGCTGAGCCACTTTGCACACTACGAAATCGTGCGGTTACACGAACTGACCAATCACCCCGATCCCGCCAGTGAGTTTCAACACCGGCTACATACCGTCTTCTTCACCACGTCAACTGACGCGTCCGTCCGTCCAGTGATTGCAGCCATTGAACAACTGGTGCATCAGCCAGAACTCGTTAAGGCTGATGCCGACCGATATGACATGCTGAACTCACTCGTGCAAAAGCTGATCGAACGCTGGGAAGCACGAACGAATTGGGAACCAAAGTCGGCGGTTCGAGTCCAGCATGATGTGGATCAGTCGATCAGAGTCACAAACCTGGCGCTGGATCAGATGGAGCAACAGGCCAATGCTGCAAAAGTGAGTCAGGCAGATTTCCTGTGTCGTCGACGCTACATCAACGCGGCTCTGATTGGTCCTTTGCGAGATTACCGTGACCAGGTTCTGTCTCACCGAATCAAGTCTGAAAAGCCTGTCGAAGACGACACTGAAGATCCAAACGATACGCCATTGTTGCTGAATTCTGACAGCGATCTCAGCACGAACTGACTTCCTTTCGTTTATTGCAGACACCCTTAAACGAAGCACAGTCGTCCGCGCATCCCCGGTGTCGCGATCCGGATAAAGCCAGGTTTTTGCGAATCAGCGGACGGCACACGAAGTGTGCCTGCTGCTTTTTGAACGGTCTTGCGTTTAGCGCCAAGCCGCGGACGAGGTCTGCGGCTTGGGTGAACTGCGTCGCCCGCAACTCGGCGGTAAACGAAAAGTAGACTCCCATTCATAAATCTCCTGATAGACGAGTGAGCTTCCATGTGCAGCAAACAGCATCTCTCCGGCTGGTGGATCCTTACTCTGGCGCTGTGCTTCTCGCATGTGGCCTACGGACAATCCGATTCCGCACCAAAACGATCACCAGAGAACAACAGCACCGAACCGGAGCGGCCCGTCATTCGCACGGTGGAACTGGATATCCTGATCCAGTCAGCGCCGAATTACCGCGTTAAGGCTCAGGAGTGGGGGCGACTGCTTCAGGAATTGGGATACACGCCAAAGTTTCGACAGCCCAAACCTGGTGATGAAATCCGCATCGAAGACGTTGTTCAGGGGGACCGTGTCTCCGTGCATATCGTCTGCGGCATGTCGTCAGACGGTTCTATTCGCATCGGTCGCCAGAAGTTTACGCTGGCGGACTCGAATAAGCTCCGCATCGTACTTGATGAACTTCGGGATTACGGAAGCGGCGGACCACCCCAAAGAAATCCCACATGGGGCATGACTGAAAAACAACTGCTGGAAGTCATGAAACTTCTGAGCGAACCGGTCACCGAAGTTATTCATCTGGAATCACCCCTCGTGGCGGTGGAGTCACTGGGTCTGCCGGAAGGAGTGAAACTGACATTCGCTGACGCCGCTCGCGAACGTGCCCTTGGGCGTCGCCCGGAATCCGCTCCGGAAGAACTGGACCTGAACGGTTGCAGCAAAGGCAGCGGCATCGCGATTGTCCTTGCGCAATATGGTCTGGGCTTTCGTCCTCAACGGATCGCCGTGAATCGTTTCAAACTCCAGATTGATGCCGGCGGAGAAACCAACAATCTCTGGCCGACCGGTTGGAAAACTCAGGAGACCGTGGCAAAGATCCTGCCTGCTTATCTGAAATCAATTCCCGTTGATGTAGAAGACGCAGAAGTCTCGACCCTGCTGGCCGTCGTCGCTGAACGACTAAAGATCCCCGTCTTTAATTCCAGCTTCGAACTGGCCTCTGCAGGAAAGAATCTGGATGAGTTGACCTATTCACGCAGCGAGAAAAAAATCGCTCCCTCGCGATTGTTGACTTCCATCGGAGATAAACTTCAACTGGGTTTTGATGTGCGAGTGGATGAAGGCGGGAAGCTGTTTCTGTGGGCCACCACCGCTGAAGAATCTGCCGCCTTTCGAGCACGCTTCGCTCATGTGAAGCAACTGACGGAATAGTCTGCCGGGAACGAAGGAACAGTCCCGAAATAACTGCCCGTTTGAATCGAGCAGGTATTCCACCGGTGTGCCTGCGTTCGCTAAGGCTCACTTGTCACACCCTACAGAAAAACGTCACACCCTTCCCGGATAGTATTCGAACCAGATACCAGGTGAAATTCGTCGCCGTACTTCAGCATCGCTCATTTAAGCAGGTTGGTTTCGAATGAGCTGATCGAGCTCCTCTGCGGCGGCCTGCCACTCGCCAGCTCGGGCCTGAACAATAATAGCCTGCAGCGCTGTCATAGCGGCTGGTGAAACCTGCTGTTCCGCCTGCAGTCTTTTCAGGTTCTCCTCCACCGCATCGACCAGTTCCAGGCGTCGAGATGTCACAGCGGTGTAGAGAGCATCAGCCGTGCTGCTGACTTCCTCGGACCCCAGCGGCGGCGCGGAGCTACAACCAGGGGCCGCAATCAGAATCAACAACGCGGATAACGTTTGCAGCATTGCACTGTAAGAAGTAAGCAGGCGAGTCACAGACATCAGAATTCTCCCGTGACTTCACCACCGGCCCGAGTACATAACCCGGCCCAGATGAAACCGTCCATGTATTGCGAAAAGAACCGCACTGAGCCATCACCCAACAGACAATGACAGCCACCAGCATGGTCCGACTCTAACTGATCCGGATGCTGAGCAGGATGATTGGGCTGATGAATTATCACTTGAGGATGATCGTGCAGGTCCGGACCGCTGTGCCCCTGCACCAACGCTCCGCCGCTGTCGCAGTCATTCGTCACAACTCCATTCTGTTTTTTGCAGGTCACAGAAAACGGTACCACACCAACCCACGTCTTGTCGCTGAGCCGTGATGTGTGTTCGCCAATAAAAACAGTGTTGGACGATCCATCCGTGATGTCCGCCATTCGAATTCGGCTGTTCCTGAAAAATGGCCCGTCAATAGTGGCTGAACCAGCCCCTGGAATAGGTTCCGGAACGGAAAAATCAGTCGACCACACTGTCGGTCGCGCCCATGGTCCCTGAGTTCCCGCCATGGTCACATAATGCGAATGTGCCAGCGTAAGAGCCGGAGAATAAGGCTGAGGATTCCCGGGCGTCTCGTTGTCGCCGGACGTATATCGCCGCAGCGCAAAACCGTCACTGCCTCCAACAGCACTTGGACAGAGAAACGCGGTGACCTTCGATCGCATCGCAACGGCTTGTTGTGGAGCCCATAACGGAACCGTTGGATCAAACTGCTGATAGAGCGAAGACTGCTCAAGATAGGGCAGAATCATCACACCCCAGCCCAATCCGGACGGACCATTGCGATTGTCATCGGGGAAACTGACGCCAAACGCCGTTCCGCTGGCAACAGGACTGCCCAAATACGCCGGCGGAAACACGCTGTGCGCATCGTGATAATTGTGCAGCGCAAGTCCGATCTGCTTCAGATGGTTGCGACATTGCGTCCGACGAGCGGACTCGCGAGCCTGCTGTACTGCCGGCAATAACAATGAAATCAGAATCGCAATAATGGCGATTACGACCAGAAGCTCGATCAG
>CAMAXD010000218.1 GCA_945861975.1 Candidatus Kuenenia stuttgartensis | reverse complement strand
TCCGCTGCATGAGTCGTAATCATGGCCAGCAGTTGCCCCGGCGACAATTCCGGGGCGAGTCTTGCGACATGTTGAAGTTCCCGCCAGATACTCAAGTCCGGATTCGAGGCGCGGCTGTCGGTGCCGAGCACAACTCTGCATCCGGCACTGAGCAGTTTGCGAAATGGATGAGATGTATGGCCAAAGAAGTGATGTGTGCGAGGGCAATAGACGGTAGTGATATTGGGATGGCGAGAAAGAAAGCTGAGGTCGTCATTGGTGAAGTAATTGCCATGCACAGCCAGTACTTTGGGCGCAGCACTTAGTACCTTCAGCAGGTCGAGAATGCAGCGGCCTCCGGGAAACTGCATTGGATCAAACAAGCCCATTGTTGAAAGAAAGGTTTGAAATCGTCCTGTCCCGGATTCCAGTAATTCGAGTTCGTCGGTTGTTTCTGCCAGATGCATCGCCAGTGGAGCCTGGTGCTTGATGGCGAGAGCCACGGCTTGTTCCAGCAGATCGGGATGGACCGTGTAGGGAGCATGTGGGCTGAGTGCTCTGTGGACTCCAGCAACTGGAAGAGCTGCCAGAAAACTCTCCGCGAGTTCGAGCTGTTGTTGGACTCGTGCGGGGCCGAGCCCTATCAGTTCGCGGAATGCAACGCATGAAGTTTGTTGATTCGGCAACTGTTGATTCGACAACAGCGAAACATTGTCATTGGTTGAGATCTCACCGATCAGCCCGATTCCAGAGTCCGCTGATTCGGCAAGTCCACTTCGGATGGATTCAGTCGCCGTCGTACCGTTGCGGCCACGCCACTTCATCAGCGATTGAATCCAGCTTTGAAACGGCAAAGCTGGTTCCAGTGGTTCCGGCAGCGCTGAGAACTCCAGATGCGTATGAGCATTCACAAGCGGGGGAACGAGAGCAACTGGCAGGACAGTTGTCAGTTCATTGGGCTTGCAGGGGCGGATATCCAGCAGTTGGCCTGCTTGTTCTCTGAGGCAGACGTTTTCCAGCGATGCTTCTTCCGGGTTCATTAACCAGCGAACACACAATGATCGCTCTTCGCCCTGCCGCGAACTCCAATCGTCGCGCCATCGCTGCAGTTGAGGGGAGAGTTGGGCTTGTGAGACGATCGTCGTAGGCATTGGAGGGTGCAGGCTTGGATCAATAATGAGATCAGATCATCGGAGTGTGACGCTTTACGAGCTGAAGTGGCAAGCCCCATGGATCGCGTAACATTGCAAAAGTGTCACCTGTTGGCAGAGTGTGAACGTCTGCCACAATCGAAGCTCCCGCAGAAACCAAGCGTTTTACATCGGCCGGAAGATCGGCGGAAAGGAATGCGAGATGCAAAGCTGGTGGTTGGACGTTTGGGAAATCCAGCTTTGGTGCATCCGGATTGCCGTAAACTTCCAGCATCACTGTACCACTGTCGTCAGCCAGAAAGTGAACGTATGGCGGTTCGATCAATCGGCGCTTCACGGTCAAGCCAAGGTGCTCAACGTACCATCGAGCAAAGGTCAGCGGATCAGAAACGTTGAAAGCAAGGTGCTCGATCTTCATAACGAACCTGTCAATGATTTATTGGAGCCTGGGTGATGAATTTCAAACTTACATAGCTGCGGAAACGGTGCGTTGCCCTGGGGCGGCCAGGCAGATCCACATGTTGATCACTACTCAACAAGAAGCTCCTGCGTCGATTGTAAGACATGCCAAACAATGCGTCGATCATGCGGACTGAGATGGCGTTTGTTGGGAGCTGTTGCAGTTGTTGGTAGGTCCTGCCTGCCGGGCAGAACTTCGCGGCTTGCCGCGATCTGTGTGCAAGTGATGAACCGGTCCCGGTCGGACTCCTGGGCGGATTGCACACATGGTTCGCCTTTCGGCGAAAGCCCTTTCCGGCAGAAAGGCCCGACCATCACAGCCACCTGCAAATATGTTTGCATCTGTTCGAACAAGCTGCACGCCGTCATTTTCCTATGCCTTCCGGGATACTGGTCGAGAATTACCCGTTCGGGCTCTGCGTTCAACGTTTGGTAAGGAATCCATATGAAAAGATGACAGTGTTTTTGCCGATCTTTAGCTGAATTACGCGTTTTTTGGGCTGGTTGAGTTCCCGTTTGCGGCTCAGATTGGTGCAAGAATCATGGTGCAGTTGCTTGAGATCCTCTTCGTTCGGACCTGGTGGATCGATGACGCACAGGAGCCGTTCCGCTTTTCGCAGCTCTACCATTGGTTCAACCTCGCTGAAGGTCTGGTCTGGGTGGCGTGTTCCGGGCTGGTCTTGCTGCGATTTACAAAGCACCGCAAATCACCAACCGAAATCTGTTACGGGTTGCTGTTTGCAACGTTTGGAGTCTCAGACTTTGTTGAGGCCTGGCAGCAGTCCTCCTGGTTGATTTGGCTCAAACTGTTTAATCTCTGTTGGCTAAGGCGGTTACGAACGCGAGTCATGATTCAGTGCTATCCTGAGGCAAAGCTCTATTGAATTGATCTGAATGATTTGCGATCTCGATGGAACGTCTTGCGTGTTTCGTAATTTTCAATGGCCATCAGAGGCGGAAACACTGTGGCGTTGTTTGACTTTGGCGGGTTTGGAGCGAACATTCGGGTTTAGTAAGTCTTGCGGTGAGTTTTCTGAGAGATTCGAGGATGTCCTTGTTCGACGAGTTTGAGCAGTTTCAGCGTTTCAAAAATGCTTGGAGTTCCGTGCGTATCGAGCGATCGGCGGAGTATGGTCTGTTCACATTCGGAGATTCCGAACTGCCCTATTATCTGGTGACGTCAACTGACGACGATGATCGGCTGGTGAAGGTTCGCAAAGGCAAGGTGACGATCAGCCGAGCAAGAATCATTACTCCCGACAGCATGCATCCGGATTTGAGGGATTTCTTCGAGGAGCGTGAAGACACAGGGCTGATTAGTTTTCTGATGTCTCGCACGGCGGCCTTCTCTAATCTTAAAATCGCGAATGAGTCGGGCCCGGACAGCATTGTGACGGATACGGTCGAAGAGGCGGTCGCGAAGCTGAACAAACAACTGGATGCTGAAGAGGAGAATCAAGTTGGGATCCTCTGTGCGCCTGCCGAGTTGGGACGATTTGCTGTGTTCCGGTATGCTTCCGAAAAAGTACTGTCCAGCGCACCGGATAACATTCAGGAGATGCGCGAGCGCGGCCTGTTGCCCTGAAGTGATCAGAAGTAATGGATCCCGGAGAAATGAGAGCGAACCTGCACGAAAGCTTCCAGTAGTTTCGTAGGTGATTGCGGCTGAGAAACGACCAGAGCGACTCGGTCTGCGGTTAGACGCACTTGTCCCGGGATGCCTTTCAGGGACACATGACACCATGTCGTGTTGCGATCGTAATCCAGAGTGACCGTCTCCAGGCCTCGTTCTTCAATCTGATCGATGAAGTCAGCCAGATCGATGGCCGCTGGAGGCAGGAGTTCCACTGTGTCGAACAGGTTCCCGAACACCGAAGAGAATGCCGAAGAAAAGATCTGCGCGGGCGAACGAAATTCTGCGATTTGCCGCCGCCAGAGAACCTCGGAGGGATCGTCGGGAGCAATTGAAGCAGTGATCTGATAGTCGAACCATGGTGTCGAAATCATCGCGGCTCCTGATTCGGGATCTGTGACCTGCAAATCGACGCGCTTGAACTTCAGGAGTTTTCGAAAGTCGGCAAAGCGAGTTTCCAGGTCGGCCGCCAGATCTTCAGCCGCAATTCGGCCTACAAAGCTGTTGGTGTGTTCTGTCGACTCTGTCGGTATTTGATGCCCCTTGCGGAAGCTCTGCAGGTCGCGCACACGGGATCGCTGCTCTTTGACGAGCGTGACATTCGCGAGATGGATCGACTCTGGCACCGAAGGCATAAGATTCCAAATTGTTTGTTACTGCTGACGCGTTTCGATTTGGGACGAGGTCAATCATTTTCCGTTGGTAGTTTTCTTGAAACATGATCGTGATAGTACCGCACGTTATTGTCAACTACCCGCAGAACATAGTTCTGAGGACGGAGAGACAGCAAAGCAAAGTAAAGCGACAACGGTTGAGCAGTATCTTAAAGAGCTGCCTGAGGATCGGCGAGCCGCCATCTCTGCGATCCGAAAGATGATTCTCCAGAACCTCGATACGGATTTCGAAGAGGAAGTTCAGTATGGAATGATTGGCTCCTACGTTCCGCACCGTATTTTTCCTGACGGATACCATTGCGATCCAAAGCAGCCTCTGCCGTTTGTGAGCGTGGCTTTGCAGAAGACCGAAGCTAACAAGCCCACCGCAGTGCACATGGGCATGGCGGTGCCCAGTTAGTTCGGATACTCAAACGTAACGAATGCGTTTGCGGATATCGGTATTCACACTCTGGTAGCGATTGCTGAGGCTTCCGGCGCTGAACATTTGCGTGCGGATCGCCTCTACATCATCGAGTCCAATCGCATTGGTGAAGATCGGCTTCAGATAGTCCATGCCGAATTCTGAAAGCTGCATGCGATGCGCATCGTACATGGAGGCATGCACTTCGCGAGGATGAATCTCGCCCCATTGATCTCGCAGTTTATTGGCTGCGATCGAACTTAGAGTGAAGCCTTTTTCTTTGCAGTACTGGATCGTGGCGATTTCATTTGACTCGCCGGAGACCAACAGGTCAATCGCCTTTCCGCCGAGTTGAGATGCATGGAATCGATCGAACAGAATCGGCCGGCCGCCGCGCTGAGTATGCCCGATCTTTCGAGTAAACATGGTGGATGACGCGGGTTCGAAAGAACGCATCTCGGAAAATACTTCATCTCCGATCGACTTGGCCAGCATGTCAGCCAGAGCATCGCCCGCTCCGCTGTAACGGATATTGCCGGCAGGATCATAAGTCGGCATGGCTGCACCGAGCTCTCGGCCTTCGGCATCCCGAACGCCTTCGCCGACAACAATCACGACATGTTTCTGCAGGTCATAGAGTTGGGTGACTCGAGCCGTCAGTTGATTGAGGTTCAGCGGAACTTCCGGGATCAGAATAATATCGGGTTGAGCGTACGCGGCTCCCAGAGCGATGTAACCGGATTGTCGGCCCATGACTTCCACGATCGCAATCCGTCGATGGCTTTCGGCTGTTGTCCGTAATCGCTCAATGGATTGTGCCACCACAAAAACGGCCGTCGCGTAGCCCGGAGTTGCGTAGTTGATAATGTCCTCCAGCCGCATGGTATCTCGCGCCGGAACACGTTTATCGACGAACCCACTTCCGCACGCTTTTGGCGTACGAGTCCACTCATTGGGTTCATCGATATAGTTCAGGCCAAGGTCGTTGTCGATCGTCTTTGGGGCAAGAACGCAGGGGATAATCTCGGCAATGGGCTGCATACCGTTGATTGTGCCGTCGCCGCCGATGCAAATCAGACCGTCAAGTTTCAGCTTCCTGACGTGAGCAGCCACAAGTTCCAGTTTGTCGGCGCAGGTTTCATCCAGGTAGGTTCGGGAAGACCCCAGAAGAGTTCCACCTTTACAGGGGTCCAGTTCCGGGATCGCGGTGAACAGGGGATTCAGATGTACGTGAGGGACTCTGGCATCGAGCAGTCCCGCGTATCCTCGCTGTAGTCCCAGCAGTTCAATCTTCAGGGCGTTCGCACGCTCGACAGCGCCGTAGATTGTTGCGTTGAGAGCGGGAGTGTCACCGCCAGCCGTCAGAATCCCGATGCGCTTCATCACGATTTTATCCCTGTCAGGTTAAACCAAACTCTGCTCGGAGCAATTGAAGTGCCCGATCGCATTCTGATGCCGAAATGACGATGCTCAATTTGATTTCACTCGTATTAATCATCTGCACGTTAATCGCATTGTCGCCCAGCGTCCGGAAGACTCGACGACCGACATCCGTGTGGCTGCGAAGCCCGATCCCTGCGATCGTCAGCATGCCGATGTGTCGATCAGAAGTGACTGCGGACCCTTCATATCGCTCCAGAGCTTCTCGCAGAAGCAGCAATGATCGATCCAGATCGCCAAACGGCACAGTGAAGGAAATTGTGGCACGATTGTCGCGAGCAACGTTCTGAACAATCATGTCGACAAGCACACCGCCTTCGGCAATCGCTGTGAAAATGTCTTCCGCAATGCCGGATTCGTCAGGTAGATTACTGAGGGTGACTCGTGACTGATTCACATCAGCCGAAACGTCACTAACGAGGATACTCTCCATACCTTCCAGACGCGATACGATGTCATCAGCGACAGCTGCTTGAGACGCATCGCTGGCACCGTTGCGGCGACTTGTGGCCACGTATCCGACCTGAGGCAATGCCGCACTAGCCTGATGAAGCTCAAATCCTTCATGGACGGCCAGCACCGCATCGCTGCAGCGTTCGCGATCGATCAGGACGGAGATCTTGATTTCGCTGGTGGTGACCACTTTGATATTGATCGAGTGCTTCGCCAGAACCTGAAACATCCGAGCAGCAACTCCTGTGTGAGACTGCATCCCGTGACCGACGATCGAGACTTTTGACAAGCCTGTCTGTGTCGTGACTTCCTGAGCGCCGAGACTTTGTGCGGTGACCTGAACGACTTTCATCGCGGCCGGAAGTTCATCTTCAGCCACAGTGAAGGAAACGTTCGCGTAGGCTTCTCGAGCGACATTTTGCACAACCATGTCGACCGGAATTTTGGCTGACGAGAGCGCTGTGAAGAGTCCGCTCATGATACCAGGCTGATCCGGCAGACCAACGAGACTAATCAACGCTTCATTACGAACAAATGCGACACCACTGACGATTGATGTGACACCATCAGCTTCCGGAGCGATCAAAGTCCCCGGACCGTCAGAGTACGATGGGCGAACTCGCAGATGGACGCGATACTTCTTGGCGAACTCGATCGATCGCGAGTGCATCACGCCGGCACCGAGACTGGCGAGTTCCAGCATCTCATCGTAGGAAATCCGCTCCACCTTTCGCGCGGATGAGACCAGACGCGGGTCCGTCGTGAAGACGCCTTCGACGTCGGTGTAGATTTCGCAGAGTTCAGCGTTCATGACGGCCGCTAATGCGGTCGCCGTTGTATCGCTGCCACCACGCCCCAGCGTAGTGATGTTCATGTTGGAGTCAACGCCCTGAAATCCAGCGGCGATGACGATGTTTCCTGCTGACAACAGTTCGCGCATTCGCTGAGTGGAGATGCTGACGATACGTGCCTTGGTATGCGTCGTGTCAGTTAGTACACCGATTTGAGCGCCGGTCAGGCTGATGGCTTCTTCGCCCAGTTCATGGACCGCCATGGCCATGAGTGCAACGGATTCCTGTTCGCCCGTGGAGAGCAGCATGTCCATTTCGCGTGGTCGAGGCGTTTTTGTGATTTCAGCCGCGAGGTCGACGAGTTCATCTGTCTTGTGTCCTCGTGCACTGACAACGACGACAACGTCGTAACCCTTGCGTTTGGCATCGACGGCCCTCTGAGCTGCCTGACGAATTTTCCCGGCATTCGCAACGCTGGTGCCGCCAAACTTCTGAACAATAACCGCCACGATCTCTACCCGCTAAAACAGTGTAATAGAAAGGAACTCGCGGATTCGCGAGAGGCGAGGAGTTTATCGATCGCCACAACACTTGTCATCTGCGTGACTGCGCGTGGTAGATTTGCTCATTCTTGAATGGAAGATCAATTGCCCGGGCGTTGTTTGTCGAGCGACTTGATCCCCCCTGAGCCTGCCTCAGGGGCCTGCGGGCCTTTGCACCACTGACTTTGACTTTATCGTTACTGGTGCAAAGGCCGTTAAACCCCCGACGCAGGGTCGGGGGCGGGTAAAGCAACATCCTGCCCCCGTCTGGGTGATTTGGTGTTTGCACCAGCAAACGCGTGGTCATGCGAGCCACGGCCCCAATTTAGCGAGAATCTCCGCCAATATCGGCATGTCACTTTCGGGCCGCTCAGGGCTCTGAGGATGCGTCAAAGTGGTCTTAAGCCAGCCTCGTTGGTGCAGAAACATGGCCGCAGAATGTTTGTAGGCGGGCACGGGAAATCGAAAGGCGAAGAATCCCAGATACTGCAGGACATCATTTAACTGGAAGAAATTCGCATCGCCTGCAGCCCACATGGCATCTCGTTGGGCAAACAAATCCGGCGCAAAACTGCTGAGACCAAGCAAGTAGTCGCTGCCATACATCACCATATCGATGGCCAGATCATTCCCGGTCAGAACCATAAAGTCGGGGCGGACTTCGTCGCGCCATTTCAATCGCTGCCATTCGAGTTCTCGCTGCAGCGAGGAATGTTTGGCGCCAAGGCATTGAGGAATCTGCAGGAGTCCGCGATAAACTTGTTCGCTGTAGATTCGCCCAAAGGGAGCAAACATTGTTCCCAGCTCGAAGCCGATGAACTTATTGCAGGCTTGACCAATTTGTGAGTAAGCGTTGATGATGTCAGCGTCTGGCTGCTGAGTCAGTCCGTACGATTGAAAGATTACCGGAGTGCCACCGTGCTTCTGGATTTCTTCCATCCGCTGGCTGTACAGAGGAAGATTGAAGGGACTCCCCGGTGTATCTTTGACAAACGCTCCAGCGACATACATCCCGCCAGAGGTCACAGCCTGAGTTCTCCGCAGGACTTCCAGACGCGTTGTATCATCCAGCAGGTTGACGTAGCCGGTGTCCATGTTGACGGCGGGAGCGAGTCCAGCGTCACAAGTGCGGGCGACGTGAGCTTCAAAAGAACTCCAGTCAACTTCGCCGGGAGACAGGAACGGCAACAGCACTGCTGACATGCCGGTGATTTTTCGACGTGGGCGAAGTTGTGAGAGCGGCAACATCTGAAGCTCGAAAGAATAGAGTGATCGGTCAGGCGGATTCTCAGGCTATTCTGACTTTGTCGCATGTTCATACAAGCGACGGACATATTCTTCGTCCGGGCCGGCTGTGATGTCATCTCGCAAAGCATTGATGATCTGTTCGCCGGCTTCATCGATTTCCAGCATCGTGCCGTGACGGACAAATGTGTTCTCGGATTTAATCAAAGATCTGAATGTGGCGGTCGCTTCGTCCGACTTGTTAGCTCTTGCGAGGCCCGCTGCAGCGGCGAGTTGAATGGCAGGGTTCGACGAGCACACTTCATTTTTAAATACGTCTACAAACTGTTGCGCATTTCCGGCATGAGCCAGCAACGTGAGCTGCCACCAGCGGACCGCCGGATCGCTGTCGAGCTGACCTGAGACAGTCGTCGCTGTTGTTGGATCGAGATGTGATGCCTGTTTTGCGACTTCCAGCAATCGTTGAATTCGAAGCTTTCCTTCGTCGCCCTGAAAAGTCTTCCAGCGAGAGCCGTGTTCATGTTCGGCTTCATCCAGCATGATCTCGGGTAGCAGGTGAACATCTCGGACTTCGACCTGCCAGCGATCACATTCTGCTCGAAGTGTTTCCAATGTGGACTTGTGAGCGGGATTATCCGCCAGATTGACCAGCTCCCACGGGTCGGCGTCGAGGTCATAGAGTTCTTCGGCGGCTCGAGGAGAATCAAACCACTGTGAAGATCGCGGGGCCAGTTCTCCGTTCGCCAGAAGGCGTCGCATCTCACGGAGAATTTCATTCTGTTCGCCGTATGCCACATGTTGCAACGCTGGACGCCAGGGCATCAAATTTCGAACGTATCGATGAGTGCGACTGCGTACCGTACGGACCATGTCGAAGCGTTCGTCCAGTCGATCACGAGCCCCGTAGATAAACGCGCGGCCTTCGCTCCTGTGGTCACCCAGAAATGAGCGGCCATGCATATTTGCTGGAGTTGCAATTCCGGCGAGGGTCAAAACGGTCGGCCCGAGATCAATCAGGCTGACCATTCGGTCGTCGTGTGTTCCTGCCGGGGCTGCCTGATATCGCTCGCGCAGGTTTTCTGGAACGCGAACCATCAAAGGGACATGGGAGCCGCTGTCGTATGTCCAGCGTTTGGAGCGAGGAAGTCC
>CAMAXD010000217.1 GCA_945861975.1 Candidatus Kuenenia stuttgartensis | reverse complement strand
TATGAGCAGTCGCAGAATGCCGGTAAAGGTCTCCATTTCAACGCACACGTCGGAGTCTTAAAGTCGCAGAACAACACGACAACGGCCTCGACCGATTCACATTTCAATCGCGAATTCCTCGCGGATCGCAGTTTGGTGATCTTCAACCTTTCCAGTCACGTCCTGATGGAACGCATTGGGACCGAGTTGCTTCAACAGCTCAAAGCCGACAACCACTTTGATCGGCTGGCGTACTACCCGCCGGGTCATGTACCGGAGACCGGGGCGGAAGCTCCGGACTTATGGCTCAGCGTCAATCTCGAATCCATCGAAGAGTCCGGCATCACCGGCCGTGAGCTTAAAGCAACCGTTACAGCAACGCTGGGGTCATCATTCGCCGCCTCCAATCATTCCGTCCATGACCACCTATCGCCGCCGATCGTCACCCTGAACGTGAACATCTCGGTCGACCATCAATCCACTCTGACTGGAATCGAATCGTCATCCGCTGAGTACAGCCAGCAGGGAAAGGATATCGCCAAACATCTCATGACGGCGGTCTCGGGTAAGCTGAAGACCCTTCGCGAGAAGCACAATCCGTTGCCGAAACTTCCGTCGTCGCTCAGTCCGGAGTTCGTGGCGGCTCCGGAATTTGAGTTCCTCAAACGCTTGAATGCGACACGTCAGACTTCGTTCCATGGTTTCATGTTTCACAACGAGACGTTTTGGCAATTTACCTCGACGGAGAACGCTGAACCAACGCTGGCTTCCATTCGTGACGAACTCAGCAAGTCCGATTGGAAAGTTGGAGACTTCGAAGCCGCAGACTTGCAGAACGCTTACCTGCGTGCAGTAAAGGGAGACGCGATTCTGGAACTGTTTCCAACAAAACGTCGTATCTTCAGCATGCCCGAAACCAAGGAACCACAAGGACTGGTCCAAGACAACGTTCGCTATTTGCATCGGATAAGTTCCGACGCAATGCAAGCCGTTGTCGCGGAGTTGTTGGTGGCACCGAAACCAGACGTGGACGAGCTGCTGGTCTTGCGTCGGTTCGGCAGTTCGGAGCAGCAGGATCAAGTGCTGAAGCTGATTGAGAAACACCCGCCCCGTTCCGTCGAGGCATGGCTGATGCTCGCGGAATCCTATGCCGACGATAATAACGCAGATGCGTGCCGAGTCGCCCTGGTTCGAGCGACATTGCTGATGCTAACCGTCACGGATTCGGCCGATTACGACCGTCGGATCAGGGACATCGCAGCGAAACAGAAGATCGAAGCCTCTGAGTTGAAAGTCGTTGACCATGCGGTGCTTACGGAGCTTGGCATTGCAGAACTCGTCGCCGGAGCCGATGCCTCGACCGTTGAGATCTCAGCCAATTCTGCGGCTTCATTTTTTGTAGCGAATGACTCTGAGGGCTCCACAGTAATCACCACGCGATTGCAAACGGATGGACGCGGCCAGCCGAACACACCAATAACGGTGACCTTTCTCCATGCGTCTCAGAACTCACGCTCATGGTCCACTCAGTCAGCATTCGAGGGAGTGTCGAACTTACAGCACCAGTTTTCAGTCGGAAGTCGGCCCATTTCTGTCAGCCTTGAGAAACTCGACAGCAATTCCTTCCAAGTCACCGCGACGCTGGAGAACTGAGCCACTGTTCAACGGTGCGACTCGAGGGCCGCGGGCGGAATCCTCTTACCGGGTTGGAAACCAGGGCCAGCCAATGTGGCCATCTCGCTCCGCCGAGATGAGCCTTGTACGACACAAGTTGTTGCGCCAAAACCAACCGCGACTCTCACAACAGTGCTCATGAAGTTGCGATGAGAATTGGAACTGAGTTTTTTCAGTCACGGGCCAGATACAAGGCCTCGTCTCGACGGAGCGAGACGGCTACTTGGGGATGCCCCCAAAACCTGAAGTCTGCTCAAACTTGGCGATTGGTACGTACTCAATGACGCTAGTGGTCATTGAGGTGCAGCCACTGCTCGTCCCGAAGACCTTGCCCAGCAGCGACGGCATTGAAGTCTATCTCCGCAGACGCCATTAGGTCGCTGGGGTTTTCGTCGCTGATTAGCGTCAATCAGGGGTTGCCCCGACATCTTTTCGACGTCCTCAATTCGGCTGAAGTTTCTGTGCCAGGACGACGGACCATGAATGCCTCACCTCCAGCGTTTCATGATATTGACGAATTCCTTCGTTGGCATGATTCGAGTGTCTGTTACAGTCTACGTAAGAATTCGTCGTTTGAGCGATTGCTCGACGCAGCATGACTCATTCATCCGTATTTTGTTTCAGGATGACGCAATGGCCAGACCGCAGACAGGGCGACCGACGGACCAGGAACTGGAGATTCTCAAAGTGCTTTGGGCCGGTGGTCCAGGCAGTGTTCGGGATGTCTGGCAGAAGCTGTCTGAAACGCGTGAGATCGGTCAGACCAGCGTCCTGAAGACGATGCAGATCATGCGAGATAAGGGATTGCTGATTTGCGACACCGACCAGCGCCCGCAGGTTTTTCAGCCTGCACAGAGCCAGAAAGCAACACTGAAGCAACTGGCCGGTGATCTCATTGGCCGTGTGTTCGGGGGTTCCACAAGTCTGCTCCTGCAACATGCGATGGAAAGCAAAAAGGCGACCCGCGCAGAGCTGGAGGAGATGCGAGCGTTGCTGGATAAGGTTGAGAAATCCAAGTAGCAGGTTCGTTCTGAGTCCCACACTCGTGTCGGAGAATGTCGATGCATCTGGACACTGATAGTTTTTCGAATCCGCTGCTCACAAAGGTCGGATTCGCACTTCTGCACTTTCTTTGGCAGGGGCTTCTGATTGCCGCGGTGACATCGGCAGGACTCCGATCTCTAAAACATGCATCGTCCAGCAGCAGGTATCTGTTTGCTCTGGCAATGTTCGGAGTTCTGGCTCTTCTGCCGCCGGTCACTTTTCTGCTGGTTGACCGTCCTGCGATTGTTGTGACGCAGACACCATTGTCGGAGCAGAGTTTCACGAGCGACATTGCAATGCCGCCAGACAGTACACAAAACCAACAGGATGTAGCCGTTCAGGTCGATACGGTCAAAACGTTGCGTGGCAATGAGGAGCCAGTTCGCTCTGAACCGGTAGGAGGGCGCGGGTTCGCCATCGGCAATTCACCGCAGATGCTTTCGGTCCTCGCTCTTGTCTGGGCCGGTGGAGTCTGCCTGTTGTCGCTCAGGCTTGCGTTTGGCTGGATCATGATGTTGCGCGTGCGTCGTTCGGGGCTCTCGGCAGTTCCCGCACACGTCCAGGCCATGTGTGATACGCTGTGCATGGCTGTGCCGGTGCGGAGAGTCGTCCGTGTGTTCGAATCGACGATCGTCCAGGTTCCGGCCGTGGTCGGCTGGCTGAAACCGCTGATTCTTGTCCCGGAAAATCTCCTGACGGGGCTCTCGGACGCCGAGTTACGAGCCATTCTGTCGCATGAGCTCGCCCATCTTCGTCGGCATGATTATCTGATCAATCTGGGCCAGATCGTGATCGAGAATCTGCTGTTCTATCACCCGGTCGTTTGGTGGCTTTCATCGCGAATTCGCCACGAGCGTGAAAACTGCTCCGACGACATCGCTGCGGACGTTTGCGGAAGCAAGGTACTGATCGCCAGAGCATTGACAACGCTTGCAGAGTTGAATGCCCGCACATCAACGATGCTTCCGGCAGCAACAGGAGGTTCACTGGTTCAACGGATTCGCCGGCTGTTGCAGGCCGACGTAAAACCGGAACGAATGAACTCCGGCGGAATTGGATTCGGAATTCTTTGCCTCATTCTGCCGCTGGCTGTGGCTTTATGGCCGGCTGTTTTCGCATCCGATCCGGCCGAGGCCGAAGAGCCGTCGACATCGACAAGCGTGGCCGCTGATAAGAACAGCGAAGATGTTCTTTCGCTGAAACCCAAATCCCCTGCTCAGGTGATGCCTGAGAAGCCACAAGTTGTCGCGCAGAAAAAACCTCAACCCGCTCCACTGACAAAGGCCGCACAGGAGGCCGAAAACCAAGCTCAGATGTGACGCGCGCTGAGGCGAATTCAAGGAAAATAAATTGCCGCCGAAAAACGCGAGGCGGACGAACAGGACGAGCAGAGAGAACTCAGCAAAGACGGGGCGTTGAAGTTTCCGCCAGACGTGAAGGAGAACGAACTCGCGGGAGTGATTGTCGATGTGAATGGCCAACCATTGGCTGGTGCTAACGTGGATCTGTTTCCAGCGTTCACAGGTCACGAGACGACAACAGACGATCAGGGAATGTTTCGCTACAAGTTTGATCGGGCAAGTAAAGGTGACGCTGTCGAAGTCCGGTTTTCGAAAGACGGTTATTCTCCCATCTATCGCCGAAAGCAATGGCTGGGCGCGGCAGATCTCCGAGTCATCCTGAACAGCAGCACGTACCTTGAAGGCGAGGTCGTTGACACGAATGGCAAACCTCTACCCGATGCAACCGTTGTCGCCGCGCATCCGTACATTTGGACTGGTGACTATCCGAGTTTCGATCGTGAAACGAAGACAACGACGGATGCACTCGGAAATTATCGACTCTATCTGAACCCGGAAGTTCGCGTCCGGAGTGACAGAGCCTTTTCGCACCAAGCCTGACGAGCGACTCGACGATGTCACTATTCAGCTTCACCGACCGGCTACTGTTCGAGGTCCAGTGAGCTCCAAAGACAGTCGAAATCTTAAAGGCCTGCAAGTCAGAGCCCATGCGGTCGACAAACGCGGAAACCGCTATTACGACCCGACGACGCAAACGAACGAGGATGGCATATTTGAGGTGAGCCACATTCGACCAGGCGAACACTTCATTCAGCTTGAACCGTTCACGCTGAACGCTGAAGACTTGCCTGCTGACAGATCGGTTGTCGTTGAGCTGACAGAAGGCGAAACAAAAGACGGCATCGAATTAACGCTCAATGAGAAATAGCAACTTCGTCCGCACAATGCTGTACCAATGGAACACTGGACCGGGGGCTATCGCCAATGTAATCCGAACTGCGGCGATCAGCGGGCGGAACGGAAACCGGGGCCAGCCAATGTGGCCATCTCGCTCCGCCGAGATGAGCCTTGCACGATGCACGTTGTTCTGCCAAAACCAACCGCGATTCTCACAACAGTGCTCATGAAGTTGCGATGAGAATTGGAACTGAGTTTTTTCAGTCACGGGCCAGATACAAGGCCTCGTCTCGACGGAGCGAGACGGCTACTTGGGGATGCCCCCAAAACCTGAAGTTGCTGGCGCCGCATATTGGTATTGCCAGCCTCAATTCGTTGCCATCCCGATGCTACTGACTGCAGCTCCGCCAATGGTCCTCAGCCTTTTGGCCGTCAGATCGACGCGATAACGGATCATGATTTTGGCCTTAGCACAAGCTATGCAACTCAATCGCCGAAGGATATCGAGATGCCCACTTCGCGGCGTTTGTGAATCTGATGCCGGAGGCTCACGACAAGGTGCCCATGCGGCTGACAGACTTTTGTCTGATGACAAACCATTTCCACCTGCTGTTGTAGCCGCATGAAGATAGAGACCTGAGTCGCTGGATGTTGTGGCTCGTGACTTCACACGTTCGCCCATGCCATCGGATACCAAGGCAGCGGCCCACAATGCGTTAAGAAATGCAGGCAAGGTTCGCATTGCGGCAGTACGAAAGTCCTTTCCGGCAGAAAGGACGTGCTTCGACAACCATATGGGACTACACCCTGATCAACTGTGCGTGTGGTGTCGCCCGAACGGTTGCTGACGGTCACGGGCACATGCTCGGCGCGGGCGGAGTCCACCTGCGCCAAGCAGGTGCAGAACGTAAACATTCGGCTCAGGTTTTACGGGTGAGCTCTTACCAAAAACCCCAGTGATTTTGATCGCTTAGGATTTTCTTTTCACGAACCAATGGGTGCGGCACTTCCCGATGATGTCATCGGTGTCAGCACGGCACGAGGTGTCATGCTGGCCAGTTTTCGAGCGGCGGCGACACTGGAGTCCACAAGCACGCGCAGATCGACGACCCACGGTCCTTGTTTGGGCATAACGAATTCCCAGTGCGGCAGAATACACACACTCTGATGCACCGCTTCGAATCCGCCTTCTGATTGGCTGATGGTTTCGATTGGCATTGTCCAGAAACCGCCTGCGCGAGATGCCTCGATGGACACATCCAGCCCCTGCCATTCATCGACCAGGCTCAGACGATCAGCACTCACCAGATCCAGAGTTGCATCCAGAGTTCCAAGACGCTGTCCGGTGCAGTCGTAATAGTAGCGGTCGTTCGCACCGCCCGGCATCGCCGCAAAGTTCAGTTCAACCGCCAGATGCAGAGGAACATCTTTCGCAAATCCCGATACCTGATACTGAATCAGGATTTCATTCGGTCGATCGGCCGACATGATCACAATCTTGCGGATTTCACCTGTCAGACCACTCACCGCACCACGGCGGCGCATTTCGACGGCAATCTTCTGCTCACCCTTGCGAATGCTGGCTTCGTAAGTGCCCGTTGCGAAATCGCCGATCAGGCCTTCGCCTCGACGAAACTCAGCGAAGGTTAACTGAGGCTGCAGGAACAAGTCCACAAGACTCTTGTGCGGCCAGTTGTCGTAGACAATCTTCTTGTCAAGATCCGGTTGTTTGAATTTTACATCGCGCGAAATTGATGCCAGATCCGCATCTTCGTCCGATTCAACGTTACGACCGAAATCAATGATTCGCTGATGATACGGTTCCGGACGACGATTCAACGTGGCCAGCAGATTGACACCATTCGCTCGCACGTCAAGCTCGTACATGTGGCCACCCATGGCCGGTGACAAAAAGACGGCCAGGCGATGATTGCTCAGCTTCACTTCCTGCCGTGCGTCGAGATTATAGTCAGCCGTGGCAACATCAATCCAGGCTCCGGGCTCACGAGTAACCCGTTCCAGCAATGTGTCGGCTTCAATCAGCTCGTGGTAGACCGCATTGCGGAGATGAGGCAAATAGAGCCCGCCAAAGGCCCCGTGCCAGTAGCTGCAATTGCACTGGCCGCGATACAGATGTGTGCGAGCATCAATCAGGAGTTCTCGCTGATCGTCATCCAGCGTCTGATCGGCCATCATGACACCCAGTCGATTGCTGACGTCGATCATGCGAGCATACATCTCATTGCTCTCCGGATAACGAGTCCGGAAGTTTCGCCAAAAGCCACCGCGCGTAAATCGGACCAAACGCTGCCAGTCGGCATCATCCGGGTTCATGCGTGTCAACGAGACAAACTCTTTCTGCGCGGCGGGAGGCAAAACCCACTCCGTCATTTCTCGATAGCTGGCGTCGGGAAGATAGCATCGTCCAATCGGTGCGACATGATCAAGCACGCCGGACGGTGTCGTCACCTTCAGCCACGATTCATTGTCTCTCAACAGATCCAGAAACTTACGCAGCCAGCGATCTTCATAAACATGCTTGTACGTTTCCGGCCACGATCCAAACTTCTCGCCATCATCGCCAAACACAATGACTGCGTCGTCAAACTGCGCGGCGACTTCGCGAAGGTAGTCGATACACTGTTCGGGCTCTGAAAAAGGAACCAGGTAACGCAGCTTTTCGCTATCCGGAAAAACAAACAACAGGCGACCTTCGTCTTCGGTCACGTAATAGCCAGCCAGTTCATTCTGTGGAATGCCAGCACAACGAAAGTGATAGTCGTCGATGATGGTGTATTGAATTCCGGCGGCGGCAATATCACTCGCAAAGCACTGTTCCCAGACTCGCTCCGGCAACCACATGCCGCGCACGTTGGTATTGAACAACTGATTCAGGTGCTGAGTATAAGTCTGAATCTGCCCGATTCGATCTCGACGCGGAATGTTGGCCAGAATCGGCTCGTAGAATGCCCCACCGATGATCTCGACCTGCGAAGAGCTCACCATCTTGCGGAGGCGATTGATGTATTCCGGATGATTCGGCTCCAGCCATTCCAACAGACTGCCCGATGTGTGCAGACCAAACTGGATCTCCGGATAGTCGTGCATCACGTCCAAAAACGGCAGATAGCTGTCGCGATAGGCCTGCTCAAAAACGCCGTCAAAATTTCCGACCGGCTGATGATTGTGGAACGTAAGCACCAGCCGAACTGAACCCGCCATGGAACAAACTCCAAATTCTGTAAAACCGCTGAATTCAGCAGGAACGATACAGAAGATCGGATCAGTTAGGCGAGGTTAGTCGGCTCAGGCCCCATGATTCGCAAGGAATCAGCACGTTGCACGCGCCTAATCCATACGCAAATCAAGGTTCGCTAAATCATCCAACTTGACGCACCCTTCTCATGTCCCCCATTGGGTCCATTATTCGGGTAGAACACAGATATGACCGCGCTGACTCTCCAGCGATTCCGGGAAGTCACTGCGAGCGTGTACACCCCGGCTTTCCCGCCGTTCCAAAGCCGCTGCGGCCATCGCGCGTCCGACTAACATCATGTTCTGCAGTTCCCAACCCGCCGGCTCGTTGAGATCTCTGCGGCAGACATAGTTTGCCCAGAAGTCCAGTTGCTGGCGTGCCGCAGCAAGATCTGTTTCGTTGCGACTTATCCCCACGCTCCGCCACATCAGGCTTCTCAGAGCATTCCGAATGTCAGTCAGGTCCAGTTGCTCATCGCCCCCTTGAATTTCCCGGGCTGAACGTGATTCAATGGGTGGTGCTGAGAATGTGTCGGGCTGGCTCATCGCCACCTGCGAAGCATTTCGTCCACAACGAAGCCCGAAGACGACCCCTTCCAGAAGACTATTGCTGGCCAATCGATTCGCACCATGCAACCCGCTGGAAGTCACTTCTCCGGCCGCCCACAGTCCGGGCAAACTTGTTCGACCATCGAGATCTGTTGTCACGCCGCCGATCATATAATGGGCTCCGGGACGAACGGGGACTTTGTCTCGAGTCAGATCCAAACCGAAATCTGCACAGACTTTGCCGATGTGCGGGAACCGCAGGCGAATCCGGTCGGCCTCAATTGGCGACAGATCGAGATAAACACAGGGATGCGCTGTCTTTGCCATCTGCTTAGTAATCGCCTGGCTCACCACATCGCGGGGAGCAAGTTCACCGGCAGGATTGTAATCGTGCATGAATCGATGACCGAAGCAATCCACCAGATGCGCGCCTTCGCCACGAACCGCTTCTGTGATCAGATAACGTGAACTGCCTGCGATATAAAGCACCGTTGGATGGAACTGCATAAACTCCATATCGCGCAGAGTACAGCCAGCGCGAAGAGCAACCGCATGTCCATCGGCTGTGGCAATCTGCGGATTCGTTGTTTCACGATACAACGCGCCCGCACCGCCGGTGCAGAGAATTGTCTGCTTGGCCCAGACAAACGTACGACCATGATTCGGATTCCACACCAACGCACCGCGACAGATGCCTTCGTGAGTCAACAGATCGAGCGTAAACGTCTTGGGCCAGATATCAATATGAGCGGCCTCCGAAGCGCGCCGGTTCATCGCTCGCATGACTTCCTGGCCCGTCGCATCTCCCAATGCATGGGCCACTCGCGGATGACTGTGACCGCCTTCCAATGTCAGAGCCAGCTCCCCGTCGACCTTGTCAAACTCAGCGCCGTAAGCACTCAATTCACGAATGCGCTGCGGTGCCTCGCGGATCACCAGTTCAACGACTTCTTCGTGACACAGTCCTTTACCAGCCGCGATCGTGTCGGCCACATGGTTGGAAAAATCATCCAGCGGATCCAGAACCCCCGCAATTCCTCCCTGAGCATACGCGCTGTTAGAATGCTGCAGCGAATCTTTCGTCACAACAACGGTTCGCAGAGACGGATCAACCGCTAATGCGGCCCTGATTCCGGCGATTCCTCCACCGATAACGAGCACGTCGGTAAACAGATGCGGTACTCGTTTAGGATCAAACGGGACCAGGTATCGACGCATTGACGGAACATGAATGGTGCGTGATTGCATCGCGAAAGCTCGTCACAAACGAAAGAGACAAAAAAAGCCGCTCTGGAAACCAGAGGCGGCTTG
>CAMAXD010000216.1 GCA_945861975.1 Candidatus Kuenenia stuttgartensis | reverse complement strand
ACCATGAATGAACGTCTCTACGGTATGCAGGACGGCAACTGGAACATGGTCGCCAACTGCGATACCACCGGTTCTGTCACCGAACGGTATGCCTATTCCGCCTACGGTGCACCGGTCTTCATGACCGGAGCAGGCACCGTTCAGACCGGCTCTGCCAGTGATTTCGAAACCCTCTACGCCGGCTACCGCTGGGACGGCGAGTCCCCGCAGATGTACTACGTCAGGAATCGATTCCTCCTGCCGGTGATTGGGACTTGGAATCGGAGGGATCCGCTGGGGTATCTTGGCGATGGCATGAATCTGTATTCAATTTACGGCGTGATACGTGCTGTAGACCCATTTGGATTGCATTCCCGATTTGACAGTTGCATAGCCGAATGTTTCGACACCTGCGATGAGCTTTACGCGGGCACTTTCACCGTTTTGCAATGGCTGGTCTGTAAGTCTGAATGCAAGCGAACATGTCAGTCGCTTAATAACGTTCCAGTCTCAAGGCCGAAGATAGTAGTGATGATTCCGGAGAAACTTGGAATACTGGAGCCGCTTCCTGAACCAACTCTCGCCCACAATCCTCAGAATGCAAGAATTTACCCAATACCGCCAATTGGCCCGATTACGACACCCACGCCAGCGACGCCAACTCCGACGCAACCACTGCCGAAGTTAGTGCCGCGTGGTGTTCCCGTAACAACTCCCACGACATGTCCCAGCACCTGTCCAAAACCGGGTCTTGGTCCAGCGCACGGTGTAGGTGGATGCGTCATCATCGGCGTTGTGTTGATTGACATTCTTGTAGATCCCGATCCAATTCCAGATCCTCGATTTCGGCCGCGGCCTAAGGGACCTCGACCCAATCGCAGGCCTAGGCCAAGGCCTGAGGAAGAACGTGGTTGCAGCGAAGCAGATTGTGATTCCAATGCTGATTGCGGTGAGCGGTTCGGCGGCGTTTTTTTGAGATCTTGCCAATGGAGTGGCAGTATCTGTAAGTGTGGACCGAAACTGTAATTAATAAAACTAGCCAAGATCGGTGGGTACACGATGAGCTTTGCTGCGTCCATCCTTGAGATTATTGGGCCGGATGTACAGATTCTAGACGCAGAACGACTGCTAGACGCTAGGATTCACGGGCCTCTTCAGACTCTGAGCGTCTCTGGGAAAGCTATGTATCACTGTATGTTGTCGATTGTTGGCGACCGAATTGATGAAGCAATCGGGATTAACGAGACAATCGCATGGCTACTGAAGCGGGAAGCTAGCCTGCTGAGCCTAGACGCTACGATCACAGTCGAAATTGAGTGTGTGCTCTTGAGCAACGATGCATCAAGATTTGTGACTGTCTCTCCCGAACATCTGGCAGTACTGGCAGATTTGGAATGCGGACTCCGCATCCAATACATGAAATCTGCGGAATGTGTCTGACGACTTTGGACAGGAGACGCATTTTCCTGAAACATCGCCAACAACGGGACCATGAGCGAACGCCGTTACGGTATGCAGGACGGCAACTGGAGCATGATTGCCATCTGCGATACCACCGGTTCTGTCACCGAACGGTATGCCTATTCAGCCTAGGGTGCACCGGTCTTCATGACCGGAGCAGGCATCGTACAGACCGGCTCCGCCAGTGACTTCGAAACCCTCTACGCCGGCTACCGCTGGGACGGCGAATCCCCGCAAATGTACTACGTCAGGAATCGATTCCTGCTGCCGATGATTGGGACATGGAATCGGATGGATCCGCTGGGGTATGTGGACGGGATGGGGCTTTACGGATATGCCTCGGCAGTTAACAACTATGACCCCTTTGGTTTATGGGGACTGGGAAAAGGTCAACATCACCATTGGGTGGATAAGGACCACGTTGGCAATCTCGCAGATCTGTGTGGGAGTTTTCTGGAGAAGGCGTTTACAACAGCAGAGCAATTCCGAGAAATGCTCACGACGTGGGTTCCGGGAGGTTGGGGAAAGGGAGAGCCACACGAGACCATTCATAATCCGCTAGATGACGAACGGTCTGGAGACGAGCTTGACGAAATCTTCGGTCAATCACAGAATTGCTGTGAAGCAATGTTAAAACTAAGGGCGCTCATTTCGGACCGATTTAGGGAACTGACACTGGGAGAAGGCAGTCAAGGACCTGTACGGCCGTCATTCGAATGGTATCCACGCGACCCATTGTGCCCGACACCCGGTGCTCACATTGATACGAGTAAAGTTCTCAACGATTTCATCACGCTGGTCTGTAACATTCAGCCACTGCCAAGACAGGATCCAATTTGGCTGCCAACGCCAAGACCGGTGGTTGAGTTGGAAGATGTGGCAATTCCCGTTGGCACGGGGCTGGGGATTTGGGCGGTCTGGGAGGCGGTAAAAGCCGGTTCAAAGTGTACATTGCGAGCAGCAGACAGGACTTGTGGTCTGTTCTTTTACATCGTCTGCCCTCCGGGTACACAATACGGGGCTGATTGCAACGGCCCAGCGCCACAGGGTTAGTGTTTTGGACACCGAGGATTAAAGGATGACTGACTCTGAAGCGAAGAGTGGATTTTTTTTTCATATAAGTACTTTCGTACGCGAACACTATCCGGGAATGGATCTATGTAGCCTGATTGAAGCAATTCGAGATCAGCCAGCTGGAATAGGAAGATCCATATCTGCTTTTTACTTGGATGCATATGTACGAAATAATGGTTTCGACGGACTGTTTTTTAATCGACTTGGGTGTTTAGCATCCGGAGCAATTGAGTTCTATATACGAGTGCTGTCACCGCAACGAGGCAGAATCATCCGCTCTGCCGTTGAAGTCTGCAATTTTTTCGAGCCGGAACTCTCACGCGTAAATCAACTTGAGTTAACACCATATGCGTTAAGTGTGGAACCTGCGTCGATAGAATCTGGCACCGATCCAAAGAGGTCTCGATTTGATCTCTTGGATCAGGCCTACTATGCTGAGAGAGAGCTTCAGCTTCAATCAAATCGCTACAAATCACGGTCCCCCATTGGCGTCATTGATTGGTACGCAGATCAGTTCCCCGAGGACTTCCCAAAGGATCTGATCTCCAAACGGACGAAGTCGTAAACCTAATATTTGACGGTATTGGTACCGTCAGTGGTCATTCTGGTCGAGATCCAGAACGGGACCATGAATGAACGCCATTACGGTATGCAGGACGGCAACTGGAAAAAGTAATCGAGCACGCCGACCGATGAGGAAGGATCAAGTGCGAGTGCGGTGGAAACAGTGTCTCCTTATTCCGTCTGCGATACCACCGGTTCTGTCACCGAACGGTATGCCTATTCCGCCTATGGTGCACCGGTCTTCATGACCGACGCGAGAAACTGGCATGTGCTTCACTGCTTCGGTCGACACGCCGACGCGACATCCATTCGATTCGCCAGGTCCGCGATGCTCGTCAAGCGACGCAGTCAACTCGACTACTGATGAAAGCTCATTGAATCTGAAAGTGATCGCGTCGTCGGTATGAAGCGGCTTCATATCAAAAAAACTAACAAAGTGGGCGTGTCCTGAGTGCGCAAGCCGTTTCCGGCTCCGCTGGGTTCTCGACAGGATCTTCGCAGTTCTTTGATTTTGAAAATGGTGGCAGTAGCAGCCCTCCACCGGGCGCGATACCAAGCAAAGCATGATGGCGGCAGATGATGAGATTAGCGGCGCGCGGTCAAAAAAAATTGATTGCCACCGGACGATTGGGCTCGGCCAGCAAACGTCGGTTGCTCTCATCGTCATGATAGATGCGGTTTACTTTGCGCTTTGTATGCCGACTACCTACCTGACTACCTACGTTCCTACCTAAAAAATCAAAACTACTGCGAATCCTTACTACCTATTGAGAGTGTAAACGGCGGCGAGAAACCGTGGCGCTTGGCGGGGAGTGGCGGGCGGTTGAATTGTGTAGCGCCCAAATGTTCAGTTGTTGACTTCGTAATCGCCTGGAAGGCCGTCATGATGGCGGGTTTCCGGGTGAGAAATCCGAAGGAGACAAGTGACGCGGGTGTTCACCGACATGGAAATCTGGGTGGAAGTGCGCCGTCGCGTTTTGACCGGCGAGTTGAGTAAACGAGCAGCCTGTCGTGAGTATGAAATTCACTGGCAGACTCTGGAAAAAATCCTCAGTCATTCTGAGCCGCCGGGGTATCAAACAACGAAACCACGGCCGTCGATCGTGGATCCCTTTTTGCCCATCATTGAGGAGATCCTCAAGAGCGATCGGCAGGTTCACCGCAAGCAGCGTCATACGGCTCGGCGGATCTTTGAGCGGCTGCGTGACGAACACGGATACGTCGGCGGTGAGACCATCGTCAAAGACGCCGTGCGAGTATGGAAGCAGCACCATCGCGAAGTGTTTTTGCCACTGTCACATCCGCCGGGTGAAGCGCAAGTCGACTTCGGTTTTGCAGATGTCTGGCTCGAGGGCGAATTGACGAAGGTGGCGTTGTTCGTCATGACGCTGCCGTATTCGGACGCGATCTTCGTTCAGGCATTTCCTCGGGAATGCACCGAAGTGTTTTTGGAAGGTCATCGACGGGCCTTCGAGTTCTTCGGCGGCGTGCCGACTCGGATCAGCTATGACAATTCAAAGATCGCAGTGGCCGCCTTCACTGGTTCACGTGACAGAAAGGTCACGAAGGAGTTTCAGCGGCTGAAGAGCCACTACCTGTTCGTCGATCATTTCTGTCTTGTGCGACGACCGAACGAGAAGGGACATGTCGAACGTCTAGTGGATTTTTCGCGAAGCAACTTCTTGGTTCCAGTTCCGAGAGTGGATTCGCTGGAGGTGCTGAATGTCCGCCTGGCGGATGACTGTCAGAAGGATTTGCAGCGACAACTTCGGGGCAAAGCGGCACCGAAATCAGAACTGCTCGACGAAGAACGTCAACAGTTCTTTCGTCCGATTCCGGTCCAGACTTTCGAGTCCCATCGCATTGTCCTGACGGATGCGAATTCACTGTCACTGGTTCGCTTTGACAGGAATGACTATTCGGTCCCGACCAAGTATGCGCATCGCCCGCTGACGGTCGTGGCGACGGTTGATGAAGTCCGGATCGTCTTTGAAAACCGGCTTGTGGCTCGGCATCAACGAAGCTGGAAAAAGCAGCAATCGTTATTCAATCCCGTGCATTATCTGGCACTTTTGGAACGAAAACCGGGCGGCTTCGATCATGCTCGGCCACTGGAAGATTGGGAGCTGCCCGTTTGCTTTGGGATTCTCAGGCGTCGGCTGGAAGCGGAACTCGACGGCCTGGGGACTCGTGAATTCATCAAGGTTCTGCGTCTGCTGGAAACACATTCACTCACGGCTTTAAAGATCGCCGTGCAGCATGCGCTGGAAATCGGCACGACGAACTCCGATGCCGTGCGGCTGATTCTTGAGTATCAGCAGGAAGAACCAGTTGCCCTGTTCTGCCTTGATGGTCGTCCACATTTAAAACTGGTGCGTGTGGCCCAGACGGATATTTCCGTTTATCAAAGTCTGCTCATGGAAGGAACAATCGTATGAAGAAAATCGAAACGAAAAGTACAGTGCTGCTCGGCCATCATCTCAAGTCCCTGCGGCTGCCAACAATTCTGGCTGAATGCGAGAAAGTTGCGGCACGCTGCGCCACCGACAACATAGATCACCTGGCATTTCTGCTGCAACTGTGTGAGCTGGAACTGATCAACCGGGAACAGCGTGCGTCTGATCGCAGACTCAAGGGTGCTGACTTTCCAAACTACAAAACGCTTGACTCGTTCGACTTCAAAGAGCAGCCTTCGATCAACAAAGTGCTGGTCACTGAATTGATGCGTGGCGAGTACATTGACAAGAAGGAAAACGTCCTGCTGGTTGGGAACTCGGGCACCGGAAAAACACACGTCGCAACGGCGCTGGGGATCGCAGCATGTGCTCAAGGAAAGCGTGTTCGCTTCATGAAGGTGACAGAATTGATTACGCAGTTGATGGAAGCTCGTGAAGAACGTCTGCTGCTGCGACTTCGCAAGCAATTCTCGAAACTCGACGTGCTGATTCTGGATGAACTGGGGTACGTGCCCGCCAGCAAGATCGGGTCTGAATTGCTGTTCGATGTGATCAGTTCAGCCTACGAATGTCAGAGCCTGATCGTCACGACAAATCTGCCATTCGAAAACTGGACTGAGGTGCTCAGCAGCGAACGACTGACTGGCGCGACTCTGGATCGCCTGACGCACCGCTGCCACATCCTCGAAGCCTCCGGCCAGAGCTACCTCAGGCAGGCAGGGCGCTGCACTTTTCGCCCGCCAAGCGCCACGATTTCTCGCCGCCGTTTACAGCCCCTTCAGAAGGTCAAGGCTGCTGGACAATCTCATGCCATAGATATCATGGCCGTTTATGTTGTGGACGACATCGCCTGCCTCGATGTCAGCTTCAGAGGCTGGACTGCCTTTCAATGCCCTCACGACGGTGAGTCCTTCAGGATTCTCGCGGACTTCAAGGCCAATTCCTACGATTTGCTCATCAAGGAGATCGGTCGTTCGAATCAACTCGCGATTTTCAGACACTGATGATGAATCGGGGCCAGCAGGCTGGAGCCCCGAGAATTTATCGAGCGTATCAACACTCGCACTTGAAAACTCAAAGCCAACGAAACTTGCCGGCAGTCCCGGATTGTACTCCGCTTGACTCATGGCTGAGACCAGCGCGAAATCAGCATCGCGAAGGTCCTCAACTATTCGGGGATCTCGCTGAAGGCGCAGGAAGTTGCGGAATTCGAGAAGTTCCGGAGTTCCGGGTGAAAGGCCAACGGCACTCAAAAATGCCTCGTTATCAACTGCGATCTCGAGATTCCTCAACGCCCGTTGGACGCGGCTTTGATAGCTCGAAGGCTCAAGAGAACGCTCATCTATTCTCAATGATACTTCTCTGAAGAGACTCTGACATTGCGCACTGGTCATGGCGCGCAATGCTCGAAGTGTCTCTGGGTTTTGATACCGTCCAGTGAGAATCTGATCGACACCAGCATCAGCAACGCCGGAGGGCTGATTTCGGAAGTCCTGAATCTCGCGCTCCAGCAATGAGCGTGACTGAATACCGGCCTGCTTTTGATACCGTGGAACCAGATGGCCTTCCGGGAATCTTCCCGAACGTTGCTGCCCGTCTTCAGAAGGCTGTCTTCGAGCAGTGAGATTGCTTACAGAATTCCCCGTCAAAGACGCCGGGCGAATAACGCCTTGTTCATTGGCAGAAGGCAAACCATCAGCCTCTGTCCATTGCGCGGATCGAATGGGAAGTTGGCCAGTTCCCGAATCAGATAACGGCGAGAACGCTGGCAGATAACGGCTGTCCACGGAAGATTCAGAATAATATCGCCCCGGAGCGGGGACAGCAGATTCCGTTTGGCAGAAGCGTACAAGAGCAATTGCCAGCACAAAAACAGCCATCAGCACTGGAATTCGCCCTGATCTCTTCATCGCATTCTCTCCTTCGCGTGATTCCGTTCACGAGGAGCATAATCTGAAGACGTGTTTTGATTCAATTGCGACTCTCCTGTCGAGCACCTTATTGCCAGCAGATAGACGCGAATCAAACAGGAACGCGACTCTGTTTCGCAGTGTCACAACCTTTTGCGGCGACATCGCTCAACAAAGCGACACCACGCCTCATTGACAACTTCGGTAGTCACGCCCGACGTGATAATCCGGCGTTCGCTTAATTGCTCCGGACCGAAGCCCCGACGCGGCGAAAGTCTATCAGGTCGTTGCGTGGTGATGGTGCGGAATTTCGCCGTCAGCGTGCCGAGGATTTCAGTAGAAGACTCACGAATATGTTTGTCAGAGCAAGTCACAAACATCTTGCGGAGATCCTTGCAGGTGCCATGGGAAGTGCTGGCCCGTCTTGATGGTAAGTTTCGAGACTACATGGTCAGTTTCGATGACTACGGCGAGCCGTCACGGCATGACGAATGCTGCATTCGGGCGCGAGACCACGAAATGCCTTGAGCTGGGATTTGAGTAGACGATCGAGCTGGTACGTAATGGTAGTGAACCCGTTCGGCGGAACTTGAAGAGAATTATTCAACGAGCCCCGGCCTCATTTCATGAGCAAAGAGCCTGCGAGACGGTTAGAATCGCACTGCTCTCCGCACAACTTTGGCTTTGGCTCAAATTTGTCTTTGGCTCAAAAGTCGAGAATGCAGAAACACTCCACAGTGAGGCGAATTCTGGCGGCATGCGATAACTCTCCGTCCTTTAACCCCGGCGCAACGAATTATGAAATCCCACCCTTCACCCCTCATTTACTGCAAAAAAGTCGGTAAGTGCGGACGAGGCGTTTTTGCTCGGACGTCCATTAAGAAAGGGGCCGTGATTGAAGCATGCCCCATCATCGTCCTCAGCAAGAAAGATTACAAAGAAATTGCGAAGACGTTATTGGCCGGTTACGTCTTCTGTTGGGGAAAGGATGATTCATTGGCGGCTCTCGCCCTGGGCTTTGGCGGACTCTTCAACCACGCGACCTGTCCTAACGCTGCGTTCAAAAAAAGACTGTCGACGGGCGAAATTGTTTTTCGGGCCATCGAAGACATCGAAATGAACCAGGAGATCAGGATAGACTATGGCTATCCCAGCCCCGACGATTACCTGGGCTTCATACTCTAACTTGAACGAGGCTTCCGTCGTATCTCGACGTCTCGGAGGTTCTCTTCGAGCAGTCGACAATAGATGAAACGGAGTGACGTGGTACCCCACCGCAAACGGCTCCGATCACATCGCCCAACACCGAGTATGAATCGTCAGACGTTGAGTTTCTTGACGTGGCAATTCCAAAATTGCCCGGAGTACCAAAGAATGAAAGTTGCCGTTCTCACACACGCCGGTGGCGCTCATTTGAGTGCGTATTTCTCGGCGCTGGCGGAGTCGAAAGACTGCGACGAAGTTGTGATTGCAGATCCGGATAATCACGCGACCGACGAAGCCACGAAGTTGCTCGGCGACAAGCTGACTCGCAGCTATCCCACATATGCCGAGTTGCTGGAAAAGGAATCGCCCAAGTTGTGCATGGTGACGATGGAAGCGAGGCTGGCACCGCAGGTGATTGAAGCCGCTTTGGAATCCGGCTCCCATGTGTTCGCGGAAAAACCAGGCTGTGTCACTCTGCAGCAGTTCGAAAAACTTGCCACACTCGCGGAATCAAAACATCTCCACCTGATGCTGGCATTTGCGAATCGCGCGAATCCTGAGTCTCTTATTGCGCGAAAAATGATTCAGCAGGGACGCATCGGCAAAGTCTACAGTATCGACATGCACATCGTCGCCGATCAGACGCGTCTCACGAATCCCAGTTATCACGGCACATGGTACGCTGACAAAACACGAGCCGGCGGTGGGCACCTGATCTGGCTCGGCATTCATTGGCTCGATCTTGGAATGTTTCTCACCGACACGGCCATTATCAGTGCCTCAGGGGCAATTGCCAACGTTGGCGGGCAACCGATCTCAGCAGAAGATTCTGCAGTCGCGACATTACACTTCAGCAACGGAATGCTGGGCACATTGAACTCCGGATATTATCTGGATGCCGGCTACCACACTCAGATTCGGATCTGGGGCTCAATGGGCTGGGTGAATATCGATTCAACCGGGACAGAGAGGATGACGTGGTATGAAAACACTGGACCAAAGGCGAAGCAGTTGCAGACGTTGGAAAGTCCAATCGAACCACGCGGTTATTCTCCGTTCGTCGCTCAGGTCGTCACCGCTATCGCCCACAACGCCGCGCCGCCCATCACGACACAGGAATCCTTGAACGCGTTACGAACGGTATTTGGAATCTATGAAGCTGCAGAGACCGGTAAGCTCGTGCAAACTGGTGCCAGACCTGTCGCTGTATGAGATTATGCTGTGCGTGGCGACGATTGAGACGATCCTCTAAAGGTCAGCCGCAAACACCCGGTCTCAATTCACATCGTGCCGAGAATAACACCCATGGAATATCGAAGGCTGGGCCAATCTGATCTTTCTGTCAGCTCCATTGGGATGGGATGCGTTAC
>CAMAXD010000215.1 GCA_945861975.1 Candidatus Kuenenia stuttgartensis | reverse complement strand
CACGAAGGCACATACGCCATGATGCCTGGCCCATGTTACGAAACACCGGCCGAGATTCGTATGCTGCAGAAACTCGGCGCAGATGCAGTCGGCATGAGCACTGTGCCGGAAGCCGTTGAGGCGGTTTCTTTGGGGCTGTCGGTGCTCGGCGTGTCCTGCATCACAAATTGTGCCGCAGGCCTGACAGACCAGACGCTGAGTCATTCGGATGTGACGGCAACAGCATCGGCCGTGTCGGAGCAGTTCTCCGAATGGATCTGCAACGTGGTCAGTCGCATGAATTCCTGATCAGCGTGCTGCTGCTCGCATCTTTTCAACCAGCGGCTGCAGTTGTTTTCCGATTTCGGTCGCTTTGGCTTCCGCTTCAGGAAGCGGCAAGCCGGCACCGGTCCCGGGGCGTTTGTGACCGATATGCGACAGCCAGGCTTCATGCAGAACCGAACCTTGTTGATTTGCCAGCTGTGTCATTTCGCCGGTCGCTTCTATCCACTTTGTCACACCCCATGACTTAAGAATTGCTTCGGCCAGAGTACGATGGCCGATCGAGTTGCAATGAACTCCGTCTGTCGCCACCGTGAAAGTCGGGTCGGTCTTTCGTTTCTCGATCCAGAATTCCATGCTTGGTGTGTAGACATCGACCACCATTTCAACGCGGTCTTTTTGTTCGAGGATCCATTTTCCGTACTTCTGGATGACTTCATCGTAGCCTTCGTAAACAGCAAACCATGCATATTTCTCAGCGCCGGCAGGCAATAGTTTCCCGGCAGCTTTGAGTGGCGCGGCATCAAACGGAGGAGGAGTCAGCAGAATCAGCTTAGCATTGGCGGCATGGACCTTTTCGATCAGCAGATTGATGCCGCTCTGATATTTCAGAAAGCGTTCTTCACTAAACGGATAATAGATCCCGTCATTCATGCCATAGCAGGCAACAACAACGTCGGGCTTGAACATGCTTAACGCACGATCCAGGCGTTCGTGAACATTGGGGCGAGGAAAAGGGTGATCCGGTTCGGAAAGCCCTGTCACGTTTTCGCTGGGCAAGCCAGCGTTGATGATCACAGGAAGAGTGCCGGTCGACTGCAACCGCAACTGCATATCGATCATGTAGACATATTCTCCCGCAGCCGTGATCGAATCACCCAGAAACAGGATTCGCTTTGCCTTGAGCGGAAAGGCATCTTCAGCGGATGCCAGCGTACAGGCAGTCACAGCAAGGACCAGAGCAAGGGCAGAGAAGCATCGTTTCATGGGAGAACTCAGGATGATTTGTGGCGGGAGTGGCAGGGCCATCAGGGAAGGACTTTTTCCAGAGACTTACGAACGATAACAGCCCTGCTGAGGGACTGCCAGTTGTGAGGGGCGAGCGGCTAACTGCGGTCTGATGGAAGCCGCAGAGTATCGATATGGCGGGACTCGTCAGAAGTTACGCCAGCGAGGGAGATTCGATAGGCAAAGGGTGGGCTGCATTACGACGTGCAATGCACGGGCGATAATGACCGGGCGATAATCAGATCCTGACTTGCAGGATTGAATCTTCCGATGAACCTGCCCGCACCAACGCGAGCCGCTGAAAGTTGAACTTGGTGCGTTAGTGGCTTTGTCGTTCGCGGCAGGGTTCTTGATTCGATAAACTTTCCGAGAGTCGGAAGCGTGTGGCATTTCTGTCTCCGGCTTGCCTTCTTGAGTGGACGATTGATATGGATTTACGAATCTCAACGACCGTTGTTTTTACCGCAGTGATGATGACGGTAGTGTTGTCTTCGCCCTTTACGTTTGCAGATGAATCCGGCGATGCTTTGTTTGAGAATCAAATTCGTCCCGTGCTTCTGGAGAAATGCTTTAATTGTCACGGCGGTAACAAAGTGTCGGGCGGGCTGCGAATTGATTCGCGAGAAAGCCTGATGACCGGCGGTGATTCCGGAGTTGTCATTATCCCGGATGATCCGGATGGCAGTCTGTTGATCAAGGCCATCAGTCGACACGAAGATGTCTCTGCGATGCCGCCCGAGAAAAAAGACGCATTGCGACCGGAACAAATCTCAGCCTTCAAACAATGGATTCGCCAGGGTGCCACATGGCCAGCCACAACAGAGAAATTCGAAGCGATAAAGCACTGGGCGTTTCAGCCGATCCAGGATTTGACCCCGCCCAAAGTGTCTAACATTGAATGGTCGAAGAGCAGCATTGATGCATTCATTCACGCTCGCCAGGCAGCCGCTGGGGGCACAGCCGCGCAGCCTGCAGACAAAAAAACGTTGATTCGCCGAGCGACCTTCGACCTGACTGGTTTGCCTCCGACGCCTGAAGAAGTCGCGGACTTTGAACTGGATCATTCTCCTGCAGCTTATGCCAAATTGATCGATCGGCTTTTAGCGTCGCCGCATTACGGTGAACGTTGGGGACGACACTGGCTGGATGTTGTTCGCTATGCAGACACGGCGGGCGAGACTGCGGATTATCCCGTTCCGCTGGCATGGAAGTATCGCAATTATGTGATCGATGCATTCAACTCGGACAAACCGTACGACCAGTTCCTGCGCGAACAGATTGCGGGCGACATCCTGGGCAGCCAGCATCCTTCGGAAAACTACGCCGAGCAAGTCACAGCGACAGGATATCTGGCCATTTCACGTCGCTTCGGGTTCGATTCGGAGAACTATCACCATCTGACAATTCAGGACACCATCGATACGCTGGGACAGTCGGTCATGGGGCTCAGCCTCGGTTGCGCGCGGTGTCATGATCATAAGTTTGATCCCGTCACGATGCAGGACTACTACGCGATGTACGGCATCTTCGATAGCAGTCGGTATGCCTTCCCGGGCTCTGAACAGAAACAAAGATTTCGAGCAATGGTGCCACTGGTCCCTGCCAGCGAAGCGATCCCGGAGTGGCGAGAATTTGATCATCGCGTGGCGTCATTGACGTCACTGCTCGAAAAGCAAAAGCAGCCTGTACCCAGTGCGATTCTGCGTTCGTTGCATGACATGGACGGTGATTTTGAACTTCAGGCGCCAGCAGCGGGCGGCAGCAACGGCGTCCTGGTTCCGCCATGGGTTTATAGCGGCCGGATCGCCGTGACCAATGCAGCTCAAAGCCCTTTCCGCAATCTTTATGCACGCGGCAAAGTCGGTGCGAGCATCGCACCGGAATCGGCAGCGTATCGAATAGCACAGGCTCTGCATCCCCATCGCGATGCCAGCAACTGCGACAGCTTGTGGGTGAATCTGGATTTTCGAGTCACCCCGACTCAATCCCCGACACCGGGCTTGCATGAGTTCAGACTCGGCGGTTATCCGTCCTCACCGGCCATTAGCGTGACGATCTCATCGGAATCTATAGCGATTAAAGTTGGAGAGCGTCTGGAGAGCATCGCCGCCGTGACTCCCGGTCAGTGGCAGAACCTGCAGCTTGCAATCGACCTTCATGATCGAAGTTATACGATGACGGTCAGCAGCTTTGATAGCGCCTGCGCTGTGCAGGTTACTGCGTCGCGACTGGGATTGCGACTGAGTCCTGAGTGGTCAGGGATGATCAACTTTAGTGAGCTGCGATGCGACTCCAACGATGCAAATCCGTCCCCTGGAATTGACTTCGACAATCTGGGAGTTCAGGAACAGCCTCTGGCTGCCGCGTCGACGGAATCAACACTGACGACAGATTCTGCTGCCGTCGATGTGGCCGAGCTGTCAAAGCAGTTGCAGGAACTGGTCGGCCTCGGTGGTGACTTTGAAACTCAGACCAAGGACACAGCTCCCGCGACTCCATGGAACCACGGGCCCAACAGTGTCGTGAAGATTTCTGAACGTTCGCAGAGTCCTTATCGGAACATTTTCCCGACGGGGGAGTTCGGAGTGTTCATGCCGAATCGCGGGGAGTACGACGGGTTCGGATTGACGTTACCTGTGATGTGGAAGTCCGAGGAAACCGAAGTCCTCTACACCTGCTTTGACTTCAACTGCGCGGATGTTGCAACGGGCGGTGACGGTTCCTGGCGCTATTATGTGGGACATGGCCCGGGGAATTCTGCGGCTATCGAACTGTATATGAATGGCTCGCACTTCTTCCATCGCAGCGGAGATGCGCGCGATCCGGTTTGTGCATTGACGATCGGTCAGTGGTATCAGGTGCAGGTTATGCTCAATCTGAAAACTCGCACCTACGAGGGCACGATTTCAACTCGAGCTGCGGCTGATTCAAATCCGGTGACACAAACGCCATTCCGTGGAGACGTCTCCACGGGCTGGGATGGCCAGATTGATTACTCATTCATCGACAGTTACGGCCATTTGGGTGGAGTTCGCCCGGCGTTGGAAGTCGACAACTATGAGATCTCTACAAAGCCGCATCCGGCCTTTGATGCGAATTCTGTCGACACAACAGCACCCGAGTTGATCGCTCGCCGAGAAAAGGCGGCCGCTATTCAGAAGCAACTGGCGGCCGTGCGAGAAGAGGCTCAGAAGGCCGGGCAGGAATTGAACTCGTTGTTGACAGACGGTCCGTTTCCGATGGCTTATGGCATGGCCGAAGGAACTCCGCACGACGTGCAGATTCAGAAACGCGGTGAGCCTGCTCAGCCCGGTGATCTGGTGGCTCGTGGATTTATCGCATCGCTGGGTGGAACTTCTCTGCAAGCCGAGCTGCCGGGAAGTGGACGCCTACAGCTTGCTGAATGGCTGACGAGTCCGGAACATCCAATGACGGCCCGAGTCATGGCGAATCGTCTGTGGCAGTATCATTTTGGGCGAGGACTTGTAAAGACACCGAACGATTTCGGAGTACGCGGGCTTCCTCCGACACATCCGGAACTTCTGGATCATCTGGCATCGAAGTTCGTGCAGAGTGGCTGGTCGGTGAAATCCATGCATCGCCTGATCATGTTGAGTCGCACGTATCAACTGGCATCGGAACAGGACGCGGCAGCTCTGCAAAACGCAGAGGCACAGACTTCCGCCGTTGACCCAACGGATTTGTACCTGCATTTTCAGCGACGACGTCTGAGTGCTGAAGAGATTCGAGATGCGATTCTGCAGGTCAGTGGTGAGCTGGATTCAGCACGAGGTGAAGGTCATCCGTTTCCGTCGCCAGTGAGCTGGGGATTCTCACAACATGGTCCGTTCATTGCAGTTTACGATAATAATTTGAGAAGCGTTTACCTGATGACTCAACGATTAAAACGTCATCCGTTCCTTGGATTGTTCGATGGATCCGATCCAAATGCGTCGACGGCCGATCGCCTCGGAACGACCGTGCCGACTCAGGCTTTGTTCTTTCTGAACGATTTATTTGTCCATGCCAAAGCAGATTCGTGGGGCGTCAAACTGATTGCTAACAGCCACAGTGAAAGTCAGCAGATTGATCTCGCGTGGCATCAGGTCTTCAATCGAGCAGCGACGTCCGAAGAGCAAATCTCGTCTGCTGAGTATCTCGCAGCCGCTCGTGAAGAGTTAGAGGCATTGAATACTATTGATGCGGACCAACGAGCGTTAGCATCATGGCTGCGAACTTTACTGGGCAGCAATGAGTTCCTGCACGTGGATTGAAGCGAGGGACGCGTACAGCCAGCAGCGCGGCTCTGGCGACTATCGCTTCGACAATTCCCATCTGATACTCATTCGATCCGACCGTGATTCTCGACCGTGATTCTCGACCGTGATTCTCGATCGTGATTCTCGACCGTTTCGCCACCGAGTACGTACCTCTCGACGCCGCAGAAAACAGTGGCTTGCTCTCCCTGTTATACGGTGAGTGGTGTGTGTTGAGAGTAGCCGGATTCGTGGGAATTCGGATGCCTCCCACGGAATTGCACCGAATTCTCACGAATCCGGCTACAAAGAAACATTTCACTCTGCCCCGAGCGAAGTATCAGCAAGCCAGTTTAGCAGCGTGTTGAAAAGGCGTCTGGCACGCGACGCTCCTACCTTCACAGGGTTTGCCATGAGCCGGAATGCATCCGCCCGGCGTGCATCAGTTGAGTACGGGCAGAAGTCAGGCCGCTCGGCGAATCTGTGATCGCTGGCGAGCCACAAAGGCGGCGTAGTCTTCCGGCGTGTCGATTCCCACGGCCGCATGATTCACCACGGCCACCGCCATTGAAGCACCGGACTGCAGCGCTCGCAACTGTTCGAGTTTCTCGAGCTGCTCCAGCGGAGAAGGCGGCATGGTGGTCAGCTTCAGCAGAAAGTCACGACGGAAGGCATAGAGCCCGACGTGCAACAGCCACGGCGAAGGTTCACCTTCTCGAAAGTGATCTTCAATCGCAAGATCTCGACTGAACGGAATTGGCGACCGGCTGAAGTACATAGCTCGGCCATTCACATCCATCACGACTTTGACGCAACTCGGATCACGCACAACGGCTGGCGAAGTAATAGGAGCGGCAACAGTGGCCATCTGACAACCGGACGTTCGCATCTCACGCACGAGAGCCGCGACAACCTGTGGATCCAGTTCGGGCTCATCACCCTGCAAATTCACAATCACATCGGCATCGGAAAAACAGCGGCGAGTCACCTCGGCAATTCGATCGGTCCCGCTATTATGTGGCCCGGTCATTTCGGCCCGACCACCGAACGAATGGACCACGCGAGCAATTTCTTCACTATCGGTCGCTATCACGACATCATGAAACTCAGGGCATTCGCAGGCCGTTTCCCAGACGTACTGAATCAGTGGCTTCCCGGTGACGTTCAGCAGGAGCTTGCGAGGTAGTCGAGTGGACTGGAGACGAGCAGGAATAATGCCGACAGTTTTCATTTCTCACATCCTTGCTGAGCGACGGATTCGATCAAACCGCCGATTGACGAGCCACTCACTGTGACCGGTAAGCTGCGGCAAATCCCCCGCCGCAGGACGCAGTCTAGACCGAATCATGGTTTCATGTCAAAATGAACTGCAGGCAAGGCATGGAGGAGTAAGTGAGAGGGCAGACTGTTGAATTGATCGTTTAACGGCCAGCCGCAGGCGACGTGGCCCCATTTCGCCATGCCTGCGGCTTGCCGTTAAACGCAATACAGCTCAATTTCGCGGGTGGGGCAGGTTTTTAACCTGCCGAGTGTGCAGGAGAAACTCAGGAAATGCGGGTATCCGTCACTGGAATGTTGGCAGGTTCCAACCTGCCCTACGTGTCTGCTACGAACCATGAACGGTATTGCCGTTAAACGAGAATGCTGAATTTTCCACAAGACAGATAGACCACGATTAGACCACTATCGCCTCAGGCTCAAATAGTGTTCTTGTTTTTTCATTCGTCTGACCGCGCGTCTTCGTTGATTGACGACATCAGAAACGGATTTCTTCGATGAGAATTTTCTTTTCCGCCGGTGAACCCAGTGGCGACCAACATAGTGCTCGATTGATTCGCGAACTGCAGTCGCGGCATCCCGAATTTCAGGCGGAGGGCTTTGGCGGTCCGAACATGCAAAACGCCGGGTGTCAGTTGCATTTTGAGCTGACCGAACTGGCCGTGATGGGTTTTTTGCGAGTCGTCCCGTTGCTGGCAAAATTTCGCCGCTTAGTGCAGCAGGCCGAAGCGTATTTTGACACCAATCCGCCTGATGCCGTGGTGCTCGTGGATTTCCCCGGCTTCAACTGGTGGATCGCTCGCGCGGCAAAGACGCGAGGTATTCCGGTTTACTATTATCTGCCACCGCAACTTTGGGGCTGGGCTGGCTGGCGCATTAAACGTGTTCGCAGGTGGGTGGACCATGTGCTCTGTGCTCTGCCGTTCGAGTATGACTGGTATAAAGCTCGCGGTGTGAATGCAACCTGGGTCGGACATCCTTTCTTTGATCAGGTCGCTGAACGTCAGATCGATACACAGGCCATCGCTGAAATGCGAGGAACAGCGAAGCAGACCGTCGTGACTCTGTTGCCAGGTTCTCGAAATCATGAGATCGAAAAGAACTGGCCAGTGATGCTGGAAGTTGTGCGGCGAGTTCAATCAGTGGTTTCCAACGTTCGCTGGGTGGTTGGAAGTTATCGCGAGCGTCAGATGCAGCGGTGCCAGGAACTACAGGCTGCGGCTGATCTTTCCACGCCTCTGCATTACTTTGTGAACCAGACTCCCGAAGCGATTGAAGCGGGCGATTGCTGTTATATGGTTAGCGGGTCGATCAGTCTCGAACTGCTGGGACGTCGCAAGCCCGGCATGGTGATCTATCGAGTGCCCACGATCGGGCGGTTTTTCTCGAAGTTTCTGATGAAGTGCCGATTTATCACGCTGCCGAATCTGATCGCTGACGACGAAGTGATGCCCGAGTTTATCTCCAACGGCGATCCGGAGAATGACATTCAGAAGATGACAGCAACGCTCACTGACTGGCTGCAGAACCCGCAATCTCTGGCACAACGTCGAGCCGTGATGAGTGGCCTGGCCGACAAAGCCACCGACACCGGGGCAACTCGGCGCACGGCCGATTTCCTGTTGCATGCCCTCGCGAGTAAGGTTGCCGGCAACAAGGCTGATCGCAAAGCTGCGTAAGTCACTTGTTTAACTGCGAGCTACTGGCGACTGCGATACATAAAGCTGTCGCCTGCGGCTTGCCGTTAAACGAAAACGCGACTTGAAAAAACCTGAACGGATCGATTGCATGGCGACGGTTTTTGAAATCGCCGCAACTGCAATTCAGCTCTTAATCTTCTTCAGCAGGCTGATCATCTCAATAGCCGCCAGTGTCGCTTCGTGGCCTTTGTTGCCGACTTTACCACCAGCACGGTCAAGAGCCTGGTCCATGGATTCACAGGTGATCACGCCAAAAGTCACCGGGATGCCTGTTTCCCGAGTAATACTCATAATCCCGGCCGCTACCTGACTGTTGATGTATTCGTGATGGCTCGTGGAACCCTGAATTACGGCTCCCAGACAAATCACCGCGTTGTACTTATTAGTCCTTGCCAGTGTTAACGCAGCCAGCGGGATTTCAAATGAACCCGGAACCCAGGCGACCGTGACCTTATCGGCACTTCCGCCATGACGTACGACGGTGTCAATCGCACCTTCAAGCAGTCGTTTTGTGATGAGGTCGTTGAAGCGACTGACAACAATGGCAAAGGACGCATCAGCAGCGGTGAGCTGGCCATGGAGTTCGGTGGGCATGGAAAAACCTGACATCAAAAGTCTGCAGGAAAGATCACAATCAGCCAAGATTCATCGACAGTAAAAACTCTTCGTTGGACTTCGTTTTTTTCATTCGATTGATCAACAGTTCCATCGCCTCGGCCGGATTCATATCGTTGAGAACTCGACGAAGAACCCAAACCAGTTTCAGCTCATCTTCGTTCAGCAAAAGCTCTTCGCGACGAGTCCCGGAGCGATTCACGTCGATCGCCGGCCAGATTCGTTTTTCCACGAGTCGACGATCCAGGTGAAGCTCGGTGTTGCCGGTCCCTTTGAACTCTTCAAAGATCACTTCGTCCATGCGACTTCCGGTATCCACCAGAGCCGTCGCGATGATCGTCAGGCTGCCGCCTTCTTCGACACAACGGGCGGCCCCAAAGAATCGCTTGGGATGTTGCAGAGCATTTGCGTCAATACCGCCGGAAAGCGTCTTTCCGGAGTTTGGAATTTCCGTATTCCAGGCACGAGCCAGACGAGTAATGCTGTCCAGGAAGATGATCACATCCTGGCCGTATTCGACCATGCGTTTGGCTTTTTCGATGACCATTTCAGCCACCTGGATATGCCGCGACGTGGATTCATCGAACGTGCTGCTGACGACTTCGCAATTGCGACCTTTCAGCTTCCGCTCCATGTCGGTCACTTCTTCGGGTCGCTCGTCAATCAACAGCACGATCACGTAGGCGTCCGGATGATTCTGCAGAGTTGCCTTCGCCAGCTGCTGCAGCAGCACGGTCTTGCCGGCGCGAGGTGGCGACACAATGAGACCTCGCTGTCCAAGGCCGATCGGTGCAATCAGATCCACCACGCGAGTACTCATGAATTCCGCGTTGTCGGCGAGTCGCAGACGCTGTTCGGGATGCAGCGGGGTCAGGTCATCAAAGAAGACTTTGTTCGTCAGCAGGTTCGGGTCTTCGCCATTGATCGCAGC
>CAMAXD010000214.1 GCA_945861975.1 Candidatus Kuenenia stuttgartensis | reverse complement strand
TCGCCTTCGTAGATCAGAATACCGGTCGGTGAACCTGCTCCGGTCTGCAGCAGATTTGGCACAACGCCCGGATCGTTCAGATGCCAATGGCGGCGAGGAATCTCTTCTTCCATATTCGTGCGAGGCGTCTGCCAGCCGGCTCCGGTGATTTCATCCTTGTAACCGTAGTTGCCGTATTCCATCACATAGTTGATGCGCACGCCTTTATTGCCGTCGTCATCGTTATCAGATTGCCAAACCGTGCCGAAGCTGTCGACACACAGTTCCCAGTTGTTACGAAAATTCCAGCCGAGCGTATCGACTTTGCTGCCGTCCAGTTCGCAACGAAACGCCATGCCTTCCTGATACGGCTTGCGAGCGGCTCGTACTTCGTTGCCCGCGACATCAACGACGATCGAACCATCCGGATTGTGCAGTTCTTCACCGCTGTTGCCGAAGTTGAAGTACAGTCGACCGTCTGGGCCGAACGTAAAGCTGTGAATCCCGTGGTCGTGCTGAGTTCCCTTGATGCCGGTGAAGAGTACTTCCTTGCGATCGGCTTTGGAGTCGCCGTTATCGTCGTAGAAGCTGAACACGCTGTCGCCCGCGGAGACGATGACTCGATTGCCCAGCACGCAGACTCCGTGAGCCGAATCGATGTCGCGGCCCTGATAGAACACTGTTTCCTTGTCGGCCATGCCGTCATTATTGGTGTCTTCCAGAATCAGAATGCGGTCACCTTCGACTCGCTCTGCATTGTTGCCGTTGGCGAAGCGTCGATAGTTGACGACTTCGCAAACCCAAACGCGACCGAGATGATCGATGTCAATATTCGATGGACTGAGCAGCATCGGTTCGGCGGCAAAGAGTTGCAATTCGACGCCATCGGTCACATCCAGTCCCGCCACGGCGTTTTCGGGAGTGCGATCGACGGGAGCATTCTGTCCGATCGGTCCCGGAGCAGACGTGTAAACAAAGAACTGCACGCTGCTGCCCATGCCCTGATCACTGCCGCCGTTGTCGATGCCAGCGCGAGCAACGAACTTGTCGTAGCCTTCTGGCAGTTCAAAGTGGATGATCGAATTTGCATGCGTGCCGATCCCGAACTCGACGGGCTTGCCAGCGATTTTCATATCGCCACCGTTGACGTTCTTATTAATGCTGACATTGCCCCAGTCTGCTGAGGCGTTCTTCCATTTCAGGTCGGTGAGTTTCATCTCACCTTTTGGCCCAACGAGTTTTGGCTCGGCCCAGTTCGCCCAGTCGCTGCCGAAGCCATTGCCGCCGTCGGTGACGACGAGATACAGATTCTTCTGTCCCTTGATGTCAGCTTCGATCTTAGCGGCGTGTCCAGGAGTTTCTTTGTTGACGATCGCGGTGGAAGCGATCGGTTTTGGTGGAGCGGCGAGACACGCTTGATTTGCGAGTGCAGAAACACCCAGTGCGGCCGCGAGATATCTCGCGGAAAGGCCGGCAGTGGCACGATGGAAAAACTTCACGGTGGGAAACCTCCAGATTGATCAGGTGGGAACGCATGATTCTTGGTCGCGTCGCAGAAAACCTTGGGTCGAATTTGGGACTTCGACAGGCCGTGCAGCAACGCGGGTGAAAATGTGTCACGGATTTGACCAACACCGTAAGTGTTACTCAATTGAAACGCCGTTTTTTGTTAACACTGCGGGTTGGATGTGTTCGCCGATACTCCCGATATCGCGGTGAATGGGCGGATTTTCTGCTTTTGATAACTGCTCGACATTGTGCAGGATGTCACTATTCTCCAGACACCTGCCCGCTTGATGAAGACACGGTCAACGGATTGATGAGTCGACAGGATGAGTCCCATAGCCCGGAACACATAATCTCAGATCAGAAATGCCACCCGCATGCGAATTCCCGCTATCCGAGGAATCATTGACCGCAGAATTCTGGCCAACTATCGCATCGCTCCGGAGGTTGTGGCAAAGTTATTGCCGCCACCGTTTGTGCCGCAGGTTGTCAATGGCTGGGCGATTGGTGGCATTTGTCTGATTCGACTCAAGGCCGTCCGCCCGAGAATATTTCCACTTGCGGTCGGGATCGGATCTGAAAACGCTGCGCACCGGATCGCCGTGGAATGGATGGACCATGGGCAGTTGAAGCAGGGAGTCTACATTCCTCGCCGTGATACAAGTTCATGGCTGAACACAGCTGCGGGAGGAACCGTTTTCCCGGGTGTTCATCATCGATCTGACTTTGAAGTGCAGGAGTCTTCGGATCGTGTTTCCGTGAAGATGGCGAGTCGAGACGGCGAAATTCATCTCAAGGTGGCGGGGAGAATCGATTCGGATTTCCCAGCCTCATCAATCTTTGGCACACTTCCGAACGCATCTGTGTTTTTTCAAAATGGTTCACTTGGGTATTCAGTGACGAAAACTCCTGGACGATTCGACGGACTTGAGCTACGGTGTCAGAATTGGGCCGTCGAGAACTTAAGCGTGGATGAAATGGAATCATCGTGGTTCCAGGACCGTGGTCTGTTTCCGGTCGGCTCAATTGAGTTCGACTGCGCGCTGTTGATGCGAGGAATTGATCACGAGTGGCATGGGCGTGATGATATCTGTTGTCCGGCTACCGCTCACTCCTGACGCAGACCTTTCCTGCATTACAATGTTGCTCATCAATCCGTGGCGGGACGTTTTGCGTCGGAGGTATGAGAAACATGGGTGCGTACACGAAGCGAGCACGACTTTAAAGCAACCGAAATTTTTTCGTCGTGGGGCTTATCTTGCACGACATTGCGGTTGATAGTCCACCTTCATCCCAATTGATCCCCTCCTGTCTTGTCATCAAGGCACATGTCTGAAGATCGACTCCGCCTATTTTATGGAACTGGCAGAAGTCACCCAGTCAGAACGCTCGGTACTCAAAGACTGTTCGCGACGCTCTTTCGGCGAAGTTGAGAAACTTTCCAGCAAACAGATTGCACTTCTGCAAATCCTGCCGAACTCAAACGCATACGGATTGTTTTATGGAGATTGCGATCGTTCGGCGTGAAAAATTGCCGGAGCAGGTCGCTTCGCTGGAAGGAAGTCGCATGCGACTCAAACGGATTTCCCTGTTGGCCATGTTGTTGTTGGCCCTTGCCAGTGGCTGTTCTGCCAGCCGAAACGCGATCACTCCGCTGCGAGATCGTGAGGATCACGGCGCGTTGCCGCCACGACATGATCATGAATATTCACCGGGTACTGATGGCTCAGAAGACTTTCAGAATCCTCCGGAAAGCAATGGGCCGCTTGAGCCCGTTCCAGTACCTCCAGCCTTTGGTGTGTCACGCGTGAAGAGCGTTGGCTGGATCAAAGACCTCGGGGCAAAATTTCACCGCAAGCCTGTCACGCCGTCATCGGAGTGTAAGGACGATCTGTCATGTGCGGACCAGAAACTGGTTGGTAAGTGTTCTGCGCTTGATCCCTGCGTCACCGAATCGGATTGCGTCACGGAATCACCCGAAGCCTGCTGTGAGGAGCGTGCCTGCGATTCAACTCCTCCGCGGCGCACCAGCAAGTTCAAGAGATTCCATCGCTCATTGCCGGGAGCGTTTCCTCACGCAGAGCCTCATGCTTATAAGCCTGAATGCAGCCCGCTGGGCGCAAAGCCGGAAGCCTGCAGCACGTTGACTCGTAACGTTCCTGCACCTGCGTACCGAGCGCTCTGTGGCGAACCGACAGTTCGACCAGGCTGTGCTGCACCGAGCTGTGGAACCATCGAAGATCGGGCGATCCTGCATTCCGAACGAGAACGCGAATGCCTCGCAGATCCTCTTCGAGATCCCGTGATCGACAGCACAGATCCTGGGTTGATTACACCCGCCGATATTAAAGCAGGACACGGAGGAGACGCTGATGTCTTCCATGGGATCCCCGTGATTCCTCATTCACCAGCCCAGGTATTTGAGCCGGAACAGATCAACAATCCTCCCGCTCAGGACGCTCCCGTCATACCACCTCAACAGCCCGTTCCGGCAGCACCCGGCTCATCAACTCGAATTGTCGAGCCACCCGTTTGGCCGGGCTTGCGAAACAAGTCCGGAGTGACATCGGTCTCCCGTTCAACGGTGCTCAGTTCACCCGCCGTAAAGAAGTTTACGGGTGATATGCCTGTGGTAATCCCGGCGGGTAAGAAATAGCCGGTTGGCCGTGGGTTGAATGGCAGCTGGAGTGTTTCGTTGGCAAAATTCAGGTGTAGAAAACACTAATCGACGCTGATCATCAATGTGAACAGGAATTCAGCCACTGCTGAAGCTAAAGGCGTCATTGCACGCTGCTGCCGTTTCGCTTCTCTATTGTAACGTCAGCGTCCCCCATGCTGACCCTCCTGACCAAACATAGAGGAGTTTCCGGCGTTTCGGTTTCTTAGCGCCGTGATCCGTGCATCAGTTTTTTTGACACAAACTTACTGGCGATGGGCGGAGATTCAGTTCTCGTCGAGCACCCGATTCGGATGGTCGACAGTACTCACAGAAGGAACGCCAGGGCTGCGGACCGAGGCGAAGTAGCGGTTGTCGCGGATCCAGTCTTCGCGGGAATAGGAGATGACCGACGAATCGGTTTCGCGGACTTCAATATGAGATAACCGGAATCCCATTTCGGTAATCTCGGTGAACATCATCCACGCCAGATTCTCCACGCTGGTTGGTCCGTTAAAGAGCTTCATCTTGAAGTTCTCGCCAGTCCGGCGGCAATGATCCTTCAGAGTTTCATAAAGCGGGTCGTGAATGTTGATCAGCATGCCGTGATCGTAGAGCAACTTCAGCCACGGTTCGACTTTCTCGTCGAAGGCTCCAAAGAGTGTGCTGATATCTCCGTCGCGCTCAACTTCGAAGAAACAACGCAATCCAGATCGATGCCCGTGCAGGTTGCTGCACTTGTCCATCAATGTTTCGTTGCGATGAGCCGCGTAGAATTTGTACTCTTTCTGAATGATCACAACGGACTCCGACCGAACGACTTTGGGGTAATGCTCAGGATGCTCAAACTGCGTTGATTGCGTGATGCGCAGTATGGTTCTCCTCTGTTTTCTTCCCTTGAGAATAGAGCACTCCGGATTCTGAGGCAAGCATTGAAACCCGTCGTTTACCGCTCTCCGGACAGGATGGCATTAATCAGGCCCTCTGCGTCTTCCACCGGTTTTGGGAATTTGTCATTCCAGCTCACCATGCCCGTAGCATCGATCAAAAATGCTCCCGGAGTAATCTTTGCAGGTCCGGCTTCTCCCTTTGCAAGAGCCGCGCGTCCCCAGGCGAATGAACATGATCCCGGTTGCCCCGCAAGAGTGTCGCGAAGGATTGGAAATGGGTACGAAAGAGTCTGTCGCTTTTGCTCGGGATTCAGTGGTGTCGAAATCGCAAACGTCATGACCTGAGACTTCTTCAAGGCGGCGTGAACATCCTTCAAACGCTTGAGGACTGGATCCGCGTCCGGCCCTGCGGTGGGATCGAAGAAGTAAAGCAGCACGCGGTATCGCCCTACATATCCTTTCAGTTGAATCGGGCGATTGTTCTGATCCAGCAGTTGGAATTCCGGAGCCGGGCGAGCATTCAGAGACTCCAGCGACACAGCCTGACGCGATTGAGGATTCGCGATTCGCCAGGCAGTCGCTCCACCAATGATCAGTAGCAAACAGAGAAGAATGAGCAAACGAGGTTTCATAAGAGACTTGCACAATGGTGTGTCGTAACGATTCTGACGGTTCGACTTATTCTAGCGACACGATGCGATCTGGCATCTGACTGTCTGGGAAACATGCTCCGGCGTCATCCATGAGTTGAGCTAGGTTTGCGTGATGACCGCCACTCACCGTTGGGCTGCTTGTTCGACTGCGAGTTGGCGGGCACGGACATACATCGTACCGCAAAACCGGTTTGCACGGTGCTCTTGCCGACACCGGTCTCACAGACTCAAGACGATATGACAAACGACCATTCTACCGCAAATCCTGCCTGGCTGACACGCGGCATAATCCTGCTGCTGGGGCTCGTGGCCGCTAATCTTCTGGCCTGGCGAAGTATCGAACCGGACCTGTGGGGCCATATTCAGTACGGCGAAGACTGGATGCACGCCGGAGAAATGCCGACCACCGCGACACATACGTTTTCAACTCCTGATCAGCCGTGGGTCAACCACGAGAATCTCTTCGAACTCGCCGTCGCGTTGGGACAACGGACGATCGGTGGGCCTGGCTTGATGATTTTCAAATGCGTCGCCGGACTTTGGCTGCTCTGGACGATGGTCAGAGTTGCTCAACTACGAGGTGTCGAAAAGTTAGCGGCTGTTGTCGCGATGATTCCCGTCGCCTGGGGGCTCGGTGAGTTCTGGCTCGCGCGGCCACAGTTGTTCAGTTTCATTTTTTGTGGACTGATGTTTCTGGCCGTCGAACTCGCGTTTCGAAACTGGCATTCGGAACAGCGAGTCGCTTTCGGGTGGCTCTGGCTTTGCATTCCATTAATGACGCTCTGGACAAATTCGCACGGTGGCTTCGCTGCGGGATTGTGTGTGCTGCTGGCGATTCTGGGACTTCGATCGATCGAGCTGTTGTTGAAGTGTGGACTTGCCTGCTGGAAAACAATCGGTCATTTTTCCGTCATCGGAGTTTTCGCCATCCTGTCGGTGTTGGTGAATCCTTACGGCTATGAGTTGCCATATTGGATGATTGTCTCTTTGAGTCAGCCCCGACCGGAAGTTTCTGAGTGGGCCAATATTCTTGACGGCGGAGTCACGGTCATACCGTTTACAGTGCTGTCGATTCTTACGATCACCAGTCTCTGGTTAACTCGCCAGCGCCGTGACTGGGTTGAGCTTGTTGTGCTGGGATTGATCGCCGTTCAGACCTTGGGGCATGTTCGGCATCTGGCATTCTTTGCGATCGCGTTTGGCTATTGGATGCCGCAACATTTGATTTCGCTGTGGTATCGGCTTGTCGAGTGGCGTCCGACGTTGGGAACTCAGGAAGAACTCACGCCACGAGCTGTCCGCTGGTTAACGGCAGAAGTTGCGATTGTCGCTGCGGCTTTGTTGGGAATGTTGGGGTACTCATTTGCAACGTTCGGCGTTGATCGCAGCAAATATCCGGTCTCTGCCATCGAATTTATGGCTGAAGAGAATATTTCCGGTCGACTGGTTGTGACCTTCGACTGGGCGCAATACGCCCTGACCGCACTGGCTCCGGATACGACCGTTGGTTTTGATGGACGTTATGACACTTGTTATCCTCAGGTCGTCGTGGATATCAATTTTGATCTGCTGTTTGGCGATGATTTGTCGCGACGGCATCGAGGCCAGGACTCTGGACCTGTGGATTCGAATAGAGTGCTCGAATTCGGCAACCCCAATTTGGTCTTGATGGATCGAATTGCCGATCCGCCCGCTGTGGCCTTTCTTGATCACCATGCGGAATGGAGTCGACTGTATAGCGACGGTCGCTCCGTGTTGTGGGGACGCAAATCCGTGTTCGATGATCCAGCGTCGCGAGCTTTTATGCCATCGCATCGTCGACGGTTCAGTGATGAAATGCCGAACGGGATCGCTCAGTGGCCCGGCTTTCCGGGACGAACGGGGCGAGATGCCTTTTCGCCGGACGTTGCCGCCGCATTCTCCAGAGCCAGGATCCACGCCACAAAGTTGACGGCGACTGGTTTCGAGAAGAACTAAAGCAGACACCGGTTCTGTAGCGGCTGGCTAAGGTTGCATTATTCCGATGGCTGGGCCAGCGAAAAAAACCTTGAATGCTGCTCAGCCATGGTGATATTCCCCGCGAATGCATTGCTTCGCCGTTCACCCTGGGTATGTACCAATGAGCTTTGAGCCATCTATGGTGTTTGGGGCACTTCTGTCATCGATTCCAGGTCATAGTGTGTCACAAGTTCAAGCGTTTCGGACGGGGAATTCCACATGAGCAGATCGAGAATTGAGAGTCCTGAAATGAATTCCGATCGTCCCTGGCGATAATCTGTCAGGTGTGGTTTCAGGATCTGCAGCTCTATCCTCGCCTCAGAAAACTGCTGGGGAGAAAACAGCTCGCGTCCCCCCGGAGCATTGATATAGGTCTCTGCTCCCAGCAGTCGGGCAACTTCCAGAGCCCATTCGCCAGCAGGAAGTTCGGCCGGCAAGTTCAGGTTCATCTGGCTGAAGATCTGGCAGGGAAACGGCAAGCGAATAAGTCGACATGTATCTTGCAGCAGGTCGGTCAGTGTTCCGGAAAAATCTCCGTGCCCTCTGGTCTCGTCAACTCTGGTCATTGTTGTTCGCAGCCACTCAATAACATCTGCATAGTACGGTGCGCGGTGTTGACGATAAAACTGCAATTGGTCGATCATTTGATCAATCCAGATCTGCTTCTCATCGATCCGGATATCACAGATCCGCGTTTCTCTCGGCGCGTGGACTACCGGGATGCGAATGTAACTCCAGCCTTCGTCGTTGTCGGACAGCATGCGATTTCGATTCACCCACGCGCGGCGGCGGTACTGTGCGGTGTCGAAGACAACCCAGCAGTCGGTGGCGTGAATCAGAGAGAAGTACCCCACGTATGGAAAGAAGTAGGGTTGCATCATTCCCAGGCGCATTCAGGACTCGCTTTCCAGGAAGGGCTGGTGATATCGGGGCATCATCAGGTCGGCTCGCTGTTAATGGTTGCGTGAAGGTGTTGGTTTCATCTGGAGTTTCGTCCGAGATCGCGCAAGAAAAAAGGCCGGGGAGGAACCCCGGCCTTGTGTAACAGCATTTTTTTCGGTGGTGCCCGATCAGTTGATAGGGATCGCCACGTCGGATGTTTCTTTTGGCTTGCTGGAGAAGTCACAAAGTTCTTCACGAACGATGTTCATGTTCTTCGGGGCTTCGATCCCGATCCTTACTGAGTTGGGTCCGATTCGGACAATCGTAATTGCGATGTCGTCGCCAATCAGAATTCGCTCACTGGTCTTTCTGGACAGTACCAACATGTTTCTCTCCCTGTGTTCTGCTGCAGCGATCTTCCTTGAGTCCGTCCTGAGCTGATCATGCACATGATGTGACAGCTCACTTTGCCGCCCCGCCCCCCTGCTCCGGCAGAATCTGCCTGACATCAGTTTGATTGCGACGTCATAACGATAACACCCCACAAACTCATTGCCAACAGCAAAACCCGCAAAATCAGCGCTGCCCAAAAAGCAGGCACGGTCAGTGTGCTTAAAAGTTAAGCACTCGGACTTGATGGGGTTGGTGTGTGGCGGCTGCCATTGTGGCGGATTTGAATTAGTTGCTTGAGTTTTGCAGTCTGGCGCGGTGAAATCCGGGCGAACGCGGTTCTGGTCGGTTCGACGATTCGAATTGTGGCTGGCGATGGCCGTGTCGGGGAGCCGGCGGAAATTCAGGTGGCTCCTGGGCAGGATGGTTTGGTAAAGGCGTTTCGGTTCAAAAGCTCAACTTGGTCAGTGACCTTATTAATTAAGGGGAACAGCGTGGTCCGGATTGGAATCATTGGCGTCGGTTTCATGGGTTACACCCATTTCGAGGGCGCTCGTGATCTCAAGGGTGCTTCGGTCACCGCCATCGCGACGCGCGATGAAAAGAAGCTGGGCGGCGACTGGACTTCGATCCAGGGGAACTTTGGTCCTCCGGGAGGCCATGTTGATGTCTCAGGTCTGAAGTGCTATTCCGACTACCGACAACTCCTGGCCGATCCGGATATTGATCTGGTCGACGTGTGCCTGCCGACGGATAAGCATTTTGATGTCGTGATGGAATCGCTTAAGGCGGGCAAACCGACACTGGTAGAAAAGCCGATTTCCGTTGACCTGGGTCAAGCTGAGCAGATGGTGAAAGCGGCCGAGGCCGCAAAGGTTCCTCTGTTAGTCGCGCATGTGTTGCCATTTTTTCCGGAATTCCGATTTGCCGCCGAATGCATTCAGGACCAGCGGTTTGGGAAACTGAAAGCAGCCCACTTTAAGAGAGTCATCTGTAAGCCTGACTGGTCCAGCGAGATGTCGGACTTCCGCAAGCTTGGTGGCTGGGGCATTGATCTGCATATCCACGACAACCACTTTATCGCTCATGCTTGTGGTCGACCTGACGGAGTCTTCTCACGTGGGCTGATGCAGGACGGTTTCGTCAATCATGTGCATACGTCTTATCTGTATAAGGACGGGCCGGCGGTCAGTTGTGTGAGCGGCGGGATTGCGGCGAAGGGCCTTGCGTTTTCGCACGGGTATGAACTGTA
>CAMAXD010000213.1 GCA_945861975.1 Candidatus Kuenenia stuttgartensis | reverse complement strand
GTGAGCGTTCTGGATAAGTTCCCGGATTGGTGTATCAAGTCGGCTATAGAGCGATGATCCCATGATCTCGATCACGCCGGCAATATCCACTCGAAACGGAATCTCGCGAGTCCACACGCTGTCTACCTCAGTACTTTTGGAGGCCCGCTGTTGATTCGGGCCGTTTCGGAAACATCGAACTCCCGGCAATTGTTTCGCAGGGAGGAGAGTTGTAACCGCCCGCGGAAGAAGTCGCAAACTGGAGGTCGTTTTGCTGTTGCTGCCGAGATGAGCGGATTGAATCACTTGATTCCGGCAGTTTCTGTCGCATTCGTGAGCGTTCCTGACCGCCCGTTTTATCTGATCGGAACGATAGGAGGCAAAGCGAGAAATCGAGGAAGTGCACATCACCTGCACATTTGAATGCACACGCGACCGTGGACGAATTCAGGTTCTACGAGTTTTGGTTTGATTACGTTTGCTGTCTTGATTGCACTTTGACATGTGTTGGTAAACCGATTTTGAATGGGAGTTCAGGGATGATTAAGCGAAGCCTGTGTTTGTTGGTGACGCTGATGCTGGCGGATCAATCCGCAACAGCAGGAATGAACCTTTTCGGAAGTATTCCCTGTGCGTCCGAAGACTGTTGTTCAGACGGCTGTGCGACCGAAGCGGTCTGCGATGCGACTGACGGCTGCAGCGATGACGGCTGCGGTGAGTCATGTTCATCTCTGTTTGGAAACTGTGGCAACAGCAGTCTGTTGAACCTGACAAGCCTGCTGCACAAAAGCGATCATTGCTTTGACGACTTCATCAGCCCGATGACGAACCCGCTGTTCTTCGAAGACCCTAGAACTCTGACGGAAGCAAGGTTGATTTTCGCCAACCACAGACTGCCCGGGACGTTGGGCGGTGGATCGGCTCAACTGTATGCCATGCAGCTCAGGGCGGCGATCAATGAAGATGTTTCGATTATTGCTACCAAAGATGGCTTCATCGTTTCCGACACTCCAGTGATTCCGAGCGATGGATGGGCGGATATTACGGCTGGCTTGAAGATCAATGTGTATAAGGATGTCTGTAGTCAGAGTCTGATCAGCGTCGGCACGACCTATGAAGCTCCGTTCGGTTCGCCTCGATCTCTGCAGGGCAACGGCGACGGCGAGTTTCATCTGTTTACGTCCGGTGCCACGAAATTGTTCGACGACTATCACTACATGTCTGGTTTAGGATGGCGTCTGCCTGTTGATCAGGGAGCCGAGAGCACATCAATGTACTGGTCGAACCACATCGACAGGAAGATCGGTAACTCGAAGTTCTACCTGTTGGGTGAATGCAACTGGTATCACTGGCTGGCCAACGGTGGCACAACCGCCGCGAATTTCGAAGGAATCGATCTGATCAACCTCGGCAGCACTAACGTCGATGGCAACGATCTGGTGACCGGTGCACTGGGCGTGAAGTACAAGCCCAGTGGAAATACAGAGATCGGGGTTGCTTACGAACTACCGCTGACCGATCGTCAGGATATTATGAAGGATCGTTGGACTGTAGACTGGATCATCCGCTACTAATTCATGGCCCTGCTTCTAAGAGCCAGGTCTGATTCCGGGGGGCGGAGTTCGGGAATGGTTTGAGAAGCGAATTTCGAATTCCAGGTGGCTCAGCGAAACCTCCACAGGCAGAGTAACGCGGAGTGACTTTGTGACTTAATTAACTGTCGAAGCTGGATCAAAAGGTTTCTGGAATGCGGAAGCGCATCGAGCCCTGATGGTCCAGTTTCGACTTTTTTGTTTTAAGGCACTGTCTGCAGATGCCGCGCGGCCAAAGGGCTTTTGACCTGTCTAAGCGGTAAACAGAAATGCTCTGGCCATGGCTCTACTTCGCTCGGGGCAGAGTGAGATGTTTCTTTGTAGCCGGATTCGCGAGAATTCGGTGCGATTCCGTGGAAGGCATCCGAATTCTCACGAATCCGTCTACTCTCAACACACACCACTCACAGTATAAGAACGCCTGACAAAACCGGGACTGGTTCCCGGAGAGATCCGTGAATCACAGAGAGATGCGACTGCCACGGGTTTTGTCCCGGTTTTGTTTGTGCCTCTCAATCAACAATCTGATCAAGCCAGAGGCCAGAGTGTTGACAAAAATCCTGTGCAAAGGCTTGCCCTCTGGTTTCGTGCTTTCCGCAACGCACGGAACAACACTGCTCTGTTGGCATTGATGATGCTGAAAGTCACCGGGCCTAAATCGCCATCACAGTCATTAAGACCAGCGTCATTGGCTCTCAGAACTCTCCAATTCGTAGCGGCAATCCTGCTCGCAAACTCTGCAATAACCTAAGTTTTTTGGTCTACATTCTCTGGGTTCTTGCGGTTGCGATCAGGATTGTCAAGAAATGGTTGTGCAGGCTTCGGTAACTATCGGGTGTCAAAAGTGTGGCGGCACGGCGGAAGTCGTAGCCGGGCAGCAGTACTACAATTGTGTCTACTGCGAGTCGCTGATTCAGTTGGCTGAAGTCTCTGAGGACCGAATTCTGCCAACTGGAATTACTCTGGACTGCAGTTGTCCAACCTGTGAGCAACCATTGCAGACTGGCCTCATCGAGAAACGACGAGCGTTGTTCTGCGGGTCATGTTTTGGCGTCTTGATTCGACACGCTGATTTTTCCGGAATCGTTCAGGAGCGGCAGGCTCGGCGCGCTGGAATGGAGCCGGCAGAACCTCGGCCGATTGATCCCGAGTCTCTAAAACGCGAGATCCAGTGCCCATCCTGTAGCCAGCGTATGGAAACTCATCCTTACTATGGCCCGGGAAACATCGTCGTCGACACCTGCAGTGAGTGCGGGTATTTGTGGCTTGATCACGGCGAGATGACTCGTGTCGAGAACGCGTCTTTCGTTCGACGCAGTACGCAGTTTACCTGGGACAGTCCTGCGGCGACCGTGTCCGAACTTATGGAAAGCGTGGCACTGCCGGCTGTAGCCGAAAGGCCTTCGGGCTCCCCATTGCGCGCGCTTGCGGATTTACTCTTCAGCTGATCAGCGAGGTGCTGCAGGGTCGCGTGAACGGCGGACACAAAGCATTTCCCGGAGGAATTCTTGCGACGCGGCCTACTCGGGCCATTAGAAAGCGAAAAAACCCGACAACGAACTGCAGACATCTTTTGAGGATGTCGTCACTTCGTTGTCGGGTCCATGCTTGTGGAGTCACTGCATTGCCAAATGCTCTTTGCGGGGGCTTAGCATTTGATCGTTGCCGTTTTGACAGAAGCAGGGTGCGGCAAGTGGGAGGTGTGTAGGCCACTTGCCAGACCGAAGTTCTGCGTTTTTCTACATGCGGTAGGCGGGATTATCCCGACTGAAGTCGATCGTGACCATTTCTTTTCCGAAATCAATCTTCAGGAATGAGTAGTCCTCTATAAGAGTTTGTTCATCCAGTTCAGTGGCTGTCAGCCCTTCGGAGTTCTCAGTCCAGGTATGATTGATCACTCGCAGAGGAACATGGTACCGGGCATCCAGCATCAGCAGGCTTTTGCGGTAGGTCTTGTTGAATTCCGGCGAGTCATATTCGTACAGGAAGCAATAGCATTTACGATCGTCGAACTCTGTGTCTTCCAGTCGCACGCATCGCACGCCCTGGCCATTCTTGATGTCGTTCTGGCGATGAAGAACCAGCAGTTTGAGCATTCCGAGGATACCGGCTTCTGTCACTGGGTATCGGGCCTGAGCCATGGCTTCCGGGCCAGTCGGTTCAAGTTTAATCGCTGGCAGAAGGCGACCTTTGAACCCGCCCAGCTTCACGCACATCTTCTTATCTTCGTAGTCTTCGTTATACAGCAACTGACGGCCTGTGTCGCCGTTCTTCCATTTCATGTAGATGCCGAACGAAGGTGAGTGCCGGACCTTCAACTCAATTGTCTGAGTTTCACTAAGGTCGCCCTGAATACGTTCCTGCTTGTTGAACACAACCGAGTAACCGTCGACATTCTCGATGAATCGTTGACCATCCTGAATCATGAGCAGAGAAAACTTCAGAGCATCATCGTTGTTCAGAATCATCCCGCCAGCCCTGGTTGCGGGGGTACCAACTTCTTGCCTGACCGTAGTCGTCAGCAGTTCTACAGATTCAGCCGCAGCAATTGCTCCCTGTGGCAGCGGAACGTTATCAGAGGAAACTTCAGACCGACCGATTTCTTCACCGGCCGGGACTGGATCAAAACTACAAAAGATTACGCCAAGACTGATCGCCGAAACGCTCAGTGCGAGAAAATTGGATCGTCGGGAATTCTTGCGGGGACAGAGTCGCGCCATCGGGAACACACCTCTTTCAGGGAACGGCACTTTGATCAGTCCTGTCCAGTCAAAGTTACCGTACAAACACCGTTGACCCGACACTCAGGCTGCCGTGGTCGTCATGTTGGGTTGATTCGCCGAAATCCCTTCCGGTTTCGTTTAAGATGCAGACCAAGACGATCGCGCAATCTGCTTCCGACCAGAGTTCTGCGGGCCCACGCAGAACTTCATCACGAATCTGAATTCAACTTGACGGCCCTGCGACATGCTAACGGCGAGAACAGAGGGAAATGCACCTCCACCGCGTCAGAAATGTCCGTGGTGATAGCACCACCAAGGGGCAGCTTCGAAGAGAAATCAGCGAAATGTGGAGAGAATAGACAGGATGCTGAACAAACGACTCGGCCCATGTTCATCGTCCCGGAGTGATGATTCCGGCGCAATGTGAAGCGGCAATTATTGCGTGTTTAGAGGTCTCTCACGATTCCGTTTGATTAATCCGGCAAAGGCCGGAAAGTCTCCCGGGTTTGACATCATCGTATGATCGGTCATCCTGCCGCAGTCGTCAAAGTTTGACGCGGTACGTAAACGATTAAGTGATGTGTCGGGGCTCAGTGTTGGAAGTCGCCAAGGCTTGTCGATCTCTGATCGCTCTCAGAATTGTGGTGTTGTTCTTTATGTTCATTTCTCTGAATATTGCGGACCGCCTGCGGAAGTCGGCAGAGTCCGTTCCTCATCAGCGCGCGGTCGTGTTTCCGGAATCGCGAGATTCCATGGGCCGAGTTGCCTGGACGCATCTGACGTTTCAGGAGCTGGATAAAGAAGTTGACGCGATCGCTCGAGGATTGGTTGCCATCGGAGTGCGGCCGGGTCATCGCATTGTGTTGATGGTTCGACCGTCGATTGAATTCATTGCCCTGACATTTGCGATCTTCCGTACTGGCGCGGTCTGTACGCTGATTGATCCGGGCATGGGTAAGGGCAGCGTACTTCGTTGTCTGGATACGGTTGATCCTGATGGTTTTGTCGCCATCCGTCCCGTGCATATCGTCCGCAACCTTATGCCATGGAGATATCGGAACTCCTTGCTGAACGTGATCGTCGGCCCGCAGCGTCGTTCGCTTGGTTGCCCCAGCCTGCCGGAGGTGATTGCCATCGGGCGGCAGTCCAGCGAACCTCTGCCGCAAACGAAAGCGACAGATTCTGCCGCGATTATCTTTACCAGTGGCAGCACTGGTCCGCCTAAAGGAGTTCTCTACGAACACGGGATGTTCGATGCTCAGGTGGACTTGATTCAGGGACATTACAAGCCTGAGTCCGGCGAAATCGATCTGCCAGGATTTCCTCTGTTTGCCTTGTTCAATCTGGCGATGCAGATGACAACCGTGATTCCGGAAATGGATCCCACACGTCCGGCGAAAGTTGATCCTGAAAAGATTCTGGAAGCCATTCGCACCCAGGGGGTGACTCAGGCCTATGGTTCCCCGGCCTTGTGGAATCGTGTCGGACGATACTGTGAAGATCGCGGTTTGAAACTTCCCACTGTTCGTCGAGTGCTCTCAGCGGGGGCTCCGGTTCCGATTCATGTTCTGCAGCGTATGACGTCAGCATTGTCGCCGCAGGCGGATATCTATACGCCCTATGGTGCGACCGAATGTTTGCCAGTGGCCTCCATCGGCGGGCGAACGGTTCTGAACGAAACTGCCGCGTTAACTGCGACAGGACGCGGGACCTGTGTTGGTACGATCTTTGACAGAATGGAGGTTCGCATTATTGCCACTTCATTTGATGTGCTGTCAGATATTGGTGTCACAAGAACACTTCCGCAGGGCGAAATCGGCGAAATCATTGTTCGCGGTCCCGTGGCGACTCGTGAGTATTTCCGCCGGCCTGACGCGACATCGGCGGCAAAAATTCGAGATGGCGAATCATTCTGGCATCGCATGGGAGACGTTGGATATCTCGATGAGCATGGGCGGCTTTGGTTTTGCGGACGCAAAGCTCATATCGTATTTCCGAAAACAGGCCCGATGTATTCTGTCTGCTGTGAAGCAATTTTTAACAACCATCCTCGCATCTATCGCAGCGCGCTGGTTGGGGTCGGTGAAAAAGGACGTCAGACGCCTGTGATCGTCGCAGAACCGGAAGCCGAAAAGTTTCCGACGAATTCTGCAGGCAGTGCTGTGTTGCGTCAGGAGTTGCTGAAGCTTGGTCGTGAGAACCTGCTGACGGCCGGGATCAGGCAAATCTTGCTTCATCGTTCCCTGCCGGTCGATACGCGACACAACGTCAAAATCAATCGGGAAGCTCTGGCGGTCTGGGCGACGAAAGCCTTGCGCAATGTGGATCTGGAGAACTGAATGAATCGGAGACTTTGATCATGATCGATTATCAGTTGGAGCCAGAGCTTTCCACTGACGAATTCATCGACGTTCTCGTTCGTTCAACACTGGGTGAGCGGCGGCCTGTCGATGATCGTGAACGCGTTGAGTCGATGTTGAAGAATGCTGATCTCATCGTGACTGCTCGTTTGAATGGACGGCTGGTCGGTGTGAGTCGAGCGATCACAGATTTTGCTTTCTGCACTTACTTGTCAGATCTCGCCGTGGATGAGTCCTGTCAGAAGCAAGGAATTGGCCGTAAGTTGATTGAGCGGACTCATGAGGCGGCCGGTTTGATGACTCGCCTGATTCTGATCGCCGCTCCCAAAGCGAGATCCTATTACCCGCATATTGGCATGGTGCCGCATGATTCCTGCTGGATGCGAGATCCCGCTTGAAGCCGGTTTGCGGCAGAGTTTTATCAGCCGCTGGGGAGTAGCGGTCTGACTTCTGCCGCGTGACGTTCTCGGACGGTCTGCGTGTCTGGCGGGAAAAACTTGTTGCTGCGAGTGAATCGCTGCTTTTGTACTGCTATCCTGCCACAGAACCTTCAGAGGCTGACCCGATCGTCAATTTTGCACTTTTTGCTTCGAAAACAGGATCACTCATGCAGACCACAGCTTTTCAACCGGAACATTTCCGACGATCGGTTCTTGCCGTGCCGCCGCTGGCCCGAGGCGTCAATGATAAGATCTGCCCAACGGAGAATGAAAAGCTGATTCGCCACATCGAAGCTGGTGGCGTTTCTATGCTGCTGTATGGCGGTAATGCCAACTTTTACCACATCCGTCCCAGTGAGTTCGGGGACTTGCTGGAGATGTTGCAGGATGTCGCGGCTGAGGGGACTTTAGTTGTTCCGTCTGTTGGGCCAGCTTATGGGACAATGATGGATCAGGCCGACGTCTTCAAGAAAACGTCATATCCCACAGTCATGGTGTTGCCGACAAAAGCGATCATGACAGAAGCCGGCTTGATGACGGGATTTCGGCGATTCGTCGAAGCGATCAATCGCCCGGCTGTGCTTTACATCAAAGAAGAAGGCTACATCAGTCCAGAAGGTGCTGCTGAGTTGGTTCGTGACGGACTTGTGTCGTTTATTAAGTATGCGATCGTTCGCAAGGATACAGCTGACGACGAGTATCTGTCTCGACTGGTGACGATGGTGGATCCGAAGCTTATCTGCAGCGGTATCGGTGAGCAGCCCGCGTTGATTCACCTCACGAAGTTTCGCCTGAATGGATTTACCTCCGGATGCGTTTGCGTCAATCCGGCTCTGTCGCAAAAGTTGTTGAAGGCGATCTGTGACGGCGACTTTGATACTGCCGAGGCGATCCGCAAGATCTTCCTGCCTCTCGAGAATCTTCGCAACGAAGTGAACCCGATTCGAGTTCTGCATGAAGCGCTGGCGTTGGCGGGTATTGCTGAGACGGGCAAACATCTGCCTCTGCTGTCCGGATTGACAGATACGACTGCAGACAGAGTCAAGGCGACGGCCCGCGAACTTCTGGCCGCAACTTATTCTTAGCAGACCGTTGAGACTGTCTGCAAGTACTTTTTCTCGGTCGTCAACCAACAGAATGATCTTTCGATGAACCTTTGTCGCTGCTGTCTCGTCCTGTGCCTCAGCGTATTTCCGACATCTGCGTTCGCGCAGGAGTGGGGAGCGGTCAAGGGGCGACTTGTCTTTGGCGGTGATGCGCCTGAGCCCGTCGTGCTGGAGATCGAACGCGACGCGGACGTTTGCGGCAGGAACGGGCTGATTGATGAGTCTCTGATTGTGAATAAGGACAATCTTGGTCTACGTTATGTGGCGATTTGGCTGGATACGAAAGAGAAATTGTCGATCCATCCCGACTCTCTTGTGCCTCCGAAAGAGATCCCTGTTCTGGATAACAAAGGCTGTCGGTTCGAACCGCATATGCTGGCGATTCGGACCGGTCAGGTGATGCATCTGACAAATTCTGATTCTGTGGCTCACAATGCCGCTGTCTACGTGCGGCGTTCAACGCCGTTCAGCGAGATCATTCCCCGGACTCAGCCGTTAGAAAAGAAGTTCATGAAGCCCGAGACTTTGCCAACACGGGTCGATTGTTCCATTCATGCGTGGATGAAGGCATGGCTGATTATTTCTGATCATCCTTATGTGGCTATCACGGATACGGATGGGAACTTTGAGTTGAAGAACGTTCCCGCCGGTGAGTGGAAATTCAAATTCTGGCATGAACGTCCTGGATACTTGCAGAATGTCAAACAGGGCGATTCTGCAGTTCCGATAGAAAAAGGTGTTTGGACGCTCAAAGTTGAAGGATCAAAAACTCTTGACCTCGGTGAGTTGACCGCTGCAGCGGAACAGTTCAAGGGAAAAAAATAACAGAACTCTGCTCCTGCAGCATAGTTTTCTTTCTTACTGGAGAAATCAAAGTCATGCCAATTGTTCAGCACGATCTACTCAATGTGGATCTCGGTATTCACGATGTCGTTTCGCGACTTTCCAACGCCAATAATGCAGCCTGTGTTTCGATGCACAGGCTTGTGGGCGGACTTTCGGATGGCGTTGACGTCGTGACCGTCAATAACGGCCGGATGTCACTGCAGCTGCTTCCGACTCGAGGTATGGGCGTTTGGAAGGGAGAGGTCGATGGCGTCCCCGTTCGCTGGAATTCTCCCGTTGAACGTCCTGTGAATCCGGCGTTTGTCGACCAGATGCGTCGCGGTGGCATCGGCTGGCTGGACGGCTTCAATGAACTCATCTGTCGTTGCGGTCTTGCATGGCATGGTGCTCCGGGAACAGACACGATTGTGGATGAGAACGGAAAGGTCATCTCAGAGCAATTCCTGCCTCTTCATGGACGCGTCGCCAACATTCCTGCTCATCGAGTGACTGCGACAGTGGACACGGATCGACTTTCAGTGACGGGAGTTGTTGACGAAGGTTGTCTATTTGGAGGACGTCTTCGGCTTGAGGCCACTCTGACCACCATGGTTGACTCGGCCGAGTTTGAGTTGACTGATGTGGTTACCAATCTTGGTGCGCAATCGGCTGAAGTGGAAATGCTTTACCATTGCAACATTGGCGAACCGTTTCTTGGCGAAGGCTCCATGTGTCATACTGCTTCCAGCGAAGTTTCGCCTCGTAATGAGCGAGCGGCTGAAGGGCTGAGTATGTGGAATTTGTATCAGGGGCCAACCAAAGGCTACGCCGAACAGGTCTATTACATGAAGGCCGCAACGGATTCATTCGGTGAAGGCGTGGCTGTTTTGTGTGACGCCAATTCAGAGCGAGCGTTCGTGGTTCGTTTTGATACGTCGACGCTTCCGTGGTTCATTCTCTGGAAGAATACTCAGGCTGCTGAAGATGGATACGTCACAGGGCTGGAACCCGGCAGCAGCTTCCCCAATCCACGCGGAGCAGAACGCAAAGCCGGACGGGTCATCTTATTGGGAGCCGGTGAATCTGTGACCTTTCGCCTGCGATTCGAAGTCGCCACAGAAAGATCACGTGTGCGAGCCATTCTTGACGAAGTCACTGCTCTGCAGGTGGCAACCCCGCGAATCGTTCACGACGCACCGAAG
>CAMAXD010000212.1 GCA_945861975.1 Candidatus Kuenenia stuttgartensis | reverse complement strand
GTGCGTGGCGACGATTGAGACGATCCTCTAAAGGTCAGCCGCAAACACCCGGTCTCAATTCACATCGTGCCGAGAATAACACCCATGGAATATCGAAGGCTGGGCCAATCTGATCTTTCTGTCAGCTCCATTGGGATGGGATGCGTTACTTTCGGACGTGAAGTGGAACCGCAGTCATCGCTGCTGATCATGGATCATGCGTTCGAACAGGGGATCACATTGTTCGACACGGCCGAAGCTTATGCTCAGGGGGCGTCCGAACGAGTCGTCGGAGAATGGATGAAGAGTCGACACTCGCGTGACAAAGTCGTGCTCGCAACAAAGATCAGTAGTCCGCTGACGCGACATCGCATTGTGGCGTCCACCGAGGCGAGCTTAAAACGGTTGCAAACGGATCGTATCGATTTGTTGCAGACTCACGTTTGGGATGAATCGACTCCGCTGGAAGAAACGCTCGGGGCCCTGACAACGCTGGTCCAGCAGGGCAAAGTGCGACATATCGGCTGCAGCAACTAATCTGCTTCGCAGCTGAAGGCTGCTCTTGCGTTGAGCAACACCGCAGAGCTCAGCCGGTTCGTCTCGGTGCAGCCACCCTATAATCTGGTCCAGCGCGACATCGAGGCAGATCTATTGCCGCTGTGTACTGCTCAGAACATCGGAGTGATCAGCTACAGCCCACTCGCTGCAGGATTCTTGACGGGGAAATATCGCCATGACGCGGCGATTCCATCCGGCACCAGATTCGACGTGATTCCTGGGCACCAGGATATCTATTTCACAGAACACGGTTATCAGGTGCTGGAGAAGCTGGATGCTGAATCTCAGGCAACCGGTAAGTCGCACGTTCAGTTGGCGTTGTCATGGATTCTTGATCAACCTGGCATCACCTCAGTCCTGATCGGAGCCAGAAATATGGGCCAGATTGATCAGGCTATTGGAAACAGCACGACGAAGCCGTGAGTTCACTTCGAACAAGCAGGCCCCCAGTTTGATTGCGATCCTCGCGACACTTGACAGAAAACGTGCCTGTTCTGCGGTCAATCTGAATTTTCTTGTGGAACTGTGCCTTGCCGTTCGCCGTGTTAAACAGTTCGCCTGATACCGGCGGGCGATGGACATTGCGCTCACGTATCACCAGGCTATCTGTTTGCGTTGCGGCTATTGCCTAACTCTCACCAATCGAACTTGAATCGGCTGCGGCAGATCCAGGCTGATATCCAGTGTGTTGTCATCGACCAGCTTGTAGCGAATCGTGATTTCTCCCTGAGTACCGTTGCCGTCGGTGTAGCCGAGATTCAGAACCGCGTTGCCGTCTTTGTTGAATTTCCACGCGCCCAGATGCGATGAGCCGGTGCTGTCGGCTCCGACCTGAAAGACATCTCCGTTTTGGGCATTCAGGCTGATCAGTGAGACCGATGTTCGTCCCGGATCGATCGATTCCGATTCAAGTACTCGGTCTTTGATCTTCCACGTGACCGACATCTTCATCCCTTCTCCTTTGCTGCCTTCATCGACCCAATTTCCGACTAATCGGTTCCAGTCGGCACGTTCCAGCGCTTCGCTCAGTGTCTGAAGCTTTGCGTTGTTCTCTTTATCCTCGTCGACGGCTCTGGTTTCGGCGACAGTGAGAATAAAGTCGTTACTAAACTGGCCGTTGGGATTTTGAAGCTGAAGCAAATGCATGCCAATGTCCGGGCGTTGTTCAAGCTTAATCGCGATGTTTTCGTTATCTTTCAATTCAACATGACCGGTCACGCGATGGCCGTCAACAAAGATGCGTGCTTGCTTGTCAACGTGGCGGCCGCTGACCACCATCTCGGTTTGCTCGGGATACAGCACGGGAAATTTCTGCGATCCGCGTTGCTCTTCGATCGGACCGATAGTCCAGATGATCGGCTGAGGATGTTCAATGTCACAGTTTACGCCATGCTGTCCCGTCAATGTGACGATGAGCCTGCCTGCCGCGACTTCCTGCAGAAGCTCTGCAGGGGACAACAACAAATCTCCAGCCATGTTGTGGTATCTGGCGTCGGTGCCAAACTGAAGATGCACGGGAGCGGATGAGTCAGTGACACCGTGGCCTTCCAGTACCACCGCTCCCTGAAGAGCCGCTGCTTCCAATGCCGGCAGCAGGTCGAGCGTCAACTTGTCAGCAACCGTTTCTTTACTCAGCGTCACTTGCCGAGCAAACGCGCCGGAATAACCAGTGCTCATTTCAAGGACCATGTTCCACACGGGGTTGAATCGTTCGCGTCCAGCCCATGAAAACCTCCAGATCTCTTCTTCCGATTGACCACGCCCCGCGACCTCGTGATAGAACGGAAACTCCACGACGTTGAGGCGTCCCTGCGGCAGGATCAGGAAGCGATCATAAGCGCCTCGCCATGTTGGCGCATCCATGCCGGTGCCTGGTGTATTGGTACTGACCAGATGCGGCATGCGATGACAATCGCCACAGACATTCGGTTGTGGCTTGGAGGGATCATTATCGCCATCGACATGAAATAACTGGAAACCGTCGCGCGCGCGCTGAGTCACTTCGCTGGTATAGGGGCGGCGTTGAGCTGGCGGGAACGGAACGGTCAACAGATACTTTGCCATGTCGTCTCGTTGCGCTGCGGACAGTCGCCCAACCTTCTCGTCATTGGTGAAAGATTTGTCCGCAAGAGCCATTGTCGATGCCAGTCCACCATCGATCAGATGGCGGATGCTGCTGACAGGATCACCTTTCACGGAATTTGGTTCCACGCTGGTATAGATGTGGGCGCTGTTGTTGCCTCCGTATGGGTCGCCGGGAATTCCGTCCCAATGATACGGCTCGGTGTCGCGCAGTCCGCGAACGGGCATCGTCGAACGCGGCATGATCTGATTGCCACCGGTTACAATGGGAGTTTTCAAAACCCACAGCAATTGATCGGTGTGACCATCGGGATGACAACTCGCACAGGAGAATGTTCCGGTAGACGAAGCTGCTGCCGTTTCGAACGCCATACGGCCTCGCTTCACCGCAGGGTGAGTCGGGTCGTTCAGCATGACAGTGGCCGTGACACGCGGTGCTGTGCGATCAGAGAGATCCACGAGACTGACGGTATTCGCCACCGCGTTCAGCACCCATGCCGCAGTCAATTCACCTTCGGACTGATGCTGTAATGCAATGCCGCGAGGAATTGCGTCAACGTCAATTCGCCCCAGAACATCGCCATTCCTTGCATTCACAGTGAACAGCTTGTCGGAAGCGGCGGCTGAAACGACCAGCGTAGAATCGTCCTGGCTGATTTCAATAGCAAACGGCGTCGCTAATGCCTGCCCCGGTTCGGGATGCTGAGGCGGCAGTGGTTCCAGTTCAATGAATTCTGGCGCTGCGGCTTTGTTGTCAGAGCCAAACGGTACGCGTGTGATACGATTCAGGAAAGATCGATTCTGCAGTTGGCTCAAGTCATGCTTCTTCGTTCCGGCGCGCCCATTCACATCATTGCGAGCATCAGTCTGCGCGACAAACACTGTGCCCTGTGAATCGACCGTCAATCCATACAGCAATGTCCCCAGAGTATCGACGGTTTCAATGAGCTTGTCTGTCCCGGTATCGAAGACGAACAGATCACGATCCGGCACGTCGGGATGTTTGACAATATCGATAACATGCCCCAGAGACAGCACGTTGTTGTGGACGATGGAATGTTCCCACGCATCGAACGTCACGAGCTCGTCGTCGATCTTGTCCTTGTGACCGCCTGACAGTTGCGTCTTGTTATTCGATTCAAACGGGATGACATACAACTTGCCATCGCGTACTTTGATTGCTCGCGGATCCTGAGTGGGAATTTTCAGTCGCTTCGTGACCTTTCGCGTTGTGACATTTACAACCGCGATTTCATTCTCTGAAGACAGGGCGACATAGGCCTTGTCGTTGTCGGCGAAAGCGATGCCAACGGGCTCGTCAAATGTGGTGGCTCGCTTCGAGTCAAATTCCTGAATCGTGGCGATCACATTCAGGTACGCTGGACTGTTCCTGTCGTTGTCGATCACACTGACTGAATCCGACACGTGATTGGAAACCCAGACTTCACGTCCATCGGGTCGAACTGCAATACTCACGGGATCGATACCGACCGGAATACGATGCACGATTTTCTGAGTTGCGACATCAATTATGTCGACGGTACCGGAAGGAGTATTCACCACGAAGACCTGATCACCACTGATGGCAATCGGATTCGCGTGTGGGCTGACAAACGTGGGGTGACCAATAGCAACGAAGTCGACTTTTTCCTTGCCACGATTTTCGGTGGCGGGGCCAGAATTCGGATCCTTGACAGATTCCGAGTAGCCTCGCTCCCCCGAGACAATCATCGAAACTGAGAGAAGCGTAAAAACAGAAGCAAAAGTCGCGACTGCAATTTTCATCAATTGAACTCCCCATCAGTCTGAGACGCCAATACGACCATCCGTTCTTCACGGTTTGACGAAGGCGGTGAATGTCGGCGTCCGTTGAGCAGGACACCCAGCCACGTATTTCGAACGAGGAAGTGATAGCTGAGCAACAGCATACTGGTCGTGGCGACGAAGACGATGCTGACCTTGATGCCGGACAGTAGCGGAAGATCACGTACGAGATACTGGATGTAAATGATCAGTGGGATGTGTGCGAGGTAAAGCCAGTACGCTGAATCCGAAAGGTATCGCAGCCAGGAATTGGGGGCCTGAAAGTGTCGATGAAAAAGGCCGATCATTCCAAACGACATCATCCACGCGTAGCTGACCTGAACAATAGACGAGGCTATTCCTGCACCTTCCGCAGTCGATCCCTGAAGACGCAACCCCAGCGGAAACAGCAGAAGCGCAGCAACCGTCAGCATCCACCAGAAACCGCGTCCGACCGCAACATCGCGATCATCTGCGTCGAAGTACAGAACCCCAAATCCAAAAAAGAGGGCGTAATACGCAAACACGGCAGGAAACGGCAGAAGTCCAACCGACGTATCCGGCCCGAAGGCTCCGGGCGTGCGAGCCATCAAGAACTGTGGCACAGCGGTCAGAGGAATTAGCCACAGGAAACGGCGAGCCGACAAGATCCAGCGTGGCGACACCCTTGGAATTGGCAACACCTGCAACAACTTTACGAGAAGCGCGAAAATACAGACGTACCAGCACAGGAACCAAAGAAACCACAAATGGCCAAACAGCGGAAAGTACATCAAAAGATTGATAATCGAACTGAGACGGAAAGGATCTTCCGAGTCGATCGGCAGTGATGCTATTTTGCGACCAGTGCGTTCACTGATCAAAGTTGCAATCGCTTCTCGGCCCTTTAGAACATTGATTCGTTCGGCCGGTACCTGGAAAAGATTTGCAATAAATGCCGTCGTTCCCCAATCGATCAAAAGCAATTCATCCGGCCGTTTGCCTTCGTTATTTAAGGCTATCAAGCTGGCATTGGACTTCAACAATAATTCAGCGATGTTCGCCCGTCCAAAGAAGCAAGCAACGTGTAGAGGTGTTGCTCCATTCGGATCTCTTAACTGTATATCACCGCCGCGAGCAAGGTATTTTTCGACCGCTGCCTGATCTGCCGTGGCGACGTCACCCCAAATCTTGATTTCGGAAGCAGGAGTCGGAATGGCATTTTCTGCGCCGCCACGATCCGCCGTACCACCTGCAGTTGCTGTCGTTGCCTGCGAACGCACGTAGCCAGACACGACCCAGGTCAACGGAATGATCGTGAATAACGCCAGCAACATGGGAATGAAAATTCGTTTGAAGCGATGCGAAATCAATTCACGAAGTCCCCGTTTCCGCCACAGCATTGCGGTGAAGAATCCGCTGACCAAAAAGAACAGCGGCATTCGCCAGCCATGAATAAAAGAAAGCAGCACGCCGTACCATGGACTTGCGTGAGAATCCTCTACGGCCCAGATAAGACCGATGCCAGGAACGAACGACATAATGCCATGCAGCACAACTCCCAGCAGCATCGCGAAAGCGCGTAACGCATCAAGATCATGTCGCCGTGATAGTGCCGAGGATGATGTTCCAATCATATCAGTCCCTGTTGTCTTAATTGTTTTGCTCTGGCTGATGCTCATGTTTTTGCAGAATCTCAGCAATCTGCAATCTGGTACGGCTGATTTCATCGAGATCACACTTCAGCCCGGTAGAACTAAAAACATGCTCGTAGATCGCTCGCGATTCCGCATTCAATTCGATTTTCACTGAAGCCAACGGAGTCATTCCATGACTGTTCACTCGTTTCGGGTCAGCCCCTGACTTCAAAAGCAGTTCAACGATCTCCGGCCGACAGAAGTAGCATGCCATGTGAAGGGGCGTCCCACCCATATTGTTCTGCGAGTTAAGATTCGCACCGGCCTGGATCAGGAGTTTTTCCGCATCAAGTTGTCCGAAGATCGCGGCGAGATGCAGAGGCGTATTTCCCCCAAAATCTTCATTCGCGTTGAGATCAGTGCCGGCTGCGGCGTGCTGTTCGATCACCGCTGTATTTCCTGTGATGGCTGCCTGCCAGATGCTGACAGTCGGAGCACTAAAACCTGCTTTCGGAGCGGCGGCTTTAAGCAACATCAGAATCTTTGGTCGCTCAAGCTGAATCCGGGAAAGGTTCAGAGGCATCCCCAGTTCCTTCTCAACGCTTCGATAGAACGATTCCAACCCGTCGCTCCATGTCACAGAGACAAGATCCATCGCATTAAATCCACGCTGGTTCCGCACGGCTGGATCAGCACCGGCGGCCAACAGTGAACGCACCAGGTCCGTGTATCCCAAAAAAGCAGCCATCTGGAGCGGCAAGTTTCCTTCGGCATCCCCCAGCGACATATCCGCTCCCGCAGCAAGCAGCAATTCGACAGCCTCCTGCCGATGAAACAGCGTTGCGATATGAAGTGGCGTCAGGCCATCGTCACACCGCGAATCAACCGGAATGTTTTTCAGCAGTTCCTTTCGAATGACGGGAAGATCGCCACGGCCAGCGGCGGCCCAGATGTTTTGTTCTGTCGAAGGGACGTTCACCGTCACGTGACCAAGCGACGGATAAGCCCACGCGGCTTCGGGGGCAACATAATTCAGCACCAGCGCACCGAGCAGAATCGAGGCTGCCAGCGTCGAGAGCCCGGACGCCCACTTCCAGAATGTCGTTGATGAAGGGGACGAAGGAGATGGCAATCGCGGATGACCTGCTTCAGGTTCTTCACGCTGCTGTCCAGTCAACTGGACTTCCTGACGCAAAAGCGCATCGAGCTCCGCCTGAAGCAGCAACTCCCCCTGTAACTGTTCGTCATTGGCGAGGCACACCTCAAGTTCCCGCACCTCTTCTTCTGTTGTTAGCCCCAGCAGATACCGTTGAATCAATTCATTCGATGTCATGTTCACTGCACCTCCGCCAGCCTGAGACGAACACATTCCGTCAGTTGCTCACGAAGTCGCGCCAACAACTTATACAGCGCGTTGGGCGACTTCTTTCGACGTTCAGCCAGCTCCACAAGCGAAATGTCAGCCCGATGGGGAGCCAATAGAAGTTCACGGTGCTCTGCCGGAAACTGATTCAAACACAGCTGTATCGCCTTACTGCGAGCCGCGGTATCTTCCGTCGAGCAGTTTTGAAAACGCTCAGCCAACGTCGCAAGCATCTTGTCATTCAGTAGTGGCCGCCGTGAACGCAGCTTCTCGATCTGCCGCAAACACTTGAACCGCAGAATCACTCTCGCCCACGGCACGAATCCATCAGCGGACTCCAATTGACCTCGTTTTTGCCACATCGTGACGCTGGCTTCCTGCAACGCCTCATCCACCAGATCCCAATCGGGAACAAGTACTCGAGCGTAAGCACGGAGCGCAGGCTCGTGCTTTACAAACAGCGACAGAAATGCGGATTCCGTCAGCTCAAACTGTGATGTTTCGTCTTCCATACAATTCTAAATCCGAGCCAACTCTGAAACCTGCCGGACTTTTTTCCAAAATAGCAAAACATTCTGATGCTGTCGTGCGCTCCGATGCGCATAGTTTTGCGATCGGGCCTCCGGGGCGACAATGGCGATCAGCACGTTTAGCAACCAGATAGTCTGTTCATGACAGCTTTGAGGGTCTGACTGGTCGTCACGAGCAATTCTTTTCGCAACCCCCTTGCGAACCATTTGCAATGGAACGTATGCTTCCTCACCCCGCTCATGATTTCCTCGCCTGCTCCTCCGCCTCTTCCTGTCACTCCGCCCGGGAGCTTTCCATGCCTCAACTTCCACGGATTCAGTCAACATCAGCGATCAGCCGCAACCGGTTTCTGCAGGTTGGCTTTTCAGGGGCACTCGGATTAGGGCTGGCGGACCTTGCGACCGGGCGTAAAGTCAACGCGGAAACGGGGTCGAATGCGTTGTTCGGACGGGCAAAGAGCGTGGTTCTGCTGTTTCTTTCCGGCGCGCCGTCGCATCAGGACATCTGGGATCTGAAGCCCGATGCACCGGCGGAAGTTCGTGGTGAGTTCCGACCGATCGATACCGTCGCTCCCGGAGTTCAGATCGGCCCGCATGTGCCTCGACTGGCAATGGTTGCGGACAAGTTTGCCATCGTGCGTTCAATGACTCACAGTTTGCCGAGTCACGAACATGCCACGCACTTTGTGCTGACCGGCGTGAATCAGGTTCCGCCGGGAGCAACCCACATGGCCAGCCGCGCAGACTGGCCTTGTTACTCGGCCACTATGCAGGCCGTTCGGCCGCGTGTTGACGGCGTGCCATCCGGCGTGATGCTGCCGACGTACATCCACAACGGCTACGGGTTTTCCGGGCAGACTGGTGGCTTCATGGGAAGTCAGTACGATCCCTGGCACGTCACGAAGGACCCCAACGCTGCGGATTTCAATATCGATGAATTGACTCTGCTGCAGGATCTGACGGAACAACGCATTCACAGTCGACGCAGCCTGCTGTCAGCATTGGATGACCAGCATCAGTATCTTCAAACCCCGGCCGCGTCCCAGTCACTCAGTCGATCGGTGGAGAAGGCTCATCAACTGCTTGGAGCTGCCGGTAAGTTTCGTGATGTGTTCGACATGAACCGCGAACCTGCCGAAATGCGAGATCGCTATGGTCGCCATTCGTTCGGCCAATCACTGTTGTTGGCACGACGACTGGTCGAAGCGGGAATGCCCATCATTCAGGCGAATATGGGGACGATGAACAACTGGGATACGCACGGCGATAACTTTGGACAACTCAAGAACCGCCTGCTGCCGCCGTTCGATCAGGGCTTGTCGGCCTTCCTTACGGATCTTGACGAACGGGGATTACTCGACACTACGCTCGTGGTTGCGGTGGGTGAATTTGGCCGTACGCCGCAGATCAATCCTGGCGGTGGACGCGATCACTGGTCCGGCGTGTTCTCTGCTGTCTTCGCCGGAGCAGGAGTTCGTGGCGGTCAGGTGATCGGGGCCAGCGATGATCAGGCGGCCTACCCGGCGACTCGTGGCTGGTATCCGGCTGACCTTGGAGCCACCATCTTCACGGCTCTGGGAATCGATCCGGAAACCACGATGACAGACCGTTTCGGTCGACCACATAAAATCAACGCGGGGCAGATCATTACTCCGTTGTTTTCTTAGTGCGAGCTTTGTCAGCCACTCACAGTGAACCGCGGTTGCGGCTGAGGATAAGGATGACAGCAGCACCTCGGCGATCTATGGGCCCTGTTCTTCGTGGATTCATCCGTTCAACACACAGTCTGGATTCCGATTTCATCCAGATGAGGATTGATCGGTCGCTCCGTTCTTCCTGCGATTCCATGGTTTGGATTGCTTACGCGTGATTGATAGGCTCCTCGACTCGCGACTTGCTCGTACGCAAACTGCCATCACCGCATTGACGGAATCCTTTGATGGTCGAAATCCGGACATGCTGGAGGTCGCCAGGGCCATTGGTCGAGTCGCGACGTAAAAGATGCCTGTGTTGATTCGCAGAGAAAGCGGTACCGGCAAGGAACTTGTCGCCCATACAATTTATCAGAATAGCGTCCGATCGGGCGAATGTTTCATAGTGCTCCACTGCGCGGCGAGACCTGACGCGTCGCTGGAATTGAAATCGCGCTCAAAATTACGGAGCTCAAAACGGAGTCTGTTCGGGACACACGGATCACCAGTCCAGCGGCGGCGATTCGGTTTTGCAATGAACACATCAGCCGGCTAGTGCTCTGTCAAGGCTCAATTTTCGGGTACGACGGACTTCCAGTCCGTCGACAAAGGTTACCGCCGACGGACTGGAAGTCCGTCGTACAAATACAATTCAACC
>CAMAXD010000211.1 GCA_945861975.1 Candidatus Kuenenia stuttgartensis | reverse complement strand
GGATCGGGATCCTGCCGACGACTTCAAGATCCGGTATTGTGGAGGAGGTGCGGGACCTGAATTCTGTCGTGGTCACGTCCACGAATCATAGTTTGGTCACCGGAGACCAGATTATTCTGCAGGGAGTAGTAAACGACGATCCCGCCGTTAATCATCCGGGAAATGGTACTCAGACAATCACACGCATCGACAACAATCGTTTCCGGCTGAACGGGGTTAACGGAACCCTGCCGGGCGTCAGCTATGCTGGCGGCGGTGCCTGGTATGTTCCTTTGGTTCAACCGAGTGGCGTGCCACGTGGATTTGTCACGGTCGATATGCAAAACACGGTTCCTCAGGGGACGATAAGAGCAGCGACAAACGCAGGGCCGATTGCGATTACGTCGCCAAACCACGGACTTAAGTCCGGCCAGCGAGTCCGGATCAGCAATGTGAATGGAAATACGGCGGCAAACGGAGTCTTCAAGATTACCGTTGTGGACGCCAACACATTCCGGCTTGACGGTTCGACAGGCAACGGCGTCTATGTTCCTGGTAACGGATTTGGCACATGGAAAGCCAACGTCATCACTGCTGCGGCCAATTCGTCCGCCCTTGTGATCACTTCGGCAGGTCACGGGCTGAAGACAGGAGAAGAAGTTCGAATCTCCGGAGTGCTGGGGAACTCGGCTGCGAACGGTGTGTTCAAGGTGTCGGTGCTGACGGCTGATACGTTCAGCCTGATTGGTGCGAGGGGCAACGGTACGTATGGCGGAGGCGGAACGTGGGTTCGGCTGAATGAACAGACTTCGACCGGCGACTTGCTCCCGCAACGAATCGGCAAGAACATCATCAATGCAAATGCTGGCGCCGGAATCTTTGTCGATGTTGCGGTTGGCACGATGTTCAACGGTGATGTGGTTGCGAATACGCTGAAAGGCAATTCGCAAACCGGGATCAACATCAAATCTCATAGCTTTGGGCAAGGCACTGCTCTGCCGTTCGCTGCAACAAACAAGTCCGCTCTGCCTGCACTTCAGGACATCGGCTACAGCGTCAACATTGGCACCAACGCTCCGGGTGATGGCAACATACTCGAGCAGAATATTCGGGCCGGGATTCTGCTGGAAGCATTAGATTATGGCACGGCCGGATTCAACATCGCAGGAAACACAATTTCCAAGGGTGTGAACGATCCGAATGACAGAGACCAATCGACCTCCGGCGATGGCATTGTCATTAATCTTGAGCAGGATCGATCCACCGTTGAGTCGATTGCGTTGTTTGCGGAATCGGTGATTGACAGTAACCTTATCGGGGTGGACGACGGTGGAAATGCCGGACACGGCGTGCGTTTTGCGATGGGGGAGCGGACCCGGATTCAGGACCTGCGGCTGACCAATACCGTTTTACTGAACAACGCTCTGGACGGCTTCAATTGTTCTCGCAGTTCAGATGCCTATCTGAACTCGCTTGTGATCGAAAAGAACCGATCCACGAACAACAGGGGCGACGGCTTTGATATCTTCTCGAAGAACACGATCAAGGACGAGCAGGACTTCTACATCAATGAAAACGTCATTGACAATAACCTGCAGTACGGCGTTCGAATGGAATTTCAGGCCGACGTTCGGGCCTTCGTGCAGTTCAACCGCAATTCGGTGACAGAAAACGGTAGCGTTTTAACACCCACGGACTTACCCATTGGCTTCCATCCGAATGACGGAGTGGTCGGGTCGACGGGTCTGGCAGGCGGCGTTGGTATCAAAGTGTTTGAGGAAATCGGCCTGCGATGGACGATGGCCGATACTCACATCGACAGGAATATTGGCGATGGCTTCAGTATCGATGCTTTGAACCATGATGACGTCCTGACGACACACTTTGATGCCACGAATTCAACCTTTAATGAAAACACATTAACGGGTCTTCGCAATCAGGGAACATCGTTCGGATCTTTCAGCTTTGTTGGAAGTCAGTTTAACGACAACCTCGAAGACGGTGTTCGTATGATCTCGGTCACGGACAAGAATGATACCTTGTACCGACGCCGGATTGGCGGCCGCGATATTGATGTCAGTGCTATCAATAATCAATTCATGGGGAATACCCAGAGCGGCGTCCAACTGGGACAGGGCGTTTCTGCTGTCTTTGGTGACGGCAGCGTCGCCAATGCAAACTACTTTAGTGGCAACGGTGAAGACGGCCTGAAGTTGACCCAGCACAACAGCCCTCATGCAGACAGACTGGGCTTACGACGACTGATTCAGACGAACCGCAACTACTTCCAGAACAACGGAAGCAACGGAATCGACATTGGTCACGACGCTGGCAATACCACTTTCCCGACGCTTCGCGAATCTGGCAACGGCGAACATGGAGACGAAGTAGCGACCGACATCAACGTCGTAGTCAACAATGCTGTCGTCAGCGGCAATCAGGGAGATGGCATTGAATATCTTGCCGACTCACAATTAGAAGTGCCACGTGTGACGGGTGGAGGACAGGATGTGGGCTTCGTGGCCCGTTCATCGCTGACGGTAAGCAATAGCCGAGTCGCCTCGAACATTGGACGCGGGATCGACATCCTGAACCGCAGGAATTCAAACAGCTACGTTTATGTCATTAATAACGATGTTTTAAGTAACGGTGACGAAGGCATTTATGTCGTCAATGCGGCGGCCGGTTCTCAGCTGCAGGTTTCGTCTGCAGACGTACTGGCTGTTGAGGTTACGAATACTGTTGGTGGACAGATCGAACTTCGAGTTCAGGACAATCTGATCGAATCCAACGGCAATGCAACAGATCGTTCGCGAGTTGAGATTGAGACTACGCCCAGTGACGCATTCGGCACGGGGCAGGACAAAACCGGGCAGGCCTATAATGGGACCCGAAATCCGCTTGGGGAGCTGGTGAGTGACTGGGCTCCGAACACCGAATTGATCCCCGGAACAATGGGTGGCCTTGTCGTTCGCGTGGGATCACTGGATTCCGTCGGATCATTGGCCGCGGCCAATGCTGGCTTCGAACTGGGACAGTCGGGGATCGACGCCGAAGTCTGGAATAACTCGTTTGACGGTAACTTTGGCCCCGACGTCTACTTCGACAGCTTTACTTCGGGATTAGCTAGCCAGACGTTTGGGGGCTTTAATCCTCCCGATGAAGGCTTCAGCTTCGGCGGCGTAAGAGATCCGTTGTCTCGCTTCGACCTTTCGTTTCGAAACAACCAGGGAAATCAGTTAGATGTCGTCAACGGATTCGCCTACCAGGACAACTGGGAATCGGAATTCAAATCTCGAAACGGAGTTGGTGCTCCGCCTGCCTCCTCGTCTCCAAACCATAGCCATCAGCTCATTGATCCGGGCCATTGGGATCAGGAGCCGGGCGATCTGTGGTCTCGCAAACGTAACATGACGAGAACCAGCGGTCGAATTGGCGACAGAATGGGAGATGCTCCCGGGTCTCACAGTTTCCCTTCTGTCCCGGTTAACTGGAGTTATGACGGCACAGGGACGTCAACATGGCGAGTGGAATCGGACTTTGACTTTAATAACTTTGGACAGTCCAGTTCCACGGACGGCTACAGTAACTTCTACACTGAAGTCAATTTCCTGGATGGGCAGTTTTCCCCAAGCCCATGGTCATACCAGTGGGATACTGGCATCAACACCGGATCATTCACAGGGCAGACCCCGTACTCGCTTTCTCGCGGAGATATCTTTAACGTTCGAGCCGGCGAGAATCCAATCGTTGCGGACGAACTGGATGACAACAACGGCTTTGTTTCCGCCTTTAGCTTAGGAAGAATCGCCGGGGCTGGAAACGTCGTTAATGATCGCACTGTTGACGGAAACCTGAACCTGAACGTGAAGGGTGATCGCGACTACTTCCGATTCTCTGCGGCCGGGACAGGGGCTCTCGATGTGAATCTTGATGTTCTTGACGGCCTTGGCGACGGCCTGCGGTACATGATTTATGAGGTTGATGCGACATCCCGCACGGAAGAGGTCGCTAAGTTTTTGACTCCGAACCTGTTGCCGGCTTATGTGACAGTGAATGCCGGTGGCAGTAACACAATGTCAACAACGGTTGTTGGCGGACGCGAATATGTCATCGAGATCCTGTCTGATGAATTCGCGAGCACAGGCTTCACCTCAAATGGCAAGCCGTTCAATTACGGAACAACACGGAGTTACCAACTCTCTATTGACGCACCGGCCGCACCTCCAGGCGGTGCCAGCAGCCCGAGCACAAGTGGAGCTGGGGCTGGTGCATTTTCAGGCGGGTCCGTGAGTGGCCCCGTGGCATCGGTCGAATCAGGCGGAGCTGGGGCTGGGGCTTCTGGTGGCAGCATCCCCGGTGCAGCACCATCGGCCGCTTTTGTGGCCGTGTCGCCCGATCCACGTTCCACGTCGGCGGGAGGCGTCACTCTGAACGTCACTGAAGACGTAACCGGCGTTGATATCACCGACTTCAGCCTGACCAGAAACGGCGTCAATGTTCCATTGACCGCAGGCATGATGACTCGAATCAATGCCAGCAAGTACTCCCTTAACCTGTCCACCAACACAGCGACTGCCGGGACCTATGTGCTGACACTGCGAGCCTCGGGCTCGGGGATTCTCGACTCGGAAAATCTGGCGCTGCTGGCCAATGCAACGGAAACCTGGGTAACCAGTACTACCGTGAATACCGTTGCTGATACTCCTGATACAAATCTCGGAGACAGGTTGAGTCGTGACATTAACGGCCGCGTCTCTCTCCGAGCCAGTGTTATGGAAAGCAACCAGGTTCTACACCTTGATGAAATCCAGTTGGGTGCCGGACAATATCGGCTGACCCAGCTGGGTCGCTTTGAGGAGGATGCACTGACAGGGGACCTTGACATCAAGGGCTCCACCACCATCCGCGGGGTGAGCGCGGCAGCAACGATCATTATGGGTGCCGACATCGACCGAATTTTCCATGTCTTCCCGCGGGCTACATTGACCCTCGAAAACCTGACCATTCGCGGAGGTGAAGCATTCGATGGCGGAGCTATCTTCAATGAGGGCACAGTCATCCTGCGGAATGTCAACGTTTTTGACAATGAGGCATTCAATCAAGGCGGAGGGATCTTCAACGCTCCAAACGCGGTCCTGAATGTGTTCGGCTCCTCCATCGACACCAATATTGCGGGTTCACGAGGTGGTGGGGTCAACAATCTGGGCACTACAACTTACCTCAATACGACCATCGCACAAAACACAGCGATCTCACGCGGTGGTGGAATTTTCAATGAAGGATCAGCAACAGCCAGCCTGATCAACGTGACGCTCGCGGGTAATACCGCGGCCTCTCGTGGAGCAGGTCTGGCCAGCGAAAGCTCAAGAACCAGCACTCTGGGCAACTCCATCATTGAGGCCAACGTCACCGTCGCACGAATCCCTGCGAATGGGGCCACGATCAATCGTGATTTGATGGGTGTTGTGATCTCCCTGGGGAATAACTTTATCCAGGTCCTCGACAGTCGGTCGACAACGGCCACAACGGCAGGGTTGCTGACGTCAGATAAGTTTGGCCGTGATGCGACTCCATTCGCCGCATTGACCAGCGCTTTTGCTCGTGGTGCAATTAACGGTGTCGGGTATCGGGCATTGATCCCGGGCCGAGCTGCGGTTGATGGCGGAAGTAATTCGGTTTACCCAGGCTCGAACCTTCTGTCCCAGAAGGATGCCATCGGCAACCCTCGCCTCATCGAAGGCAACGCTGACGGTATCATTACGATCGATGCTGGTGCAGTTGAGCATCTCGTGAACACTCCGGTTGCCATTTTCTCGGCCACGCCAAATCCAGCGGCATTCGGTGATCGAGTCTCCTTTGATGGTCGTGGTTCGACACATCCAAACCCCGCGGTTGGCAGCATCGTGCTGTGGGAATGGGATTACGACTTCAATGCGACCAGCGGCTTTGTACCGCGGCTGACGGGTTCAACCGCCAGCAGGATCTACCCGTCGTCTGCGAAGACAAATTACACAGTCATGCTTCGTGTGACGGACAACTTTGGCAACGACGGCTTCTTCTCCCGGGTCATCGTCATCGGCAAACCGACGACACCAGTCATCGATCGACCGGCTGCTGCCAGTCCAGGTGCGAAGCCCGTCACAACGGATCTGACACCAACGTTCCGATGGACTGCAGACCCGGCGACGTATGACCTCGAACTCTTCAGGATTACAAGCACAGGCAAAGTTGCGGTATTCCCGCTCGTGTCTTTGACAACCAAGACCTATACCCCAACGACTCCGCTGACGATTGGCGAGTACGAGCTGATTGTAACCTCCCGGAACAGCAGCTTTAGTTCACCAAGTGCTCCTTACCGGTTCCTTGTGGGGAGAATGTCCGGGCTTGCTCCGACAGGAAATACTTTTGACGTGACGCCAAAATTCAGTTGGGGAAGTGTCGCTGGCTCCTCAAGGTACGAACTTCAGGTTCGACGCGTTCTGCCGACGGTAGTCGAGGGAGTCGTCAATGAAGCGTTCATCTCCGACACATTCTTTGAGCCAACAACTTCGCTCGGCCTTGGAAAGTTCGCGTGGCAGGTGCGAGCTTACGACATCGACGGTGTGGCGGGTGCGTGGAGCAGCTTACAGACTCTCACCATCGGCCAAATTGCGATGACCACCCCGGGACCGGTTACGGTGGACACGACACCGACGTTCACGTGGACCAACATGGACTCGGGCCAGGGAACAACCAGATACGAATTCTGGCTGAACAGGATTGGCGGCCAGACGAAAATCATTGTTGAGTCTGCCCTGACAACGACAACTTACACTCCGACGACTCCGATTCCAAATGGCACCTACGATGCATGGGTTCGTCCGTTGGCTCCGGATGGTGAAGGCGGGTTGTGGAGCGTTACTCGCCGGTTCGTCATGGATTATCGCGTCGGACCGGTCACTTACGCCCCTGCCGGGGTTTCCACAGATAACACGCCAACATTTCGCTGGCAGGCAGCCGACGGTGCCTCCAGCTACAATCTTTGGGTTGATAACCTCAGCACCGGCGTTCAGAAGACGATCTTTGTCAGCGTTCCGCAGCAGGCCAATTCTGCGGAAATCAGCTACACACCAGCAGTCGCCCTGACTGCCGGTAATTATCGCTGGTGGGTTCAGACTGTTGCCCCTTCTGATCTCACGACCAGCTACAGCGCCGGTACTGACTTCACCGTCCCCGTTCCATCAATCATTTCTCCTCGCGGTTCCATTGCCACCAATCTGCCACTGTTCAAGTGGAGTGGCGTGACTGGCTATGTTTCCTATGAACTCTGGGTTGATAACATAACGACTGGAGCGAAGGAGGTCTTACGAGTTAACGGGATCACCACAACGTCTTATCAGACAACTTTGCCGCTTGAGAATGGTGACTTCAAAGTCTGGGTTCGTGGCTACGATAAAGACGGCAACATTTCTCAGTGGAGCGGACCGGCCGACTTTACTGTCTCTACTGGTGTCGGTGTTGCTCCGACACTGACAAGGTCGTTTCTCAACGCCAATGGCACGCGAACATTCAACTGGTCTGGTGGTACCGGAGCATTCAGCTACGAAATCATCGTCAAGCGAATTTCAGATCCTGGTCAGCCCGTAGTGTTGAATGAGACGGGAATTACCGGAACAACATTTACGGCTCCTGCAGCATTTTCTTCCGGAACCTACCGCTGGTGGATTCGCGGACTGGACGTCAATGGCAACGGGCTTCCATGGAGCCAGCCGCTGCAGTTCTTCGCACAGGCGAACGAAACAGTCCCTACGGATGTTTCCGAGATGGCATTGGCGGCAACGACTCCGGTTGTGTTTGATGCCAGTGCTGGCTTCTGGTCCGATGACATTGTTCGCAGCATTACGGCCACTCCGGCAGGAACCGTTGTGCAGATCGATCCGATGTCAGTGACGCCGTTACTGATGGGTGAGCAGTCAATTGTCGTGGAGGACATGGCTGGCATCGATGATGTCATGGGAGAATGGGCCAGCCTTAACATGGATGAAGCCACAACTCAGGTGCTCCCTGTTTCATTGCCAGTCTTCAAAACTCCGGTCGTGTCGGCTGAGAACTCAAAGTCTGAAAGTGAAAACCGAGCACTGGACTTACTGATGGCAGGGATGGCTCTGGGAGCAGTTGTTTCCAAAGCCCGAAAGTCGAAAGACCAGCTGTAATCGGGGTTGCTGAAAACGCGACTGAAAAACAGGACGACCGGCTGAATTTTCGGCCGGTCGTTTTTCATTGGGCTCGAGCTTTCAGGGGGCTCGAGCGGGGAAAGCACTCTCCTTGCAAAAACAGCATATTTTTATGCTGTTTGGCCGGGACAAAACAGGTTTCGCGAATCTCTCCGGCTTGAAAGATGGCGGCTGCGGTCAATTCAGAAGGAAACCATAAGCCGTTTCAGGTGTTGCAGAACGATGCAGCCTCGGCTCCTCGCTGCTTTTTGCGACAGTCTTTGGTTGCGTACCGAGGGGTCTCGGTGTATGGTCCAAAGCAGGGAAATATCGCAAGAAACGTGGTTTTCGCAAAGTTTTGAAGTCTTCAGGAAATTTTTGCGGATGTGCTACGGTATTTGCGTTACTAACATCGACAGGTGGTAACTGCTGCGTTTTGAATCACACTCAATGCCCTGCAGATCGGTGATAAGGGTCGGAAGATTCACCTGACGGACAGGATGGTCCCCAGATTGTTGCCTTGCCCGACTGCTGTTGTGTTCGTTATTTTGAATTCACTCCGTGCCTTTCTAAGTCTCGCTTTTCGGGAGTCAAGCTCATGCAAACGCGTCGTTCCCTCATCCTGTCGAACACATCTCGACGCGGATTCACCCTGATCGAGTTGCTGGTGGTCATCTCCATTATCGCAACTCTGATGGCCCTGATTCTCCCAGCGATCCAGTCGGCTCGTGAAGCTGGCCGAAGAACTCAGTGTTTGAATAACCTGAAGAATATCACTCTCGCGGCGATCAGCTTTGCTGAAGCTCACCGCGGGGTATTGCCTGCATCGGGCACTTATCCAGGACTTGATTTAAACCGCGACAGCGATGGTTTAAAAGAAACGATTTATCCAAGTCATAGTTGGGCTTTGGATCTGCTCCCGTATATGGATCAGACTGCGGTCTACGAACGGTGGACCCACGGTACTGGTTTCAACGTTGGCGGGAATGTCGCAGTTGGAGAATACAATTTCGAGGTACTTACATGTCCTAATGATGATTCCTCCGTTGGCAAGGACGGTGGTTTAAGCTACGCCGCGAATTGCGGCGTTGGTGATACAAACATCGATATGACTGCGGCAGCGGGTCCTGCTGCCCCAGCCGCCTCCGCAGATTTCGGCCATAGCTTCGTCGCTGAACCTTTCGTCTTTGATGGTGGAACAGCGTTGTCGTCAGCGAATACCGCGTTGACGAAAGAATTGGGAGTGTTCTGGGCGAGTATAGATTGTGATATTCCGCTAGCATCGGGACTTCCACGGCCATCTAACGTGACCGACAAAGCAAGCTCAAACATTGGCCGCATCTATGATGGTGCTGGTAATACAATCATGTTTACCGAGAATGTGAATGGCGGCAGCAATGCCGTTACGTCCAGCCGCACTTGGGCGGACCCATCGATTCGTAGCTGCGGATTTGTACTTCCGATCACAGCGGTCAGCACGACGACATTTAACAGCCTACAAAATGCGATCGCCAATTTCGCCGGTCCATTAAATCCGCTAATCAATAAGCAGAAGAACGGTCCAGACGGGGCTTCACCGTCTCCAAACAGTCGCCACATTGGGATTGTTGTTGCCTCGTTCTGCGATGGAACAGTCAAGACTCTGAGCGAAAACATCGACACCGGTGTTTATGTCAGATTGATCACGCCAGGTGCTGCTCGCCCACGTCCCGCTCTCACGACGAGTGCCGGCTTTGTTCCTGAAGCTCCGCTCGCGGGCAACGATTTCTAGTACTGCGCTTGGCAAGAGGCCCCGGAGATTGTCTAGCACGATGTCCCCGGGTGCGTGACTGGCGATGTGGGTTCATTTAATGAGCTAGTGGTCTCAGAAGATCTCAGAACCGTCTGGCTTCTTGACGAAGCCAGACGGTTTTTTGTTGCGCGACTCCTACTGCTTCACCCTTCACGCCAACATATGGAAACCTGGCGTCTCCAATGCTATGCTGAGAGCATGGACTCCTGTCGATTTTATTCCTTAGTCAGCCTGCTTCTCCTGCCGATGGTCGTCGGGCTTGTCGGCCTGTCCCTGCGAACTCGTAACAAGTCGACAGTGCTCTTCTCTAGTATCGCGACTTTCAAATCTCTGCCAGTGACATGGATGCAGCGATTTCGCAGAACCTTGCCGTGGTTTTACGGTGCGGGATTGCTTCTCCTGACGATCGCTCTGGCCAGACCTCAGGCCGGTAAGTCTGAATCCCGAATGTCCGGCGA
>CAMAXD010000210.1 GCA_945861975.1 Candidatus Kuenenia stuttgartensis | reverse complement strand
GGTGCCTCAACTGGCTGGTGCTTTTGGGCCGCCAGCCCCTCCTCCGATGCCAGCTCCATAATTGCAGTACGCGTAGTTTCAGGGACCAATAGTTCAATGCGCCCATCTGGGCACGTCGATATTGGTTCCTGATCCCGTTGAGAGAAAATGCGTCACGGCCCGTTGACGGTGAGACGTTGTCGGGCTGGCTCTTCAATCGTCTGCGCATGTTGCCTTTCGTGCCTCCTGTTTCTTCATCTGAATTATTCAACGGGTCAATCCTTTCATGCCGCTTGAAACAGACTCACAGGATGACTCTGCGGATCTGCCGTCTGAGACCGACCCAAACGGCCCGTTGGATATTCATCGTCGAGACGTGCGGACCGGTGAAGTGGGACGCACGTTTGACTCCGGTGAAGGACGAGTGTTCCCATGTAAATCATGTGGGGCCGATCTTGAGTTCCATATTGGCGAACAGTCCCTGAAATGCCCGTATTGCGGTTACGTTAAAGAGATTGAGAAATCCGGCGACGAGGTGCTTGGGGAGCAGGATTTCCATGCCATGCTGGAGCAACTCCGGCAGTGGCGTGAGGAAGCTCGCGATCGCAAAGTGGAAGAAGATCCATCAATCGCCGCAACCGAGGAAACTCATCGCGAACTGCGGTGCGAGTCCTGTGGTGGCAATGTGGAGTTCTATGGAACGTTAACCAGCACGCTCTGCCCCTATTGTGCGTCACCCGTGCAGCTTGAGAATGCTCACAAGTGCGAGGAACATCGCATTCCGGTCGATGGTGTCCTGCCGTTTCAGATAGACAAAGACGATGCACGTCGCAATCTGCAGCAATGGGTGCGTTCCCGCTGGTTCGCCCCAAATCGATTTTCAAAAGACGGAGCGGCCGGCAAGTTTAACGGCATCTATCTGTCCTACTACACATTTGATTCGATGACATCTACCGCGTATTCAGGTCAGCGTGGCGAGCATTATTACGTGACCGTAGGGGACGAAAAGAATCGACGCACCGAACGAAGAACTCGCTGGTATCCTGCCAGTGGATCGTTTCAGCGATTCTTTGATGATGTGCTGGTACTTGCCAATACAGGTCTCCGCCGAGATTACATGCTGGCTCTGGAACCATGGCCTCTGCTTAAAGTGGTGCCATTCAATCAGCAGATGCTGGCCGGCTTAATGGCTCGAACGTACGACATAGAATTGGATGAGTGCTTTAAAGAAGGTCGACAACGCATAGACGCTGCGGTTCTGTCCGAGGTCCATCAACGAATCGGCGGTGACACGCAAATAGTCAGCAGTGTCAAAAGCCAATACGATGCGATCACCTACAAGCATCTGCTGCTGCCGGTCTGGCTGATGGCCTACCGGTTTAACGGGAAGACATTCCAGGTTTTCATTAATGCAGCAACAGGCGAAGTTCAGGGTGAGCGACCATACAGCGTCTGGAAGATCATGTTTGCAGTGATCCTGGGACTGGCTGCTGCGGCCGGCATTTACGCCGCGACACAGCAATAATTAACCGTCCGATCTTTCCGCTGAGAATTCAGTTCCAGCCAAGCAGAACTCCGAAGAGGCTTCTGGCCTCCCCGAAACCTGCCCGCCGCAGGATGCTTCTTGTGAAGATGGGTAGAAAAAACATTGAGGGTTATTTGGCTAGCCTGATTGACATCGGGGCCTCCGAATCGAAAGTCCTGCTCTACGGACATTACTGACCCGGAAAATGAAGGTTTTCAGAAGACGAACGCCTGGTTTTGGCAAGAACTTCCCAGTGCGGTGAATTGTCCGAAAAAACGACATGGATAGATTGGGAATTCTGCGACAACAATGAGAAGATGCGCAGTTGTACGGATTTTCATTGTTGCTCTGCAAAATCACACTCTGCCGAATGTTCTCGACGATACAGGATGTGTGTCGTCAGCAGACTGCCATAGCAGGCAAGTTGTAAAAGGAAATTGATCATGTTCTTGGGACTGCACAAACGATCGATTCAGCGAGCGTTGGGCGTTCTATCGATGTCCGCCGCGATGCTGGCCATCTCCGCGTCATCGCCCACTGCACTTCAGGCAACTCAGGAAGAAGTGCAGGCAGTTACCGAAACTGCCCTGACGATTCCTGATGACCTCTCCGCGGAGTCGTTGGAAACGATTGATGCGGAACTTGCCAAGTCGTTGAATCCACGGCTGGCGATTCTTTTCGATGCTTCGCAGCCTGCGGATGCTCGTAAGGTTGCTGCAACTGAACTGACGGAAGCAGCCGGTAAAATCAATGGCAGCACACTTCCGCTTGAAACGGTGAAGCGGCATTTGCTGCGTCGCACGGCTTTGATGCAGGCCGCATTACTGGCTGGTGAGGCAGGCGATCTGACCGCCTCTCAGGATGCAACGGCCGACAAGCTGACGGAAGCTGTCGTTGCCGCAGAGGCAATGCTCACGGCAATGACAAACGGTGCTGGCTGGGTCACATACCTGCATCTGGCAGAACTCAAGGCCGGAAACGCTGACGACGCGATCAAGAAACAAGTACTCGCTAATTTGTCTCCCGGCGACGCCCTCAACAGTGATCAACTGCTGTTTTTGACTCGTCCAGCACTGCAGAAACTGAAGGCCGCTCTTGAGACCTCATTGGCTGCCAGCTCAGTCAGTGGCGATGAAGCGGCCGTCCGTACAGCTCTGAATGCACAGATCACTGTGCTGTTGACTTCAATTTTTGCCTGGGAGAAGAACGCCCTTGCAAAGGATGCCGAGAGTACTCGCACGGCCTGGCGTTCCCTGCGCAGCCGCTTTCCGGCAGCTTCTGAAATCATTCGTCCTGTCGTGAATGAAAACTACTTCAATCACAATGTCCACTTTACCGTTTCGGAAGATCTGCTGTCGCGTTTGATCTCAGACTACCGCACTGAGAGCGGCTCTATTGCAGACTGTATCATGGGCGCGTGGGTCACAGGATCACAGACGACAACTGTCGACGTGCGAGCTGACATCCGGCCGTCGCAGAACACGGCCGCTTTTGATCTGAATGTCAATGGGAACACTCAGTCCAATACGAAGGCTCAGAAGAGTCCTGCAACCGTCTGGACGAACGGCAACCATCATTTCTGGATGAATCGATCAGTGCATTTCGATGGTCGACACGTCAATGCGTCAGGAGCCAGCTTTAACGTTAACACGAACAGCCGCACTGTCGGTTTGGCGACCGATTACGATGGAATTCCGATCATTCGCGGCATCGTACGGAAGATGGCAGCTCAGAAGATCGCCGAAAGTAAGCCACAAAGCGAAGCTCTCACGGCGAGCCGTCTGCGAGAAGAGGCGTTGCCGAAGTTCCAGTCTGAAACAGATCAGCAGTTTTCTACCGGCAACGAAACACTGACAAAGATGCTCGATTCTCTTGAACGCCGCGGCGTTGCTCCGGACAGCATCAGTGCTCGTTCCAGCAACACCCACATCGCCGTCAGCTCTCGGACGATTGGTGTGGCGCGACTGGGTGGTTCAGTTCAGCCTCATGCGGCACTGGTTGCCAAAGGTGCTGCCGCTCAGATTCATCAGTCGGCACTTAACAATGCCATCGACGCTCTGGGATTCCAGGGACGTGCAGTTCCAGAGAAGGATTTCGTGACTGAACTGGAAGCTGCCCTGAGTGATCTCTTCCAACGCGAAATTAAGCTGACCGATGTTGAGCCTGCTACGCCAGCTGAAGGCGAAGAAGCAGAACCACCGACGATCTTCCTGTTCAGCAAGACGGACCCGATTCGAGTCCGCTTCGATAATGGTCAGATCATTCTGTCGCTGCGAACAGGCATTCGTCAGGAAGGCAAAGAAGAGATTCCTGAAGAGACCGTGACGATTCCTATCGCGATGTCTCTCCAGAACGGAAAAGTTGTTATCGAACCCGGCAACATTGCAGTGACCGGACGCCCAACGCGATCGGTTCAGATCAAGCGAGTTCTTGCTCGACGAATCGTCCGCAAGGAACTTAGCCCGACCATCGACCTGCAGGCTGCTGGAGATAAAACTCTTCCGGTGACGATTACAAACATCCAATTGGCCGACGGCTGGTTGACGGCTGAGATGGAGTAATTGATGATCGGACTGTGCTAAGTCTGCCATTACGATAAGCTTCGCGTAAGAGAAAAGCCTGGGCTCATAAAGAGGCCAGGCTTTCTCTTTTGAAGCGTGTTTTGTCATGCTGCTTCTGAGTTGATCGCGACAACTGCGGCATTGGGCCCCTGAAGCTGATCGGGCCAATTTCAGCTTGAGTGCTGTTCATCGCGGTGTTCGAAATTCCTCGCTGAGACACTGCAGCTGCATTTCGGGTAACGGTTCACATACCAGACTCCTGAACCACCCGGCCGATAACCACTTGGCCGACGCAGGAACAGAACCGGCCGGGGATGCTGTAGCTAATTTTGAAGATTGCATTGCGATCGGAGCGAACCGGATTCTCATCCGTTGTATCGCACATTGCTGATTTCAGCGTTTCTTCTTCGCTGGCTTTTCCCAGAACGCAGCTTCGTCTGGCAGCGGCCCGGACAGAGGTGGCGTTTCAAAATAGACGCCATCGTCGATCATGCGTGGATCCCCGGTCCGTTTCAGCTCTGCGAGAAGCTGCTTCTCCAAAGCGGCCTTCACGTCAGCATACTCGGGGTCTTCAGCAACGTTCTTCGTTTCATGGGGATCCTTTCGGCGATCGTAGAGTTCATACTTCGGACGCTTGCCGTAGGCCCAGTCATAGTGAGACTTCCACTCCGGTGAATTTCGGACTCCGACAAGCCACGCTTTTGTCGGACCTGCGTCTTCATCAGGATGAGTTGCTCGAGTTGAATTTGTGATCTCTTCTTCGGTAGGAACATCGTTTCCATCCAGCCGATAAGGATCACCCAGCGGCCAGCGCTCAGGACGAAAATTGACGATCAGCAGATGGTCGGCCGTATGAATCGCTCGTTGTGGATAAGGGCTGTAATCCTCGCGTGCAATTTCGACATGCCGTTCACGGCCAGTCACAACCCATGTACGTTCAGAATCGACCAGCCCGCTTGCGTCGGACTTTAACACAGGCCACAAACTGCGTCCGGTCATGACCTCCGGAACCGGCACGTTCCCTGCGTCCAAAAACGTAGGAGCCAGATCCGTCAGATTAACAAAGTCATCGACAATTCTTCCGCCATTCACACCCGGACCACTGATGGCCAGTGAAACGCCAGTCCCAAATCCGTAAAGATTGCATTTGCCATGCGGAAAACCGGGGGCACCATGGTCGCCGCTGATCACAATCAAAGTGTTTTCAAGTCCGCCAGATTCTTCCAGTTGCTTCAACAGCACTCCCATGCCAGCATCCCACGCGGCAATTTCTCCGAAGTAATCGGCGAGGTCTTCTCGGACCTCCGGGACATCCGGCAGATAAGCCGGCATTTTGCCTTTTAGCTGATCGGGATCAATACTCCACAGATTCTTACCGCTGCCTTTCGTCCATGCACGATGCACGTTGGTGGGACCAAACCAATAACAAAACGGTTGATCGGCTGGACGAGCTTCCAGGAAGGCAGCAAAGTTGCCGCGAATCTCACTATAGAGTTCTTCTTTGGCATCGTCAGGTTTCACTCCCTGACCAATCAGCTTCGTCACGTTCTGAGAAAACTGATTGAAGCGACCACCGGACTTTTGATAAGAAAACTTCTGCCCTCCGTATGGTGCGTCGGCGGGCGAGCCAGGACTCCAAACCTTATACGTTTTTCCGATGTGATAGCCGGCATCTTTCAGAAGCAACGGATAAGCCGGAATCGTTTCATCCCACACCGCTCCTCGCAGAATCGCCCCGCGACCTGTTCGCCAGAAATACTGGCCGGACAACAAAGAACTGCGACATGGCGTGCACGACGGAGCATTCACGTGAGCATTGCGAAAGAGAACACCAGACCGCGCGATGCGATCAAAGTTCGGAGTTCTCACAACATCGTTGATGCCTCCGGGGCCGTTCGCATCAGCATAAATACTGGCGTAGCGTCCCCAGTCGTCGGCGAAAAAGAAGAGAATGTTCGGCCGCTTCGGTTCTGCAGCGGACAACTCCTGAACGAAAGGGAGTACCGCGCCAGGCATCATCAACGTCATCACGGCCGCAACGAGCGAACTTCGATGAAATCTGTCACAAACGAACACAGCGCTAATCCCCCCGGCTGACGGAAACGATTCGACACGGGGAACACTTTAGCGATCAAGTCGACTGTGACACAATCGTTGCCTCGTTCAGCAAAGAGCATCCGTGCTGTGGCGAATTCTGATGAGTTCGTCCATTGCGTTGTTGCAACCAACATCGCTGAATTCGCGCCCATTCCGAATTCGCCTGCCCTGCAACTCACCGCTTATGCATCTTCTGTGCAACGATAGCGAGCAACAATCTTCTTTGCAGCACGCAAGCCATCGACGGCGGCGGTCACAATTCCGCCAGCGTAGCCGGCTCCTTCGCCAATAGGATAAACTCCGGGCATCGCTGGAATTTCCATCGTCTGATGATCTCGATCAATGCGTACCGGCGAACTGCCGCGCATCTCCGGCCCGGCGAGCACTGCGTCTTTGAGGTACTGGCCTTTCCATTGATGATCCATGATCGGTAAGCCTGCCATCATTGCCTTCATGATTGGCGGCGGCAAGACGGCGGACAGATTTCTCGCGGAGGTTCCTCGTTCATAAGACGACGGCAAGTGTTCGTTCGGTGACGGTGTGCGGTTCGCGAGGAAATCGCTGGCTCGTTGCACCGGGGCTTTATAGTCGCCTCCGGTCAGTTGAAAGGCGATGGATTCATACTGCCGCTGCACATGCATCCCGGCCAACGGATGCGAGCTGCCGAATTCATGAGGTTCGAGGGTCACAACCAGGCCACTATTGGCAAACGTCGAATCGTGACGGGAGTTACTCATGCCATTTGAACAATACATGTTCGGCTCAGACACGCTGGGAATAACAACCCCGCCCGCGCACATGCAGAACGTGAAGAGATCCTTCTGGCCTTTCGCGACAATCGAATAATCCGCCGCACCAAGCAGAGTCAAATATTCATCTCGGCCATACTTCCTGCCGTCAACAATTTCCTGCGGCTGCTCAATACGCAATCCAAGCTGAAATGCTTTTTGCTGCAATGGCAAGCCAGTCTCCAGCAACATTTCGTAGGTGTCGCGAGCACTATGGCCGATCGCCAGCACGCAGACGGAGGCAGGAATAAATCCCGACGACGTTTCAATTCCTGCCAAATGGCCGTCTTCGAACCTCATCCCCTCCAGGCGACAGCCAAACCTATACTCGCCACCAAGTTCTTCAATCTTCCGTCGATAGTTGCGACAGATCAGGGGCAGTTTGTTACTGCCGAGATGGGGACGGTGCTCATAAACGAGCGATGATCGACCGCCGCAATCAACAAAACTCTGCAACACCCAGTCGACATCCGGACCGGTAATGCGGCAGGTTAGTTTTCCATCGCTGAAGCAACCTGCTCCCCCTTCGCCGAACAGATAGTTGTTTTCATTATCGTGTTCGCCACCTGAATCGAATTTTCGAATCGCAGGCACTCGTTCCTTGACCGCCTGGCCTCGTTCGATAATCAGAGGTCGGTAACCCTCCAGAGCCAGGAAGTAGCCCGCCAGTAAACCGGCCGGACCGGAGCCAACAATGACTGGCCGATGCGGCAGCGGCTGATCTCCGGGAACTGGCTGTTCGAATTCAGGAGCTTCCCACTCGGCCACATCAATTCCATAACCGTGGCGAAATCGATCAATATCCGCATCCGCAATCGTCAGACTCAACGAGTAAACATACTCCAGACGAAACCGGTTCCGCGCATCCATACTCTTCCGCAGAATCTTCAGGTCCTGAAGATCAGCCAGCGGAACATCCAGACGGTTGGCAACTTCACCGGGCAATTCATGCTCGGGCAGTTCAACAGGAGTTCTGAGATTTGTAATTCTCAGGAGCATATGTACATCAATTCTGAGAGAACAGTAAGAGGGACAGCGTGGTCGGGTTCAGGCATGGCGTCGCGCAACCATACTGAACACTTTAAATCTTTGCCACGCTGTAATTCTCCGCATTCGGCTGAGAATCGTACCGGAATACCAGTTCGAGAAGAGATCATTCCTGGTTAAACCGGTTTCCGCTGCAGAAGGATATGTTTCGAAATGAAATCCGTGAATGGTGTGCCTGCGTTCGCCGGCGCTCACTTGTCACACCTTACAAATCCCAGCGTTTTCACTGCGGGGTGGACAAGTGATGGTCAGCGAACACGGGCACACCGGTTCAATCGTGTCTTGATTCAGCCGGATGTTATTTCGGAACTGTTCCTAAAATGGCACGAATCGGCCCGTGCCGGTCTCGCGTTAAGACCTGCTTCGCGCGACGAAGTTGGCGAGAGAGTGGCAGTCTGGTGAGCAAAAGTCAACGAGCGACCTCGCCGTCTCATCAACAGGGAGCCAGGTCGGGGCGAATGACTGTTTTCTGCGTCACGATCCGCAGGTTATTCATTTGGCTGGAAGGAATTACGACATTTATGATTGCAACGCTGGGAGTCGGAAGCATGATCCCAGAGTGAACATGGTACTTGTTCTTCAGGCGGCACAAATTGAGGCCGGGTGTTCGCGGAGTACATTATACAGATCATTGACTCAATCGTGGCCGCGTACAGAATAATTTGACTTTCCTCGCCCCAGGGTAACTCCGTGCCTTATCGAATATTAAAAGACATTCAGCAGTTCGTACTCTCACGCTGGCAAATATCGTTGCTGATCGCAGTCCACCTGCCAATCGTTGCGCGATATTACGTCGAGTTATGGCCGAGGCAGCACTACCAATTCTTCCCGTTCGCGATTATCGCATTCATTGTGCTTTTTGCGACTCGGAAAAGTCCACAACCGGAACGCTGGAATTGGATCTCGTCAGCGTTGCTTGTGGCGGATGTCTGCTGCCTCGCTGCCGGTAGTTATCTCATGTCTCCATGGTTCTTCGCAGCAGGGCTTGTCTGCCTGATGACAGCCTGGTGTTTGGCGAGCCTTGATGAGGGCTATCAGCGTTCGTTGCTTTATCTTGCGACTCTGCCGCTGGTGACCATTCGACTGCCCCTCAACTATGACGAACCCGTCATCATGTGGCTTCAGCGAGTCACGACTTCTGTTGCCAGCGGAGTTTTACACCGCATCGGAATGTTGCATTATCGGGAAGGGAATGTCCTGACTTTTCCAGGCAAGAGTTTCCTGGTTGAAGAAGCCTGCAGCGGCGTACAGTCTCTGTTCACAATTCTGTTCCTCGCCGCTCTGGTCTTCTGCCTCAGGCGCCGCTCATTGATTCACGGGGGACTATTGCTGGCAGTCGGCCTGATTCTCTCCGGCATGATGAACATCCTGCGAGTCGTCACGATTGCTGTGGCCTGGAACCGCAACGCAGCCGATTTCTCCACGGGCTGGTCACATGATGCACTAGGATATTTGTGTTTAGCGCTGGCTGCTGCTTTTCTGATGAGCGCTGACCGGCTGCTGGAGTTTCTGTTTGCTCCGGTCCTCGACATACGACGTCACGGTGGCGGGACTCTGTATTTCAACCCGCTGATCGCCGTATGGAACAAATTTTTTACAGTCCTCGCTAAAGGCGACAGTAAATTTGCTGCGATTCAGACACCAAAGATTCTGGATAGCCGAGTCACTGAAGCCGAGCGTCGTGAATACGCACCATGGAGTGCGTTGATCAGCCCGGTGCTTTGGTTTCAATTTGCTGTTGGCTGGCTGGAATCGTGGTTGTTCTCTCGAGGTAAAAGCAAGCTCGTGGCTGGATTCCCGTTTCTTGTGCTGATGGTGGCGGGAACGATCATGATTTCATGGCAACGGCATGCTTCGGTCGATTCAATTCTCGCTCAATACGAAGACGCCTTCAATACGGCGGTAACGACTAAAGATGTCGCCAGACAAGAAACTTATCTGAGAGCGCTTGCAAGCCTTCGACCAACAGAATTGGCCTATCGGTATCGACTTGCACAATCATTGCTCAGCCACGGGAAGACGGCGGAGGGGTTAAGTGAGATCGCCGGGATGGCACCAGAAAATCGACCGGGGCATTTGGAGGCTCATTTGTGGCTGGCCAACCAAGCCATTAAGCCGAAACCAATCCTGCCACTCTCGAGCGAGCAGATTGAGCGACATTTGAAGCATGTGCTGGGTCAATCACCCCGAAATCTTCAGGCGCAGCTGATGCTTGCTCAGATCTATGCCGGTCGCAGGGAATGGAAATTAACAGAGCAGGCCCTGTCTGAGGCAGCGGCCATTGATCCCGAACACTATCTGGCCCTCGCAAAACTACGGAAACAGCTCAATCGCGATCCTCAGGAGATTGCAAAGGCGACCCAACTGGCGCTGGAGCATTTGACAAAGCGACTGTCCTCCGATCGTTCCAGTGCGACGACTCGTATCGCTTTGGCGGAAACTCTGATTGTTGCCGATCAGGAGGAACAAGCTCGTGAACTGCTGTTGGC
>CAMAXD010000209.1 GCA_945861975.1 Candidatus Kuenenia stuttgartensis | reverse complement strand
TTTGGAGATTCACTGACGAACTCACAGATGCTGGGCGTTGACGGCAAGACTCTGGAAGGCGAAAAGCTTATGCGATAGCCAGCCTGGACGTTTCAGAAACGTCCAGGTTCTGAATCATCAGGATCACCTCGGCTGCTACAAGCGGTACGAACAGCATGGTTGCCCTGGCAGGATTTGCGTTTCGGCAAAAATGGCCACAACATGCCAATGAGGCAAACTGCACACGACTCTGACGGCGATACAAGTGAGGAATCGACCGCTGCTGTCGGCGAAAGTCAGGCGAGATCGCCGGCATTGAAAGCAACGTTCGAGCAGTCAACGCATTTCGCGATTGACGATCCGTATCGATCCAGTGTGAAGCAATGCTTCGCTGTTCAGAATCAGGAGTAGCCCCTTGAACGGTCCCACGACAACAATCCGCCGGTCATCCAATCTGGAGTTCCGGGGATTCAGAAACTTTATGGGGATGTCCATGGTGATGTCCCTCGCCGTTGTCTTCTTCGGCATGCAATTAATGATGGTTGGCCCATTGAAGGGCCGGCTTGAATCCATCCAGACTCGGATGGAATCCACCGAGAATAACATGAACAAGCTGGTCGCTGCTCGTGACTCGGTGTTCCGCACGAACGATCTTCTTTCAAGCCTTGAAGATCAGTCTTCTCGCCTGCAGTCACTGGAACAGAGCATCACGGACATCAAGACACTTCGGACCACGATCGAACAGGAAGCTGGTGCCGCTCAAACTGCTCTGGCATCAATAGAAAAAATGTCTGCTGTGCAGCAGCGGATCATCGAATCCGAAGGTCAGACTCAGCAGGCCACCGCTCAAATCAATGCCATGCAGGAACTGCAGAAGGCCATTCTGAATGGTTCAGAGAGCACTGAAGTTGCCAACAACTCACTGGAAGGTCTGGTTGCTCTGCAGAATCGACTGATCGCCGCTTCCAATGGCTCAGAGAAGGCCAGCGAAGGTCTGGCCAGCATGAACGATCTGACACAGCGGATGTCAGCACAGGCTGAAGATATTAAACTGGCAGCTCAGAAGTTTGACGAATTCGTCGGCCTCAAGAACGCCGTCACAACAGCGTCTACCGATCTCGATGCCGCGAAGGCTGGTATTCAGGACCTGAACGCTCTGAAAGACTCTGTCGTGGCTTCTTCAGCCGGTGTCATCAACGCTCAGGAAACAGCTCGTACTCTGGTCGCCATGAATGAGTCACTGAATAGCTCAGACCTGCAGTTGACTTCTGCTCGCGAAAATCTGGACTCGCTCATGAAACTGCAGACAACGCTCAGCCATCAATCCAGCGAGATTTCTGCCGCGATTCAGAATCTTGAGATCATGGACGACTTCCGAGTTGAAGTGGCTTCTCACGTGAAGTCGCTTGATACTCTGCGACGGACTCTGATGGACATTGGGATGATGGAATCCACGATGGGCCGTGTTGCCAATGTTATTGAACCACTCACTCAGATCGGCAACCTGCGACGCCTGAACGAAGATGAAGTTCGTGAAGCCGCCCGAGTTATCCTGGATCGCCGCATGACTCGCTTCTCCCAGACGGAATCAAAGACAGAGACCGGAGCGACAGCAGCCATCGAAGCATCTCAGAGTGAAGTCCCGTTACCGATTGAGCCGGCAACGTCTCAGGAAGAAATAGTGCCGCTGCCTCCCGAGGCTCGCGAATAGACCAGCCACCGAAAGACTCACCAATCACAAACCAGACAAGCCCGGCATCTCAAAAGGATGGCGGGCTTTTTTTAATTGCTGACTTGTCTTGATCTCGTCAGATGCTCATCCTGCATGGGGCCGCCGCCGCTGGCTTCGAGACGCGAACGCATAGTAGGCGACCCCCGAGGCAATCAACCCCAAAACGGCAAAGGTTTGCGAGGGCCGCTCCATCAGCAAACTCATGAACGCTCCAAGGTAGGCGAGAAGTAACAAGGCTGGAGTGACAGGATAGCCCCACGTTCGATACGGGCGAGCAATGTCCGGGCGAGTTCGACGGAGGATGTAAACGGCGGCGACGGCCATCCCGTAGAAAATCACTCCCGCGCAGATGACGGAGTCGGTGAGACTGTCGAAGGCGGCTTTCAATCGGCGAGAATGTTGTTCTCCTGAAGTGGGGGCTATTAGTGGTGCCGCATTCGCGGAAGCCACGGATGAAGTACCAGCGATCGGCCCGCTTAAACTGACGGTCTGTGCCATCGTCGGAGCATTGGGATCCCACACGGAAAACAACAGCACAAGAAATATGGCCCAGGCGGCCTGCAGCACAATGGTGTTACACGGTGTTTGGTAGCGACGATGAATACGATGCAACCACGCAGGAACCAGGCCGTCGCGAGCAATCGCAAGGTAGATTCGCGGACCAGTGATCATGTTGGAGTTGGTCGCTCCGAACGTCGAAATCATGACTCCCACAGCGGCCACCTGAGCACCAATCGGGCCGAACATCACCTGAAAAACATCGGCGGCCACGGTGCGGCTGTTCGCCAGATGATGAATTGGCAGCACCAGATGATAGCTCAGGTTCGCGCCAAGATAGACGACGATCACAATGCCAAGACCAATCGCCATGGCTCGCGGAACATTGCGGCGAGGATCCTTGATGTCTTCAGCGACCGGTCCCAGATTGATCCAGCCATCGTAGGGCCACAGCACGGCGACCATGGCGATTCCCAGCGCCTTCAGAAATCCCATCGCAGCGCCGGGCTGATCGGGCATTTGAAACATGGGCTGCAGATTTGCGGTGTCGACACTCCGAAACAGGAATGGCAGCACAATCAACGCGACAAGAAACGCAACCTTGGAAACAGTGGCTGTTCCCTGCACCAACGCTCCCGCGCGAGTGCTGAAGAGGTTGACTATCGCCAGCCCGGCGATAATCAGCACCGCCATTGAGGTCTGGCCCACGGGCGACAGTGGCACAACCTGATTGAAATAGAGAACCGTTGCGCAGGCCAGTGCGCCGACTGATCCGGTCCGCACGACCCAGAACTCTGTCCAGCCCCACAAGAATGCCGGCAGTCTGCCATAAGCTTCACGAATGTAAAGGTATGGGCCGCCAGCATGAGGAAACATGGCTCCCAGCTCCGCCAGGGCCAGTGAACCGCAGAGCGTGATAATTCCGACAAACAACCACGTGCCGATAATCGCCAGGAACCCATACGGCTCCAACGCGCTGTCGATGGAACTGACCTTGAGGAAGATTCCGGAGCCGATGATGGATCCGACAACGATCATTATCGCATCGAACAGCCCCAACACCGGCGGCAGTCTTTGTGGTTCTGACTGGCCAGCATTCTCGGGCGACAATCCGGCGGTCTCTTGAAGCACAGGCGTTCCTGCTCAAAAAGAATCTGCTAAAGCCTGTTTTGTAATCGGTGGGAACGCGATGACGCAAACGCTGACAATGACAGATCGCGAATGTCGACCGAATAATGTGCTTTACAAAGCACTTCTTGAAGTCAGTTCATGCTCTGCCATCGAGAGTGCCAGATGTGGCTTCTCGGAGTTTCTGCAGTGGTTCGCCTACTGCCCCAGTTGTTTTGATCGCAGCGTGGAGGCTTCAACGGCCGACATCACGGCCGCTCGAAGGCCGCCGCTCTCCAGTGCATGCAGGCCGGCGATCGTTGTGCCGCCTGGACTGGTGACCGAATCTTTCAGCACCGCAGGATGAAGGCCTGTTGCAAGTTGCATTTCGCCAGCGCCTGCCACCGTGGCCGAAGCAAGTCGAGTTGCTGTGGCGCGAGGCAGGCCCATTTTGACACCGCCATCGCTCAACGCTTCAATGATTTGAAATACATAGGCGGGGCCGCTGCCGGATAAACCAGTGACGGCGTCGAGCAATGACTCGGGCACAATCTCGACGATGCCTGTTGTTTGCAGCAATTCAGAAACCAGTTTGAGATCGTCGGCGGTGGCCGTAGCTCCTGCGGAAACGCCACTCGCTCCCTTACCGATCAATGCGGGAGTGTTCGGCATGACTCGTATGATGCGACTTCCTTGCGGCAAACCTGCCGCGAGTTTCTGAATCGTGATACCAGCCGCCACCGAAACAATCACCGGAGCGGTTTCCAGAGCCGCCGAAACTGTGGCCAGAGCTTCTGTCATGATCTGCGGCTTTACGGCGAGGATGACAACAGTTGCCCCCTTGAGCACACTGGTCAGGTCTGCAGAGACCGTCACGCCATCGCCAGTTTTTCCTGCAAACGCCGTTCGAGCGGCCTCGACAGGATCGTAACCCGCAATTTGATCGGGCTTCAGGAGATTTCGAACGAATCCGGCCGAGAGGGCCGTTGCCATCTGACCAGTGCCAATAAATGCAACTCGCTGTGTGGACCAATTCATAGTCGGGGGCTCAATTCAGAAATTCAGGTTTTAGTATGGTGTGTGAAGCAACGAGAGACTTTATCTGTGACTCATCGGTGATGCTGTCGATTTTGATGATTATCCCTACCCGAAACATCAGTGTGGAATTGCTTCGCCTGCATCTTGCCGGCTGCATTCTTCGCTAAAGCATTTTGAAGTTACGCATTTTCAGGCCCGGAGGGTCGACAAATCCATTGCCGGTGGCGTGAGCCACCGGTATGCAAACATAAGGAATCTGAGGCCCGGAGGGTCGACACAAGCGCGGATGTGTCGGCCCTTCAGGCCTGAGTCGCAGTGTTCTTGGTACACCGGTGGCTTACGCCACCGGCAGAGGATGTGCCGGGCTTCCAGCCCTAACGAAAATTCGCAACTTTGAAACCAACTCATCGGGTTACGACTGAGTCGACACCCATGAAGGTTCGGTCTCCAGTTGTGACTGAAGAAGCTGGATTCTGCACCTTCGCCTGCGGCTTGCCGTTAAACGATTCAGCCGATACTCACACTGTTCTTACCGCAGTCGAGAGTATATCTCAGAGCTGGTGGTAACTCTTGTACCACGCCACAAATTTCTTCACACCGTCTTCAATCGGTGTGCTTGGCCGGAAACCCACATCTCGCTGCAAGGCGTCGATGTTGGCGTATGTTGCCGGGACATCTCCCGGCTGCATCGGCAGCATATTCTTTTCCGCTTTCTGCCCGAGTGCCGACTCGAGCGTTTCAATCAGATGCATCAGTTCGACAGGCTGATTGTTCCCAATGTTGTAAACTCGATACGGAGCTGCCGTGCTGCAATCATCTGCATCGCTCGCTACGGTCTGCGCGGTGGGAATTGTGTCGCTGGTGCGAATCACGCCTTCGACAATGTCATCCACAAACGTAAAATCGCGTTGCATACGTCCATGGTTGAAGACATCAATGGGCTTACCGGCCAGAATCGCCTTCGTGAACATCCACATCGCCATATCCGGTCGTCCCCACGGACCGTAGACCGTAAAGAATCGCAGCCCCGTGGTAGGCAATGCAAAAAGATGGCTGTACGTATGTGCCATCAGCTCGTTGGCTTTCTTGGTAGCCGCATACAAACTGACCGGATGGTCAACTCGATCTTCGACAGAAAACGGAATCTTTCGATTCGCGCCGTACACCGAACTGGACGAGGCATACGTCAGGTGAGCAACCTGCTGATGACGACATGCTTCCAGAATATTCACGAAGCCGACCAGATTCGCATCGACGTAAGCCTGAGGATTCGTCAAGGAATACCGAACACCGGCCTGAGCGGCCAGGTGGATCACTCGATCGAAGCGATGCGTTTCAAACAGCCGATTGATGCCGTCCCGATCTTCCAGGGCGAGCTTCTGAAAACTGAATCCGAAACGACCTTCCAGAAGAGCGAGTCGATCATGTTTGAGCTGAGGTTGATAATAGTCGTTCAGATTGTCGAGGCCGACCACGGTGTCGCCTCGATCCAACAGGCGAGTTGCCGTGTGCATCCCGATGAAGCCCGCTGCTCCGGTAACCAGAATATTCGCCATGCTCGCTGAATCCGTTGAAATCTGACTGCTGGCCGGGCCGCCATTTGACCAGGCAGAGCTGCCCGTTCGACGCCTCAAAATCGTAAGATCCGTTAACCTGCCTTGTCGGCCTCGTTTGGAGTGTACCTGATGTTGAGACATACGTCCGAAACGAGATCTCAGTTTCCATCGATCACAGCAGAACTGCGGCAATAAGGATGGTACAACCGCTCATCTGGATATTGAGCCTGATCAGCCCCCAACACGTAGGTTGGACATTCTTGTCCGACAAACAAGCGACGGGCAAGAATGCCCATCCGACGCCGAAATTGGAGACACGACGACGGCGGCTTGTCGGCGAAAGTCCTACACCCGCGAGTTCAGGGAACCTAAATCAAGACCTCGCCGGCGGGGGGGATCGAAAAACTGTTCTCCGATGACAGTCACCGGTGGCTAGGGCCATGCCGCTCACTCGGCCAGAAATCTCTCACTAACTTGGCGGCGGTGTCGTAACGGCTTTTTCGACTTCATCAAGCATTTGAGCACGTCGGAATGGTTTGTAGAGCACCGCTTTCAGGCCCTCCTGACGAGCCTTCACGATCGAATGCGATGCGTCATAACCGAAGGCCGTCATCATGATGATTGGGACTAGTCCGTTGATCTCGCGCAGCCTCCGGAAGCACTCATAGCCGTTGGCGTCAGACAGGCGAATGTCTGTCAGCACCACGTCGTAATGATGATTCCTCAACATTGCACACGCAGCCGTCGCATTCTGAACGGCCTCCACTTCGCAGCCCATTTGCCCCAGCAGGTCATGCGCTTCCTCACGAGCCGTCGCATCCTGATCCACCACGAGAACTCGTTTGCCCTGCAGTGCTTTTCGAGGCGGACGAATTGGAGCCGAAGATCCCATCATCCCGACGCCATCGCTCGCGGGAGCGACTGTACCAACGCTGGAGCTGATCTTGCGAATACGATCTGCGATCAGATGGAGCCGTTCACAGACATCCGGATCGTGACCAATATAACGATCCAGAATCCAGGTCGCGGCGTGCAGTATCTCGTCTGACGGTCCTGCGACTTCTCGACGCAGGCGATCAGAATTCTCGGTCGCTGCGGTAACTTTCTCCGCCGCTAAAAGCTGAAGCTGATTGAGCGAACTCGCCACGACACGGCCAAACAGCGTGAGAAAGTCCAGGTCCTTTTGATTGAACGACAGTGTTCCCGGACTCTCAACATTGAACGTACCAAGAACCGAATCGCGAATTGTCAACGGCACCGTCAGAGAACTGCGAGCATCCGCCGCGCCGCAAAGATAAAGTCGATCGTTCTTCGTGTCGGCACAAAGGTAACTTCGATTACTGAACGCCACAAATCCCGTGACACCATTGCCAGTTTCCGCCGCGAAAAGTCGCCGAGACGCCGCTTCAGGATCCATTCCGAATTCCAGCAGCGGCATCAGCTCCTGCGACTCAGTATTAAGCAAGCGAATCTCAAACGTGTCGTAGCCAAGGACTTCCTGAGTCAACTGCAGGATCTGTTCTGTCAGCAGCGAAACTCGTTCTTCGTGAGTCATCGCAGTGACTTCGTCCGGAGCGAGATTTCCCATCTCCAGGCCAGCTCGATAAATCGCGTCCTGCTTTTGTTTCTCCAGCATCTGCTTACTGACGTCACGCACTGTCAGGATCATCGCGTTGTGCTGATTGCCACCCAGAGAAATTGTCGTGCGTGCCAGACGCAGACCAAGGCTGCTCCGATCTTCTCGCCGCACATTCAGTGACGCGGCCTCGCCTGGATTCGACGGCACCATGACTCGTCGAAGATCAGTCCCATCCGCGGGCTTGATCACATCCTGCAGTATCTGGCCAACCAATAATGCATCGGTCTTCAGAAGATTACGAAACGTCGAGTTATGCCACAGGATATTCTGCGACTCATCCAGCAACACCACGCCATCCGGTAATGCGCTGAAGAGGCCCATGCCGCAGACCTGCATGTCGGACATCAAGCCTGGTTCGGAGCTATCAACGACCATGTAGTCGGCCGAAGAATCCGGCAGCGGGACATCATTGGCGGAGACGACGTCAACCAACTCACCAGTCAGCTCTTTGATTCCGGGCACAGCGGACCCGGTTCGGCCCATCACCAACATTCGTTTTCGCGTCGCTGCCACGTCTAAATCTCCGCACGGTGTGAATTGAGGCCGGGTGTTCGCGGGATACCTTCGTAGAGGATCTCCTCAATCGTGGCCGCGCACTGAATAATCCCTCAAGCCAGTACCCGCCGCCTGCATGAAAATCCCAGGGGGCAGCTAACGGATTCTGCCTTGCCTGACGCAGAACCGCAAGAAGGATTCCCGATTCTCGCTCGCAACCTGCAGATTAAGCCGCTGCGATGAAGACTCAAACACGCCGGGCTCGTGCGATAACTGCGCGAACTCCGGCGGTTCGTGGCATCAGAAAATCTCAGCAAAATCAGCCCTTCGACTGCGCTTTAGCCCACTGATCCTTCAATGTGACCGTGCGATTAAACACAACCTGCGAGGACGAAGAATCGAGATCGACGCAGAAGTAACCCAGGCGTTCAAATTGAAAGCGATCACCGGGTTTCCCTGTCCCCAGGGCTGGCTCCAACATTGCGTTGCTGATCACTTTCAGTGAATCCGGATTCAGATTCGACTTCCAGTCCAGCTGCGGATCTACGACATCATCGGGGTCTTCCTTCAGGAATAAATGATCGTACATGCGAACCTCCGCCTGCACGGCATGCTTCGCAGAAACCCAATGCAGTGTCGCCTTAACCTTGCGGCCATCCGGTGCATCACCACCCTTGGTGGCAGGATCATACGTGCAGTGAATCTCTGTGATCTCTCCGCTCGCGTCTTTGACCACACTGGTGCAGGTCACAAAATAGGCCCAGCGAAGTCGAACTTCCTTGCCCGGCGACAAGCGGAAAAACTTCTTCGGAGGTTCCTCCATAAAGTCGTCGCGTTCAATGTACAGCTCACGACTGAACGGTACCTTACGACTTCCAGCGGCTGGATCTTCCGGGTTGTTGATGGCTTCCATCTCCTCGGTCTGATCATCCGGATAATTCGTGATGACGACCTTCAGAGGATTCAGCACACCCATACGACGCTCGGCGCGTTTGTTCAGGTCTTCACGAATATGGTTCTCGAGCACTCCCATGTCCATCGTGGCGTTGTGCTTGGTTACACCAACATAGGCCACGAATGCTCGAATGGCTTCCGGAGTATAACCTCTGCGACGCAATCCACGCAGCGTAGGAATACGAGGATCATCCCAGCCATGCACGTGCTTGCCGTGGACCAGCTCCAGCAGCCGGCGCTTGCTCATTATGGTGTACGTCAGATTCAGTCGATTGAACTCAATCTGCTGCGGATGATGAATCCCGAGGGCATTGCAGTACCAGTCGTACAGCGGACGATGGTTCTCGAACTCCAGCGTACAGATGGAATGCGTGATGCCTTCCAATGAGTCCGACTGACCGTGGGTGTAATCGTAGGTCGGATAGATGCACCACTTGTGGCCCGTCCGATGATGTTCCGCATGGCGAATGCGATACATGATCGGATCGCGCATCAGCATGTGCTTGTGAGCCATGTCGATCTTCGCTCGCAGCACATGCGCACCCTCCTGGAATTCACCTGCTCGCATCCTGCGAAACAAATCGAGATTCTCTTCGACCGATCGAATGCGATAGGGGCTGTCGACGCCAGCCTCCGAAGCACTGCCGCGACCGTCTCGAATATTCTCCTGAGGCAGACTGCAGACGTACGCTTTGTCGTCACGAATCAGTTGCTCGGCCCACTGAAAAAGCTGCTCAAAATAGTCCGACGCGTAGAACAGACGATCTTCCCAGTCGAAGCCCAGCCAGCGTACGTCTTCCTTGATGGAATCGACGTATTCGACTTCTTCCTTCTCCGGGTTGGTGTCGTCAAAACGAAGATTGCATTTGCCGCCAAACTCTTTGGCAATTCCGAAGTTCAGGCAGATGGATTTTGCATGCCCGATGTGCAGATAACCATTCGGTTCGGGCGGAAATCGAGTATGCACTCTCCCGTCCCATTTTCCGGTCCGCAGGTCTTCGTCAATAATCTGACGGACGAAGTCGCGATGAGCGGGTACAGAAGATTCGTTCATAGTTCCAGTCCGGAAACAATCATCCCGTGCGGAAGCTGCGTTGAACTGAACAATCAGTGAACTCACATCTCCCGCGATTTGACGCGGAAAATACAATCGAGGCGCGTTCGTCGGAAGTCGATCTTTACGAATTGCCGGACTTTACTCGGCAATGTCCCGGTTTCTCTCACAAAGCAACACTCAGATCTGGTGGAAACCAGAGGACTCCACGGTGTGATTCAGGATGACGATCGGAAATCCTGCCGCTTCATTCCTTAGCGGCTTGGCGTCTTTGCGTGAGAAAAAAGATATCTCACGCAAAGTCGCGAAGTCGCAAAGAGTAATTCAAAGTCTGAGTCTTGCTCGGCTTCCCCGCATCCTGCCACTTCATTCCTTCGCGGCTTTGCGCCTACGCGTGAGAAAGAAACGTGTTTCACGCAAAGTCGCGAAGTCGCAAAGAGTAATTCAAAGTCTGAGTC
>CAMAXD010000208.1 GCA_945861975.1 Candidatus Kuenenia stuttgartensis | reverse complement strand
AGCAATCAAACATGCGACGTTTTATAATGCCGAGATTTGCCCCGATTCTTGTTCTCGCCGTCTTTGTATTTCATCCCAAGGGCGTCCTCGCGGAGGAGCAGGATTCTCCAGCGGAGTTCTCTGCTGAGGATCTCACGTTTTTCGAATCCAAAGTTCGTCCGCTGCTTGTGGATCGCTGTTATGAATGTCATAGCGAAGCAAAACAGAAGGGGCAGCTGCGGCTTGATGCCAGAGAATTGATCCTCGCCGGCGGAGAATCCGGAGCGGCTGTTGTGCCCAACAATCCCGCGGAGAGCCTGCTGTTGCAGGCCGTTCGTTTTGAGTCCTTTGAAATGCCGCCAAGCGGTAAGCTTCCGGACGCTGAAATTGCGATCCTTGAAGAATGGATTCGCCGTGGTGCGCCGTGGCCAAAGTCTGATGGGAAGCCGGTTGCGACATCACATGGCGACAAGGGCTTCACTGACGAAGATCAAGCCTGGTGGGCTTTGCAGCCCCTGCGAGATCATGCGGCGCCTGAAATTGAGAACGACGTGTGGAGTCGAAATGAGATCGATCGATTTGTCTTGAAACAGATGACTTCTCATCAATTGACCCCGGCGCCGGAGGCTGATCGAGCGACCTTGATTCGTCGCCTTTCCTTTGATTTAATCGGGTTGCCACCATCTCCGGCTGAAGTCGCTGAGTTTGAAGCGAATACTTCTCCCGATGCCTATGAAAAGCTGGTTGATCAATTGCTGGAACGGCCTCAATACGGGGAACGATGGGCTCGGCATTGGCTGGATGTCGTACGTTATGCGGACTCGGACGGTTATCGCATCGATCATTATCGCCCCGACTCATGGCGGTATCGTGACTACGTGATTCAGTCTCTGAACAGTGACAAGCCGTACGACCGTTTTGTGCAGGAACAGTTGGCTGGCGATGAGCTCTTTCCGGACAGTCCGGACGCACTGGTTGCCACGGGCTATCTGCGTCATTGGATTTACGAATACAACAACCGGGATGCTCGAGGGCAGTGGGATCTGATTTTGAATGAAATCACGGACACAACCGGCGATGTGTTCCTTGGTGTGGGCCTGCAATGTGCCAAGTGTCATGATCATAAGTATGACCCCATTCTGCAGAAAGACTATTATCGTCTGCGGGCGTTCTTTGAAGCCATCCGTCCGGATGATAAGCGAGTCGTGGCTTCTACCGCAGAGCAAAGCAGCCATGCGGAGCAACTGAAACAGTGGGAACAGGCGACTGCTGAGATTCGGGAACAGATTGCTGCTTTGGAAGCCCCTTATCGAGCCAAAGCGAAGCGGGATGCATTCGAAAAATTTCCGGCGGATATTCAGGAACTGCTGAAAGCGGAGGATGCAAAAAGAACTCCGCATGAACAACAGATTTTTGAGATCGCCTGGCGGCAGGTGGACTACGAGTACGATGGTCTCGATAACCGAATCAAAGGCGACGACAAAGAGAAGTTGCTGGCTTTGCGACGTGAACTGGCAACGCATGACGGCTTGAAGCCCAAAGCTCTTCCCACGGCACTTGTCGTTACAGATGTCTCAAATGAGGCCCCAGTGACAAAGATCCCGAAGCGGAAGACAGAAGTCGGGCCGGGAATTTTGAGCATTCTGAATCCCGATGAAATGGAGATCCCTGCGATATCTCCCCAGCAAACGACCACCGGTCGGCGCGCAGCCCTGGCTCGGTGGGTGACTCAGCCGGATAACCCACTCTCGACCCGAGTGATCGTTAATCGAATCTGGCAGGGCCATTTTGGACGCGGGTTGGCTCAGAATGCCAGCGATTTCGGAACTCTGGGCGGACCTCCCACGCATCCTGAACTGCTCGACTGGTTGACGCTGCGTTTTGTTCGTGGTGGTTGGGGATTAAAGGACCTGCATCGTCTGATCGTCAACAGTGCCATGTATCGGCAGGCGGCCGAGCATTCTCACATGGCAGAGTACCAGTTGACGGATCCTTTGAATCGCGAATACTGGCGATTCTCAACTCGACGACTGGATGCGGAGCAGATCCGGGATGCGATCCTTGCAGCCTCCGGCCAATTGGATCTGACTGCAGGAGGTCTTGGGGTCCAGTCGGATGTTCCTCGACGTTCCATCTATCTGCGTGTGATGAGGAATGAGCGGGATTCCTTGCTGGATGTGTTTGATCTGCCGTTGTTTTTCTCAAGCACGTCATCTCGTGACACAACGACGTCGCCAGTGCAGTCGTTGTTGCTCTTCAACAGTCAAATCATGATGAACCATGGAGCGAAGTTTGCGGCGTCGCTGTTGAGCAAGCAGAGCGGGGTATTATCATCGCAACCGACCTCTTCACAAATCACAGCGTTGTGGGAACGAGCTTTTGGCCGCGAACCCTCAGAATCAGAACTTCGCGATGCCGAACAATTCCTGAGTGAGCAGCAGCAGCGAATCGTTGCTGAGCGAGGCAAAGTTGACACGGCATCGATTCCAATTGGTCGATTACCTTATCGAGATGGTCAGGCTGTGATCGTGAACCCGGAAGACAAGCCTTTGAGAATGGCGATCGACTCCAATGACGCAATGAATGCCACTGAGTTTACCGTTGAGGTCTGTTTCCAGATTCGATCGATCCATGAGACGGGTGCTGTGCGGGCCATAGCGGCGAAGTGGAACGGAGATTCCAGGCAGGTCGGATGGATGCTTGGTGTTACCGGGAAAGGGTCGCGACGAAAACCGCAAACCCTGGTTATGCAGTTGTTTGGAAAGTCCGTCGATGGAAGTGTCAAAGAAGCGGCGTTGTTCTCTGATCAGCATATCGAGCTGAACACTCCGTACTTTGTCGCCGTGACATTTAAACCCGCGACAACCGTTTCGGAATCCGGAGTCGTAACTTTTCACCTGAAGAATTTGGCCAACGCAGATGAGATGCTCGGGTCGGTATCCGTTCCTCACAGTGTGATTGACGGTCTGCAAAACAATTTGCCACTTACGCTGGGATTCCGGCAGGGAGCGGCCGAGAGCAGTTTTGATGGATTGATCGACGATGTGCGTCTGTCGGCCACGGCTCTTGGCGTTGATCAGTTGTTGCTCAACTCCGAAGGTCCTGGACCATCGACATTGGCCTTCTGGAAATTCGAGCCGGTTCCCGGACTTCTCGAAGACTCCAGTTCTCATTCGCGGCGGCTGTCACTCCTTCGCCAGGACTCATCCTCCGTTTCACCAGAACAGGCCGCCTTGGCTGACCTGTGCCACGTTATCCTGAACTCAAACGAGTTCTTATACGTAAAGTAGAGGACTTTCTCCGTAATGTGACTTCGCCGCGGTTTCGCTAAATTGCTGGAGACAGGCGAGGGAAAGATCCCGTTTCAGCGTTTTCTTGGTGTTTTGCATGGGAAAAGTGCGATTATCCGGCAAAGAAGTGAATTGTTGAGCGAGTTTCGTGATCGCCTGTCGTGGGTTCCTTGACCGCGAAAACGGGCTGCTCAATAATTCGAGCCCTCATGGGGATGTCGTCCGATGTCCCTGCCGCATCAACACTTTCCTCGCGGGGCTCTGCTAAAATGAAGCCGGAAGAACTGATTGAATTTCGGAAGATGCTCAAACTTCTGCAGGCACGACTGCGAGGAGACGTCGAGCAGCTTCAGGAAGAGGCGTTTTCCGGTTCCGAAGCAGGAAGCGAGTCCCGGTCATCCAATCACATGGCGGAAATGGGTTCTGACGCCTGGGATTTGGAGTTTTCTCTGCAGCTTGTGGAAAGTGATCAGGGCGTTCTGGAAGAGATCTCGCACGCTTTGAAAAAGTTTGATAATGGTACTTACGGACTTTGCGAAGCCTGCGTCGAGCAGGGTAAACCGGAAGCAAAGGCTCGTATCCCCAAGGCTCGCCTGCAGGCGATTCCTCACGCTCAGAATTGTGTCGAGTGTGAAAGGATCAAGGAAAAAGGTCGCTGATGACTGCTTATCCACGGACTCGGATTGGTGTCTATTCTGTTCTGACGTCCGTGGCACTTGCGACGGATTTGATCAGCAAGTCTGTGGTCTTCGATCGACTTGGTGGAGTCTTTCAGGGGACAGGTTGGCTGATTGATTCGTGGCTCAAATTTGAGCTTCACACCAGTCTCAATGCTGGCGCGCTGTGGGGCATGGGGCAAGGTTTTGCTTCAGGCTTCGCGTTACTGAGTGTAGTTGCCGTTGTGGGAATTGTTTACTGGTTGTTCTTTCGAGGTGCTGCGGCCAGTTTATGGCTGACAGTTGCCCTCGCGATGGTTTCTGGAGGAGCACTCGGAAACTGTTATGACCGACTCGGCCTGCACGGCGAACATTTTCCAAACGACCCTGAACCCGCACTGGCAGTGAGGGACTTTCTGCGATTCCGCTTTGGGACCTACGATTATCCCATCTTCAACATCGCTGATTCATTTCTTGTCGCCGGCGCGATGATGTTGATGGTTCAGTCAGTCAAGCAGGAAGAAGATCCAGTCCCGAATGAATCAACAGCTTCGGCGTAGTTGAGTCGATCTTGATGATCGTTAGGCATCGGTCTCGAATTAACTTCACAATGTTTCCCGGGCTCAAAATCCCAACCCGAAACGTCAGTGAGGGATTTTACACAAGAGCTTTGATCCCTCCCTGACGCTTCGGGTTGAGATAAATGGAACTTATATTTCGGGACTGTTTCTTAGTGGTGCTCCTCGGTCAATTCAACTTCTGATTGCCCTGCCCCAACTACGGACTCGGCGGCCTTTAGTCCGAACAGCCAGAACAGTGCGGGATGCACAAAGAAGTCCAGCAATGTGGAGCTGATGACACCGCCCAGAATTACGGTGGCCACGGGATAAAGAATTTCTTTGCCCGGCTGATCCGCCGCAAGGACCAGCGGGATCAGTCCAATCCCCGCCGTCAAGGCTGTCATCAAGACCGGGGCCAGTCGTTCCAGGCCTGCTCGGACGATCATTTCTTTGGTCCACTGTTCGCCTTCATAGCGAACCAGATGCAGGTAGTGGTTCAAGAGCAGAATTCCGTTTCGAGACGCGATGCCCGCCAGCGAAATAAAGCCGACCATCGCGGCGATTGTCAAAGTCTGATGTGTCAGTACAAGAGCTGCGACGGATCCAATAAAGGCCATCGGAAGAGCGGCCATCACCTGCAACGAAAGGTTGACCGAACGAAACATTGTAAACAGCACAAGGAAGACACCCAGCATCGCGACGAGGAACAGGAGGCCCAGCATTCGTGAGGCTTTTTGTTGACTCTCAAACTGCCCGGCGAATTCGATGTAATAGCCCTGTGGCAGCGATGATTGCAGATCTTTGAGCTTTGCTTGAATCTCCTGCACGACATCCACGAGTCCTCGATCTGCCACGTTGCATTGAACCACAATTCTGCGGCGGACTTTTTCTCGGTTGATCGTATTCGGGCCGCCGGATTCATAGATCCTGGCCACGGCTTCCAATGGCACCTGGCCACCTTCAGGGAGATCGATCGCCAGGCGTCGCAAAGTGTCGAGGTTCTCGCGGGCGTCTTCTTCCAGTCGCAGGACGAGATCGAAAGATCGCTGGCCTTGAAGAATCTCGGAGATACTGTGTCCATTCATCGCGGTCTCGATAAACTCGTTCACATGGGCCGCATTCAATCCATACTGGAGCAGACGGTCTCGGTCCAGTTCGATTCTTAATTGAGGCACCGTTGTCTGCTGTTCAACGATCAGGTCTTTGACGCCGGGAACTGCTGAAATCACGCCCTTGACTTCGTCGGCTTTGCGCCGCAGTATCTCCAGGTCATCCCCGAAGATCTTGATCCCAATTTGGGCCTTTACGCCTGAAAGCATGTGCGAGATCAGATGTGAGATAGGCTGTTCGACGGCCGTAACGATGCCCGGGATGTCAGCCATGGCCTCGCGAAGTTCTTCCAATTGCTCTTCGCGATTGCGCGTTGACAGTGGATCCATTTCCAGAATGTATTCACTGGCACTCACTGGTTCGGCATGTTCGTCCAGTTCTGCTCGGCCCGTTCGCCGAACGATCGAGACTACGTCCGACACCGCCTGTAGTCGTTCTTCAACGGTCTGATTGATTTCGTTGCTGGTGGCCAGAGATGTTCCTGGAGGCAGCAGGACATTGAGCTGGACGGCTCCTTCATTGAATGCCGGCAGGAAGTCTCGATCCAGTCTCACCACAAACAATCCGGCCACTGCGACTGCAATCACAACCACGGCCAGGTTGAGCCGTGGGAAGGCGAGACTAAAGCGAATGACTTTGTCGGCGATCCATTTCAGACATCTGAGCAGTGGACCATCTTTCTCAGCATGGCCACCCGATGTTCGTCCCAGCAGCCAATAGGAAAGAATCGGAGTAACGGTCAGAGAGACGATCAGAGATGAAAAGATGGAGACGACATAAGCAACACCCAGAGGAGTAAACAGACGCCCCTCCATGCCTTCCAGGGCGAACAGCGGGATGAAGACCAGACACACAATCAATGTGCTGAACACGATTGAATTTCTGACTTCGGTACTCGCTCGATAAACGACCAGCAGAGGTGGTAACGGTGATGAAGATTCACGGTTTTCTCGGAGTCGGCGGAAGATGTTTTCTACGTCCACGATAGCGTCATCGACAAGTTCTCCAATGGCAACGGCAAGGCCTCCCAGCGTCATCGTGTTGATCGACATTCCTGTGATCTTGAACACGATTACAGTCATCACCAGCGATAGAGGAATCGCCGTGAGTGAGATAAACGTGGTGCGAAAATTCATTAGAAACAGAAACAGAATGATGACCACCAGAATGCCGCCATCTCGCAGCGCTTCGATCACATTGTGGATCGCTCGGTCGATGAATGATTCCTGCGAATACATGGGTTCGATCTGGTAATCGGCAGGCAGCGAGGCTTTCAGTTCCTTAACGGCAGCCATAATGTTCTTTGTGATTTCTCGAGTATCCGCGCCCGGCTGTTTACTGATCGTCATGACCACAGACGGGCCGCCTTCGAACTGGCCCGGTTCACCAGTGTCGGCATTGTTGGGTAACCGCCGATAAGCACTGCTGTCGCCACGCTTCGCTTGAGCCGCCTCGGTAATCCGTGCGACCTGAGCTAACGCGACGGGTCGACCATCTCGAATGGTGACGACGACCTTTTGAAGATCCTCAACCGTCTGAATTCGTCCAAGTCCGCGGACGAGTAGTTCATTGGGGCCCTGCTGATCGAGATAACCACCGGTGGCATTCTGATTGCTGCGTTGCAACGCTTCGCGGATTTGACCGAGCGTAACGCCGTAATGTTGCAGAGAGGAGGGTTCCACTAAGACATGAAACTGCTTGCGGCCGCCTCCCATGGTGAAAACCTGGGCGACTCCGGGAATGGTCAGGAGTCGCTGGCCGATGACCCAGTCGGCCTGAGTTCGTAGTTCTACCGGATCGGTCTTGCTGTCTCGGCTCCACATGCCAAGAACCAGGATTTGTCCCATAATGGATGAAACGGGACCCAGTTGAGGCCTGACCCCCGATGGCATTCTGTCGCTGACCGCCGCTAGTCGCTCATTAACAATCTGGCGATCAACATAAATATCGCTGCCGAAACCAAATTCCACGTTGATAACGGCAAGTCCTATTCCTGACGTGCTGCGAACAGCCTGAACGCCCTGGGCTCCATTCAATGCGGTTTCAAGTGGAAACGTAATGCGTGTTTCTACTTCTTCCGGTGCAAGACCAGGAGCTTCGACCATGACCACGACGCGCGGACGATCGAGATCCGGGAAAACATCGATCGGCATTTTCAGGGCCACCCACGAGCCATAGCCCAGCAGGAATACCGCGACTGCAATCGTCAGCAGTCGTTGGTGTAATGCAAATCGGATGATGGCGTTGAGCATGGAAGTACCAGCGATTTGGAGTGATTCGTCTGTCAGGTGTGAGATGTGTGGTGCAAAGGCCCGTAGATCACCGGGGTAAACCCGGTAGAGAACGGAAGTTCGCTTGTTTGAGGCCTAATGATTGTGGCCCGCGTGGGGATCGATACCACCGCCAGCTTTATTGCGAACAGCCATCTGCATCTGATGAGCGTTGCGCAGAGCAATCACATCACCCGGGAATAACGCTCCATCATTGGCGAGAACAACAGACGATTGATCCTTATGAATCACATGAACCGGGATTCGATCGAAGTGTTCTCCGTTCTGTTGGAAGACAAACGACTCCGCACCTTCCTGAGCCACCGCATCTACGGGAACGACGATCTGATCTTTCCACTCTTCAACAGGAATCATCAGTTGCAGACGCTGTCCTGGTTTGTATTTCCATGAGACAAACCGATTCCCTTCGTCGTCTTTCTGATCTCGAATAATTTCGTTTTCAAGGTCGACAAAAAACTTCAGAGTGCGAGCGTTTTCATCAATTTCGCTGGCGATGAAAGAGATCGGTAAATTGTTCAATGTGATTCCGTCTGCGAACAGTGCCTGAGCTTTCCAGTTGTTAGCTGTTGCTTTGCTGATCGCATCGGCATCCTGCTCGAACGCTCGCCCTTCGAAGTACAATCGGCTGTAGTCCGCCAGTGAGCACAGCTTTCCGCCCTGTTCAATAGACTGTCCATGCTGCACATCCATGGATTCGATGATGAGGGGAGCCGCTGGATTCTGATGTAGCACGACTGGGCGATAAAATTCATTACCCGAAAGTCTCAGTTCGTTCTGAATCTGCTTGTTTTCAGGAACGGTGACGCTTAATTCACTGAGAAGTCTTCTTTCCTTTTCAATTTGAGAAACCTGTCGTTCAGACAACCCATGAAGTCTCAACGCTTCTCGCTGTGCTCCCAGCAGAGCTTCCAGCTTTTCTTTGGCGTATTGGTGCTCGAGCACAGAGCGTGGAGGAATCACACCACTGTCGACGCCGGCCTGCAATCGTTTGAGTTCTCTCTCTTCAACATCCAGTTCACCGAGTGCTCGCACGAATTCAGACTGCGACGCGACGAGTTCTTCGTGAGTCAGTCTGATTTGAAACAAGGGAGCCCCGGGTTCTACAGCTGATCCCGGAACTGCAGACACTTGTGTGACAACTCCTGTCATTGGCGTGGAGACCTGAACGACAGTACGTCCGGGACGCTCAACAATCAGAGCAGGCACGGAGATCGTTCGATAGTACGTGGCTGTTGTAATTGGTTTGAGAAACTCGGCCGTCAGCCCAAGATTCTTCATCGCCTGTGCCGAAAGTTCCAGTGATTCTACTTCGGCGTGAGGAGCGTGTTCCTCATGTCCTGCGTGAGCATGTTCATCAGGGCCATGTTCCTCGTGCGCATGATCCTCTTTCGCTGTCGCAGATTTCCCCACGATTTGATCGACCTTCGTGTTCAGCGAAGTCCACCAGAGGTTGCGTGAGGCGTAAGCAGCGCCAGCGAGCATGCAGAGCATCAGAAGTTGAACTGGACGACCGATCAGTTTTGAGCGAGAAGTATTCATCAGCGGAGATGTCCGATTGAAGCAGAGTATGAATTCTTTTGTGCACGAAACAAAGATTGCGGCACACTGAACTATGCGGAGGAAGTTTGCGTGTTGTGGTCACGGTTTGTCGGGAGCGGTGGGCTGCGTGTCAGTCATGCACAGACAGAAACAGAATCTGACTGTGCGACAACAAGTGCGGCGGCGGATGCAGCAAGATTCAGGTACTTGAAATGGAAGCGAGGTTCACCTGAAATCAGGCGATCGGCAAGCTGCTCATCAAGTACGCCAGACCTGAATTCGCGCGCAGAATGCGGGCGCGCAGGTGTTGCTGGAGAGGACTGGGCCAAGGCAACAATCCGCCTTCACCGCAGATCCTGCGTTCACATCGGCTTGTGGAGCAACAATCCAGAGAACGCATTCCGGAGGAGCGACGATCGCAACCGCATTGGTTGCGACAAAGCGGCACTCGGTGTGATCGCATTCGCTGGAATGCTTGTCATGTGACATTGGAGATTCCGAATCCGACGACCCGTGGTGCGAGTGGCCCGGAGCATGTGAATGCCCACAGTGCGGGAAATGCTGCGTCTCCGAATTTTCCACACACTGACTCATGCAACCGTGAATGTGATGCCAGCCGCACCCGTAGACGCTGTGCAACAGCATCGTCAGAAGCGTCAAACATCGAAAAAACACGGCCACGGGGACACTCCAGTGTGAGCTGACCTCGACGGTCTTGAGATAAATCCAAGGAAAACCGTGTGGTCAACAACTGATGCAACTCTACATCATAGATCCCATGGCGCGAATATGAAGATGTTGCTTTTGCTCAACTGCGGTTTTGTGCCGATCGGGTTTTCCCCCGGAGTTCGGCCGGACGATCAAGGGGTTTGCAAGGCACTTTTGAGTCGCATCAAATTGCCGTGGAGTCGTTCGAAAACGCTGTTTGACGAATCCTGCAGCGGATACTCACAGAGATCTATTCGGATCACGGTGAATCCAGCCTCGGTGGCGAATGTGGCTGTCGATACTGGTTGAAGTGAATTCAGCAGAATGAAACGAGGCTTGTCTTTCGGCAGTTTATCCGTCAGGGCCGCTAACTCATCTTTCGCGATGGATGTCAGTTCCTGAGATTCATCCCAATGCACATATTGGAACTCCAGGCCC
>CAMAXD010000207.1 GCA_945861975.1 Candidatus Kuenenia stuttgartensis | reverse complement strand
GCTCGATCAAAGACAGTCTGTCCCAACAGATTGATGACTTCATAATCCATGCTGAAGTCGAACTTCTTCTTGATCGTTTCTTCTGTGCGATATTCCAGCACTTGCCGAAAATTAGCCTCCGCTTGTTCCAACGCGCCCTGCTGGCGATTTATCACACCGCTGAGCCACGCCATGGTCCAGGGCGGTGCCGGTGGGTCCTTATGATCTGCTGCACGCTGCACAGCTGCAGCCGCTGCGTCCAACTGTCCCGGACCGGCTTCTGCGACCAGGACGCGCGCCATATTCAACGGCCCATCGAAGCGTCCAAGTTCTTCCACCTTCGTGAACGCTTCCGTCGCCTGCTTCAGCTCGGCCTTGCCTTTCAGAAACATCCCGATCCCATAATCATTCCAGCGCTGCCACTCGGGGACTTCTCGTTTCGGATTGGTGACTTCAGCAGCGACGCCTTCAACGGGGAACGTCACTTCGTCTTCGGCCAGGACGAGAATCGGAAGTTCGTTGCGATACTTCTCACCCTCTTTGTGGCCACGAATTGGTCGTCCAAGTTCCTTTGTTTTGCGGTCCACGAAATCCATGTAGATTGAATCAAACTTGCGATACAGCAGACGAACGCGAGCCTTCACCGGGGCCTTCACTTCGTTGGGCATCGTGAAACTGTAGTGCACGGTCTGCCCGGCTCCTGGCGGAATCTGGTGTACGTACAACGGCACGAAGATATCCTGAGCATTTCGGCGATCGATGCGGTTGCCGTGCCGATCCAACATGAAATTGTTCACAAAATGTGACCATGGATCGACGCTGTTGTCTTCCTCCAGCATACCACTCGCACCAATCTGCTGATCTCCCGCGTTGACGGAAACTTCCAGCCAAATCTCGTTGGAATCCGTTGTTCCCTGAGTAAAATGGTGGCCCATTTTGACCGTGCGAATCACCGTCTCCAGAAGATAACGATTGCCAGGCTTGAGTGTTGGCACATTGGGTCGTAAAGGAGCCGTCAGCTGACCTTCGATCGTGCCGCCCTCGCGAACGCCAAACAGGTCGACTCGCATCGTACCTTTCAGAAACTCATCGTGTGCTTTGATGGCGTCATCGTTGTTCGTGAGCCAGTTCAGGCCGGAATTCGCCGATGGGAAAACGTGATTATGAGTCTTGAGCTTTCCAGATTCATCATAGAACTTCGCACCGAAGTCAGCCGATTCTTCCAGCGGCATATGACAGCCGTTGCAGTCGACCTGAGCTTTCTCCGGATAGTAGAAACTGCGAGCCCCGTGACCTGACACACCGCTCAGCAGCCAACTGTCGTAATGATTCTGACCTCGCAGCCAATCTTTGTAATGGTTCAGCGTAAAGGGCAGATTCACCTTGTGACAAGTGCCACAAAACTCCGCCGATTTATGCAGCGGCTTCAGGAACGTCTTCTTGTGAAACGACGGTTTCGCTTTCACAAGCTGATTGTTGATCCACTGCAGAACCGTGTTGTCGCTCTTCGCAAACGGATAGTGAATCGGTTCTTCGATCGTGTAGTCCGCATTGCCCACGTTGCTGTTGACGTGCGTAATGGCATGACACACTGTGCACGAAATCCCGGACTGGGATGTGGGATGATTCAGCATATCAAATTTTGGATCATCAAAGGCTCCGCTGAAGAACGGCACTGGATCATGACAGCCCGCACAGAAGCGTGAGCCCTGCACATTGCCATCTCGCTTGAGTGAAACTTCGCGAGTTTCCGCAACACTGGCCAAATACGCGGGGTTATTGAATGAACTGAAGCGATGAGCACTCTTCGCCCAATCGTCGTGAGCGTCCTTGTGACACTTCAGGCAGTAGCCATTCATGTCCAGCGTTTCCGCGCTGATGAAATTTCCGGTCGCAGTGCGAGCCAGCGAAGGCTCAAAGTACTTCGTGCCTTCTTTCGGTCCCACGACGTTCCATTCTCGTGGATCCTGTGCCTGCCACCAGATCATCCCCAACGCGGCGCCGGCTGCGAGTCCGGCCCAGACCAGCCCCTGTTTCCATCGCATCTTCGGCCCGACCAGACGATGCATCCAGTATAGCCAACCGCCGACCAGCGGCGTGATGATGTGGGCCCAGTACACGGCACTGCGAGCGGCCGGGCTCTTCAGATCAATCAGGCCTTCGATTCGCAGCAGCAGAAACCCGGAAATCAACACCACGATACAGATCGCGAACAACGCATAGCCGATCATCACAGTGCGACGAATTTTTCGATCCTTGGTGTTGAGCATGTGAATCACACCAAACACCAGAAACGGCACGACAATCAACAGGCCCAGCACGCTGTGAAGCAGAAACATCCACGAATAAAACAGATCCTCATAAGTCTGAGACGTCCACCACTGCAGAAACGTGACACCACCCAGATAAGCACTATTCGCACCAATTAACGCAAGCAGCGCCAGCACGACGTTGAACACGATGCGAAGCTTCGGCCCGATCGCTTTACGAACGACTTTCTTCGGCGCGGAACTTCCCGAAACTGCGGAACTGGCTGCCAAGCCTGCCGGAGCAGAACTGCCTGATGAAGAATTTGGGTCCGTCATGACGAATGACCTCGTGATCCAATAACGCGAGAAGGAGATGGTGAGTCAGTGGGAGTGACTTTGTTACTTCAGAAGACCAGTGCTCTGTCAAGGCTCAATTTTAGGGTACGACGGACTTCCAGTCCGTCGACAAAGGTTACGGCCGACGGACTGGAAGTCCGTCGTACAAATACAATTCAACCCCAACTTTAAAGGTTGACAGAGCACTGGGACTCATCCGCAAGTCATTCTCAAACAGCTTGAACCTCAGTCAAGGAGGTCCACTGTTTCGTGTCAAGAAAGCCGTCTTGCTGGCGAGAAATTCGCAGCGACATCTCATGCCTGCTGCCGGACTCAACAAAATTCCGGCCGCCAGAATATACGGAATCAGCATGTGACACAGTCGTCGCATATCAGCACGACGGGCTCAGCACTTCGCGATTCAAGGGAAAAGATCTCCCGTCAGATCAATCGCAAGCCGATCTCTGAACCGACCTCTGTCGACACCGCGACGCCTGAATCAGGCACATTCCGGAGGCACATCGATCTGCGGAGGAAAGCCGCGAGCGGCGTGAGAACTGCTCACTCGTACAAAAGCGTTTTTGTTATCAGCGGTTTCAATCGCCAACCGAAAACTGGCGATCGCGTTCTCCGAATTGCGGACACTCTCAATGGGAGTTGCCGGAGGAACCAGTGGTGACTTCGGAGCGGATCGACACTCGGGGCCCGAACAGGGAACTTGAGGCTTCTGTTCATCGCCATGTGTTCGCTCGCTCGTCCGCTGCGTATTAGCAACGGTCGGAGAAGAAGTGCGAGTATGCAGGTAATCACCACAAGATCCCTGTGCCTGATCAGAGGCCGCGACAAACAGAGCGACTACGAGGGCCATGCGGCCGATCAGGAACCTCCAACCCCCGAATGCCCCGGGGCGCAGACGTCCCTTTGGTTCACCGGCATTCGCGCGGCAACCAGAATGTTCGGGAGAGTTGACGATCTGCAAAACGGGCATTCATAAACCTGCTAAGGAGTTAGCAACGACAGTAGTATCGTACGCCAGTCAAAAGGAATTTCGCCAGCGGATTTACGGCGTTCCGTCGAAATCTTTGCCGCAGATCGAAAAACTCACCACGAATTCGTTCTCTGACAGGCAGTCGCAACCAACAACCTCAAACAAAAAACGCCCTGAAGCCAATTGGATTCAGGGCGTTTCGATTTTTCAAATCACAGCCAGCGAGACTGCCGTCAAATCATTCACACGGCTGCCGGGAACTCGCGAATGTCCGTCACGTGGCCTTTGATGGCCGCGGCCGCCACCATGGCAGGGCTCATCAGCAGTGTTCTTCCGGTCGGGCTCCCCTGACGTCCTTTAAAGTTACGATTGCTGGAGGACGCGCAGACTTCTCGGCCCTTCAGCTTGTCCGGGTTCATCGCGAGACACATCGAGCAGCCCGCTTCACGCCATTCGAAACCGGCTGCCTCGAAGATCAAGTGCAGACCTTCCGCCATGGCTTGTTTGCGGACTAATTGCGATCCCGGCACCACGATGGCTTTCACAGTCGGAGACACATGGTGCCCCTTAACAACTCGAGCGGCCTCACGCAGATCAGACATCCGTGAATTCGTGCACGAGCCAATAAAGGCCACATCAATCTTTGTTCCGCTGATCGGCTGCCCTTCCTGCAGGCCCATAAATTCCAGAGCTTCCTTGATCAGCCTCTGCTCTTCAACAGCCACTTCGCTGATCTTTGGCAGAGGCTGGCTGACGCCGACGGACTGAGCCGGCGTGATGCCCCAGGTGACCGTCGGCTCAATATCGGCCGCATTGAATGTCACCACATCATCGAACTCTGCGTCAGGCCCGGACGCAAGACTTAACCACCACGCGGCCGCTCGATCAAAATCAGCGCCCTTCGGACAAAATGGTCGGTCCTTCAGGTAGTCGACAGTCTTCTGGTCAGGATTGATGTATCCGCAACGAGCTCCCCCTTCGATGCTCATGTTGCAGACCGTCATGCGTTCTTCCATCGACATGGCGTCGAACGTCGACCCGGCAAATTCGTAGGCGTGGCCAACGCCACCCTGAACGCCCAGTTTCTGAATGATGAACAGGATCACGTCCTTGGCATAAACGCCCGGTCGCAGTTCGCCATTCACAACGACCTGGCGAACCTTTGGGCGATTCAGGAACATTGTCTGAGTCGCCAGGACTTCAGCAACGTTGCTGGTACCAATTCCAATCGCGATGCTTCCGAAGGCTCCGTGAGTACTGGTGTGGCTGTCGCCGCAGACAATCGTCATACCGGGTTGAGTCAATCCCTGTTCAGGACCAACAACATGCACGATGCCCTGCCGATCGTCTTTCAGGTCGAGCAGGGTGACGCCGAAATCTTTGCAGTTCTTTTCGATGGCCGACATCATCTGTTCGGCCAGATCATCCAGAAACGGGCGAGCCTGATTAGCGGTCGGGACAATATGGTCAACAGTCGCAATCGTGCGTTCCGGGAAGGCCACTTTCAGCTTTCGGTCGCGCAGAATTCCAAACGCCTGAGGACTGGTGACTTCATGAATCAGGTGCAGCCCGATAAACAGCTGCGTCTGGCCCCCTGGCAGATCCTGAACGGTATGAAGATCCCAGACTTTGTTGAACAAATTTCGCTTGTCGGACATTGAAACGATTCGTCACTGAAGAATTCTTGGCGATAAAGAGACCTACGTATTCCGCATCAGTGTAGCGACATTCCTAAGCTGAGTCAGTGATTTCGACGGCGAAGAATCTCAGTTTCAGCCGCTGAGATTCCGCAATCTCGGCAGATTCGGGACTTCCCTGCCCTAATTCTCCACTCGACTTTCGCCCAGAAGCGGCCCAGAACCGTCTTTCGGAGCAAAGTCCCGGGGCGGGCGAGCTGATGATTCCATTTCTTAAGATCAAGCCGGATCTAAGTCTCTCCCGTTTTTCATGCCGACGGATTTCATGCCGACGGAAGAGCGATTCGTCTCATCTGTGTAGATGTCACTGTTCAGTCACTCTGCGGGATCACACTGCGGGATGACACTGCGGGATGACACTGCGGGATTGCATGCGGGATCGACACTCATGCCATAATTCCCCGACTCCGGAGCAGCATTGGTTCCTGATCAGATTTCTTCAAAACCGACCCCTCAGTCGCGCGACCGAAGTTCGCATTTGCTAAATTCACGCTTTGAGTCTGCGACTTTTCCAATAAGGGGGCATGGATACATGGAGATTTGGGTTGATGCCGACGCCTGCCCGGTGGAAGCCAAGGAGGTGTTGTACAAAGTTACTAAACGCCTGCAGATTCGGATGACTCTGGTAGCCAATCAGATGATGTGGATTCCGAAATCGGATCTGATCAGTTTCGAATTGGTCGGTGCAGGAGCCGATATCGCGGATCGCAGAATTGTAGAATTGCTGAATGCCGGAGATCTGGTCATCTCCGCCGACATCCCACTGGCCGCCGCCGCTGTGGCCAAGGGAGCGACAGTCCTGGATCCTCGTGGTGAAGTACTGGACGCGGAGAATGTTGGTTCACGTCTGGCCGCGCGAAATTTGATGGATGAACTTCGCGGTTCAGGACTCGAGACCGGCGGTCCTGCTGCCTACAGCTCCAGAAACAAGCAGGACTTCTCCAATCAACTCGATCGCCTTCTGACCAGACTCACGTCAGCTCAAAAACGCCGCCCCGGTCTGTGACTCTATGACTCTGCGGCGATCGAGACATTGGAAATACGCCCAAATCTCTTCAGCCAAGTTCTTAGCTGGACAGCGCCATGTTTCCCCCTCTCCCCCGATTTTTTGCGGATGCAGCTGGGGTGTCACATGGCAGCGTTCTTGCAAAAAATTGGGGGAGAGGGCCGGGGTGACGGGGTCGTTTTAGCAGCTGCCGTCTACGAAAGCCCCCTCATCCGGCCTAACGGCCACCTTCTCCCCCGAGGGGGCGAAGGGAGTGTGTTGCGCACGGCAAATTTTGATCACAAGACTACCTCGGTGGATCTGAGTCATCAAACATGGCGCTGTCCAGTTAGGAACAGTCCCGACGTAACATCCTGTTTTTGCTGCGGTGCGAAATCGCAACTTCGAGTTACTTCGCGATCTTGTACAGAGTTGTATCGGTCCGCAGATACATCGCGCCATCGGCGAAGGCCGGAGTTGCGAAGCTTCGCCCGGGGACTTCGTTCTGGCCGAGGGACTCGAATTTGACGCCCGTTTTGACCCACGTCGCAACTCCGGCTTCATTCAGAAACAGAACACGACCGTTCGCAAGGACCGGTGACGCCGAAAAGTTTCCTCCCAACCGTTCCATCCAGTGACGCTCACCGGTTTTTGCATCGACGCAGGAAGCGATCCCATTGTCGGCGACGAAATAGAGTTCATCGCCCACCAGCAACGGCGAAGGAGTGCTTGGAGCTCCGCGATTGATTCGCCACGCGACATGCGTGTCGGTGATATCACCAGTGCCGCCCAGACGCACCGCCATGAGTTCCGGATTGTCGTAATCATGATTATAGAAAACCAGTCCGTGTCCAATGGCGGGTTGAGGCACCACCGACCAGCCCGGCGCAAGCACTTTACAGATTTCAGTTCCAGTCTCCAGATCGTAAACCGCGAGATGATCTGGTCCCGGTGCGAAGACCTGTGCTTTGCCATCAACAACAGCGACAGCCGCCGTTACGAAGGAGTGGGTGATGCGAGCGGCCACTGAACGAGGAGTTCGCCAGGCGATTTTTCCGGTCTCGGCGTCAACGGCCGCCACGAAAGGATCGGAGGTCCCGTCACAGGAGACGACAAGTTTGCCATTCATCAAAACCGGGGATCCACCACTGCCGTGCAGAGGATTGTATTGCAACTCATTGTTTAACCATTCGATGCTGCCATCTTTCGTGGCCAGTCGAGCCATTCCGAGAGCACCAAAATGCACAAAGACGCTGCCGTCATGGATAATCGGCGTCGGGCTGGCATGACTGTTCTTTGTATGAATCGATGGGACAGCTTCTATGCGTCGCACTTCGCGATCCCAAATTGTCTGCCCCGTTTTAGAATCAAGGGCGAGTGCTCGCAATGAAAGCTGATCGCCTTCCTGCACCGCAGTCGTCAAAAAGACTCGGCCACCAGCCACAGAAGGCGAGGACCAGCCCAGCCCGGCGACGGGAACTTTCCACACGACGTTCTCTGTTTCGGACCACTGCAGAGGAGTTTCTGGCCCCGTGACGTGTCCATCAGAATTCGGTCCTCGAAACTGCGGCCAATCGCCAATGAACATCAGGCTCACAAGTGTGATCACAAGTTTCATCATGGAACAATCTCAAGCAGTCAAAATCGGGGCTCAGGTAGGAATAATTGAGGCCCAGGCAGGAAGAATTGGCGGATGGCCGAGTGGCAATCGACATCAGACGATGTGCGTTTTCACTCTGGCAGGCGGTTGGATCTTAGCGGCCGTAGTTTGTCGAATGCGAAATGGATTTGCAAACAGGCGAATCTGAATTCAACAGCGTGAGTGCAGTGCTGAATGTCGGCAAATCGCAATTACGAGTGGATTCCAGCCTTACAATCATTCGCGACTGCCCCAAACATCGCCCCATTTGGTGTCTTCAGTTTGTACATGGCGGTGCGTGATTTGTCACGAAGTGTTTTCCCTTGCTGAGACTTGTGTATACTCTCACCATTCAACCCATGTCAGCGTCCTGCTCATTCAATTATCAGCGAGGATGCCGCGAGACATGCGAGGCACGGTGTGACGACCGTGTCGATATTTGCAGGGCCGGAGAGCATTCATGACAACTCGCAGAACAATACTGAAATCGGCTGTCGGTTCGGCGGCATTGGCTTCGCTGATGCAGACATCCGCCCACGCAGATGTTGGTTTGACTCATTTTGCCCCCAGAGCAAAGCGAGTCGTCTACCTGTTTCAATCCGGCGGGCCGTCGCATCTGGAACTGCTGGACGAGAAACCGGAACTGAAGAAACTGCACGGAACCGAGTTGCCGGATTCCATTCGTCAAGGGCAACGTCTCACTGGAATGACGTCTGGCCAGTCCAGCTTTCCCGTCATCGCGCCGAAATTTGGTTTCAAGAGCTGCGGGCAATCCGGCCTGCGGATCAGTGAACTTCTGCCTTACACAGGAAAAGTCGCCGACGACATCTGTGTGATCCGCTCAATGCACACCGAAGCCATTAATCACGATCCCGCCATCACATTCATTCAGACAGGTTCACAACAACCCGGACGACCATCACTCGGCGCATGGGCCAGTTATGGTTTGGGTAGTGAAGCAGAAGATTTGCCGGCCTTTCTGGTACTGATTTCTCACGGCAGCGGGGCCGATGCCAATCAGGGACTTCTTGAACGACTCTGGGGCAGCGGTTTTCTGCCATCCAGCCATCAGGGCGTCAAGCTTCGCAGTGCGGGCGATCCGGTCCTGTATTTGTCGGACCCCAAAGGCATGAATCGTAATCTGCGCCGCAAGATGCTCGACAGCATTTCCGCGATGAATCAAAAGCAACTGCAGGAGTCCGGAGATCCGGAGATCGCCACGCGAATCGCTCAGTACGAAATGGCGTTTCGCATGCAGTCGTCAGTGCCGGACCTGATCGATACATCGAAGGAGACGGAGGCCACTTTTCAGTTGTACGGCGAAGAAGCAAAAAAGCCCGGCACCTTTGCGGCAAACTGCCTGTTAACTCGCAGACTTTTTGAGAAGGGTGTGAGATTCGTACAGCTCTATCACCGTGGCTGGGATCAGCACGGCGGACTTCCGACCAATATGCCAAAACAGTGCCATGATATCGATCAGCCACAGGCGGCTTTGATCGCGGATCTGAAGCAGCGAGGAATGCTGGAGGACACTCTGATTATCTGGGGCGGTGAATTCGGCCGCACTGTTTACGGCCAGGGAGGACTTCAGGAAAACTACGGCCGCGATCATCACGGCCGCTGTTATTCCATGTGGCTTGCTGGCGGCGGAATTCGCCCCGGACATGTGCATGGGCAGACCGACGATTACGGCTACAACATCGTGCGCGACCCTGTGCATGTTCACGACATCAACGCGACGATCCTGCACTGCATGGGGTTCGACCACGAACGTCTGACTTATCGCTACCAGGGCCGAGATTTTCGTTTAACGGATATCCATGGCAAAGTTGTCGAGTCGATTTTGAGTTAGTCACCCATTACTTCCGCTCCGCACGAATGTGGTTATGGCAATCGAAGCAACTTTTGTTGGCGGACAACCATTCCAGTTGTGCGGATGCGTATTCAGACTTCTGAGCAGCTTCGTCCAGTCGTCGAATGGCAGTGCGAAATGACTGAGTATGCTCGCGATATTCGGTGTCACGCAACACCTGCCAAACTTCTGCCTTGCTGATCGCAGTCAAAGCTTCAGCGCCTTCATGAATCAGCTTTTTATCTTCCAAAGCCAAACCTTCGAGCACTTTCGAAGTCGCTTCCAGCTTGGAACGCATGCTGACCTGAATCGGTCCCTTTTTGGGTTCATCCTGAGATTTTGCGGCGAGAGCCACAGGCAAAATCACCCCTACGCACAGTGTGGAAAGGATTGTCCGTTTGGAGAGAAATCGAAATGGCGTGAACTGAGTTTTCATGACTGCTCCTTCATTGGTGGGGACCTGACGGCGTGTGACGACGCACAATCCTCACAATGGCAATCAGTGTGCCGAGACAGAACAATCTGGAGCCGGAACACGGTAAAGGGCCACACATCGCGTGTCGCAGCCTGCAGTTCTTTCACTAAAACCGCTGAGTTCCGCTTGTCGTTTTTCGCGTGTTTAAGCTCGATCACCAGACAGGAAACTCAGCAAGTGACGAGATTCTCCTCTGCTCGGAGTCGTGTGCACATGGCTCGGTCTACGAATGCCGCATGTGCGGAAGCGATGCGCTCAGACACCCCGCAGGTGTGCGGACGGCAATTGTGTGACGATTAGGGATGTCAGGGACGATTAGGGACGCGTGAACCTGTCAACCATCCAAGAGACCACGTCGCTGAATAACAGCCGCCTGGCTGGACAGCGCCATGTTTGAAGAGTCGGATTCA
>CAMAXD010000206.1 GCA_945861975.1 Candidatus Kuenenia stuttgartensis | reverse complement strand
GTGGCGTTCCATCGTCAATCGCATCTGGCAATATCATTTCGGTCGTGCGATCGTCGATTCACCGAACGACTTTGGTCGCATGGGCCAGCAGCCAAGTCATCCCGAATTGCTGGACTGGCTCGCGCTGGAGTTTCTGAAGAACGGACAATCGATCAAGTCCCTGCATCGACTCATTGTCACCAGTTCTGTTTATCGCCAGTCTTCAGACAGTAACGCAGCGGCGGAGACAATTGACGGCGAGAATCAGTCTCTCTGGCGGATGAATCGACGACGACTGGAGGCGGAAGAAATCCGTGACTCTCTTCTGGCCGTCAGTGGCCGATTGAATCCAGAAATGGGCGGCCCCGGTTTTTATTTGTTCGAACTGGAGAAGCCTGAGCATTCTCCTCACTACGAATACAATAAGTTTGATCCGGAAGATGTCCGCTCGCATCGCCGCAGTGTTTATCGATTTATCGTGCGCAGCCAGCCTGATCCATTTATGACCACACTGGACTGCGCGGACTCATCACAAAGCACTCCTCGACGTCATGAAACGTTAACTGCTCTGCAGGCGTTGTCGCTGTTGAACAATCGTTTCAACGTCAGCATGGCTCGACATTTTGCAACGCGACTAAGTCAGGAGACGACACTCTCAGAAGAACAAATTCATCGAGCGTTTCTGCTGGTCACGGGCCGTGACCCAAACGAAGCAGAGATCGCTCGCATGAAGGCATTTGCCGCAGAGCATGGAATGGCTGCATTGTGCCGATTGCTCTTCAATCTCAGTGAATTTGTCTTTGTTGATTGATCGCCCATGAGTCGCTCTGCGCCAGCACACTTTGATTTTGATCGACTGATCGCAGAGACGAGCGTTCAGCATGTGGAGTATCATCACACGCTTCCGTCCACGAGCACAACAGCGCTGGAGCTTTTGCAGCCCTTGTTGAATGTATCGCCGGCTCTGGTGCTCACCAGTGAACAGACAGCCGGGCGAGGTCGCAAGGGGAATGTCTGGTGGTCATCTGGCGGCGCTTTGGCGTTTACTTTGGTCGTCGACGCTGGTGAGTTGCCAATGGCACCAGAACGTCGTCCGATGGTCTCACTGGCTGCAGGCCTGGCCGTTCGCGATGCTCTGCAGACGCATGCACCTCAGCAGGAATTTGCTCTGAAATGGCCGAACGATGTTCTGTCGGGTGAACAAAAAATCTGCGGCATTCTGGTTGAGCAACATAGCCATGGAAATCGGCAGGGTGTCCTGGTTGGCGTTGGCGTCAACGTCAACAATTCACTCAGCGGCGCACCGGCCGAGGTTGCGCAAAGGGCCACTTCGCTGTTTGATCTTCAGGGGAAGTCTTTCGATCTGACCGCCATCCTGATCGAAATCCTGCAGCGTCTCGATTTTCGAATCAGTCAGTTGACGACCCATCCCAGACTGGCACTCTCCGAAGCCAATCGTCACAACATACTGACGGGACGAACCGTGACTCTTCAACTGGCCGATCAGACCGTCACCGGCGTCTGCATTGGCATCGATGATGAAGGTCAACTGGTCCTGCAGACAGAAGAAAAACTGCATCGCTGCTCCAGTGGAATTGTGCTGCAATGGTAGCGCGACAGAGATAGCTGAAAAGGAGAATTTGGGACATGCGGCTGGGGACTGTTTTAACACCAATCTCTGATGAAAATCTGCAACTGGCGGCACAGTGCGGAGTCACAGACGTCGTGCATCGCTATCCGGGCCCTGATGCTGCCGTGCTGAAGAAAGCACAGGAAAGAATTGCCTCGTTTGGGCTGCAATTGTCGGTCGTCGAAGGTTATTTGCCGATCGAGAACATCAAACTGGGTGTTGATGATGGCACCGAAGTTGCCGCGATGAAAACTCTGATTCGTCAGATGGCTGATCTGGATATTCGACTTCTGTGCTACAACTTTATGGCAGGCACTGACTGGTGTCGCACTCGACTTGATGCACCAGAACGCGGCGGCGCGAAGGTCACAGCATTTCATCTTGCTGATGTCGAACAAGCCGTTTTGCTGGGCTACAAAGCCCCCAACTCTCACTTCGATGAGCTGGCAAAACGACTCACGCCGGAAAAGCTGTGGGAACAACTGGAGCGCCTGCTCAACGAACTGCTTCCTGTCGCGGAAAAATGCGGAGTAACTCTGGCGATGCATCCGGACGACCCGCCTTTGCCGCAACTGCTGGGGAAGCCGCGGATCATGCACAATGTGGCGGGATTTGAACGATTGATGCAACTGGCTCCAAGCCCATCCAATGCCATCTGCTTTTGTCAGGGGTCCTTTGCCACGATGAACGTGGATGTCCCCAATACGATTCGCCATCTGGGAAAACATATTCGTTACGTGCATTTTCGAGATGTCGTGGGGAGTCCGGAGTCGTTTGCGGAAACCTTTCATGACAACGGCCCAACTGATATGGCTGCGGCGATGCGAGCCTATCGGGAAATTGGCTTTCGTGGCCCTATGCGACCTGATCACGTGCCCCAAATGGTTGGCGAAGATGATGGCGAGCCCGGCTATACGATGCTTGGTAGACTCTTCGCCTACGGCTACATGCGCGGACTGATGCATGCCTCGGGATGCTGAATTCCATCGACCGGAACTCATTAGGGTCCGGTTCAAACTTTACGATGAAAGGCAAATCGATGCTGACACCAGAAACGCGAGCTAAAGATTTCCCGTCGCTGACCGGTATCACCTATCTGAATTCCGCAGCCGAAGGGATTCCGCCACGCTCTGTGGGGGTCGCTTTGCAACAGTACTTTGCGGATAAGCAAAAAGGCATGGATGGTCGAATCCCCCACGCGGCTCAGTGGGAGGCTGCTCGCCAGCGAACGGCCGAGTTGTATGGACTCACGCCGTCGGAGATTGCTATTTGCTCCTGCTCGTCAGAAGCTTACAACCTCGCGGCCATGGCCCTGCGACTCAAAGAGGGCGACGAGATCGTGATCAACGATCTGGATTTCCCGGCCGGGGCAACACCGTGGCTGCAGAAGGAAAGTCGAGCCACCGTCAAAGTCTGGCGTGCGCGAGACTGGGCGTTGCGGACCGAAGATCTGATTCCTCTGCTGAGTTCACGCACGCGACTGGTCAATACATCGCTCGTTAGTTTCTTTAACGGACATCGGATCTCATTGCCGGAGGTTGCCGCAGCGGTTCGAGCACACTCTGATTCACTGCTGTCTGTTGATGTGACTCAGGCTCTGGGAAGAGTTCCGCTGGATCTTCGCGAAGCCGATTTGATTGTCAGTAGTACTCATAAGTGGATTCTGGCATCTCACGGCGGTGGACTGGTTGGGGTACCAAGTCGTCGCGCGCAGGAATGGACGGTCCCTGCCGGTGGATGGTTCAACCTGAATGATGCCTTCGGCGCTGGTCGATTCGAACAGGCCGTCAGCAAACCCGGAGCCGCAAGCTTTGCTGTGGGGATGCCTAACTATCCTGCCATTTATGCCATCCGTGCGGGACTGGACTACATCTGTGAGTCAGGAGTCGACAAGATCGCCGCCGCTGCAGATCCATTGGTCAGCATGTGCCTCGAAGGACTTTCAAAACTGCCCGTGGACCTGATTACTCCGAATCTTTCCGGACATCTGGCCGGGATCATGGCGTTTCGACATCCGGACGCAGCTCGCATTCACCAGCATTTGCTGGCAAAGAATATCCACGTGATGCATCAGGCCGGGCGAATTCGAATTGCTATTCATGGTTACAACACACTGGCCGATATTGAACGGCTGCTGGCAGAATTGAACGCGGTGGTTTCGTGAGCGAGGCCAAGTTGCTATCGTTTCGAGGTCTTTTCAATACACATCATCAGGAACCGATACATGAACTGGACTGATCTGACATGGCCCGAGATCAAGGCCCTGGCTCCGCATACTCCACTGGTGATTCCGGTGGCTGCCATTGAACAACATGGGCACCATCTTCCGGTCGCGACAGACAGCATGTTGCTGGGAGAAGTCATTCGCCGAGTTTCCGAAGAATTGAATGACAAAGTTCTGTTTGCTCCTCTGCAATGGCTGGGGAACTCCGACCATCACATGGACTTCTGTGGAACGCTTTCCGCTCGTCCGCGAACGTATCTCGATCTGCTGGGCGAAGCCATGGAGAACGGCATCATTCACGGGTTCCGTAGAATCGTGTTCGTGAATGGTCACGGGGGAAATATCATTCCCGGCAAACAGGCCGTGTTTGAGGCACGTCAGCGTTATCGTGATCGCAACGACCTGCTGTTGCTGTTTTCAACCTACTGGGATTATGCAAAACCATGGGAAACTCGCAGTGATCTCGTGCAACGCTCAATGGGTCATGCCTGTGAATTCGAAACTTCCATGATCCAGAGGATCGCTCCTCATCTCGTCAAGAAAGACGTGAAGACTCTGGAAACTGTCAGCGTTGATTTTGGATTTGAACCAGCCTATCGCGGCTGGACAACCAAAGACCGAACCGTGCCTGGTCATATGGGGTCACCTCAACTGGCAACTCCGGAGAAGGGCGAGCATCTGTTTGCGGAGTTCTCAAAGGGACTTGTGGAGTTCCTTGGGCAGGTCATCAACTGGGACGGCCGCGGATGGATTACCGGCGAATCGCGATCATAGGAATCGATCGCGGCCAGCGTGCCGGCAGCAAATGGCAGGGTGTGACAAGCGGAACGCTGGCACAACAGGTTTCTCTACTCAAACACGAATAAGAATCAGGTGCGAATATGATCAGGCAGAGTTTAGCAGCTTTTTTACTGCTCAGCGGTATGACTGCGGCAGCGGAAGTCATCCCGGGTGTTGGACCAACGGGTGAAGTCAAACAAGTGCAAACGGGTTTTGAATTCACCGAAGGTCCGGCGGCAGACAGCCAGGGGAATCTGTATTTCACAGACATCCCGAAGAACCGAATTCACAAACTGGACAGTGCCGGAACGCTGTCGGTATTCGTTGAGCCATCCGGACACTGCAACGGCCTGATGATCGTTGGTGATCGACTTCTGGCCTGCGAAATGGACGGACGTCTGAAAGAATTCAGTCTCAAGGACGCTAAGGAAACAGTCCTCGCTGACAAGCACGGCGATAAGCGATTCAACGCTCCGAACGATCTTGTGATTGATCAGTCCGGAGGAATCTATTTTACTGACCCGCGATTCCGTGCTCCGGACCCGTGGCCTCAGGGAACAGAAGCCGTTTATTACCGCGCGGCGGATGGCAAAGTGACTCGATTGATCGAAGACCGCAAAGCTCCCAACGGAGTGATTCTCTCAATTGATGAGAAGACTCTGTACGTCGTTCCGAGCATGGAAAAAGAGATGTGGGCTTATCCAGTGGAAGCCCCGGGAAAACTCGGAGCGCCAAAACTACTCTGCGAACTGAAGCAGGCACCGGGGGCAACAAATGGTGGCGGCGACGGGCTGACCATTGATACGGCCGGTAATCTCTACATCACCTCTGCACTGGGCATCCAGGTTGTGAGTGCGGACGGGAAGATTCTTGGAGTGATCGCTTTCCCGGAACAGCCAGCCAATGTCACATTCGGTGGTGCGGACCGAAAGACGCTTTATGTCACCGCCAGAAAGTCTCTGTATTCTGTGAGCATGGAAGCAACAGGACATGCTTTCCCGGGGGTCAAGGCGGCTGAATAATTCCGAACGCCGATTGACAAAGTAAAAGAAACGCCCCGAGCAGTACTCGGGGCGTTTTCATTTGCGCATCATTCCACATTGCGGCTTTTCGTTGTGCAAAGCACGCCGATCAGCCACCACTGGACCAGCCGTAACCATTCAGCGAGAGCACCAGAAAAACGATCCCGATGATGACTGCCCCGAGGGAGACAAACATCAGGCCGTCATAGATCGTTGGATCAGAGTTTTGTCGTGACATTGTCGCCCCGTTCAATTGAGCCGTTACGTGTTTCTTCAATAACCCGGCCGACGGCAACGTCCGGATAAACCTCGGTCACTTCGATCTCACAGATGAACTTGGCACCGCGGTAGATGATCAGCCGCATTGACTTGGAGATTCCGTCATCACTGCCGACGGAGATTTCGACAAGTTCTGCCGAACGAGATGCGTTCTTACGGGCTGCCCTTACGACGCCGTTTACTTTTTCCGAGACCGGAAGAACCGGCCCTTTCACAGCTTCTTCCCAATCCAGATTGTTCTTGCTCAGAACGCCCCGCAACCGTTCAAGCTTTTCGATGTTTGCCTGTTCGCGTCGCACTGCTTCGTTAATCTTGCCCTGCAACTCAAGCACTTGATCTTCCAGCGAACGTCGCACAGAGATCCCATCAACGACTCGATCATTCAATCGCAGGTTCTCGCTGCGAGCATCTGTCGTTTCCGAGATTCGCGCCTGAGCCTCCTGTTGAGCAATGGCCAGATCCGCAAGATGCTTGTCTCGCTGCTGTTCAGCATTCGCAAGGTTACCCAGAGCCTGAGCCAGACTGGTTTCAAGTCCTGTCACCTTGGCCTCAGCCATGACAGCTCGTTCAGTCTGAGTCTTGACATCGGCCGTCAGCTTTTCTTCAAGCTGCTGACGCGAGGTCTGAGCTTCTGTAAGCTGCAGATTTGTATTCTTCAGTTTATCCTCTGCAGTGGTCGCGCGATTCTTCCAGCCTTCATGAAACGTGTAGGCTGCACCAGCAAAGCACATAAAGCACAGGCTGAAGACCAACTGCAAAACGATCAGGATCTTGCCGACGACATTGTTCATCGAGCTGCTCCGCACAAACCTGCGCCAGGTTCAAAAACGATCACAAGAATTTCGTAACTTAATAAACAAAGGCAACAAGACAACCCATTGCCCATGCACCGGGAAAGACACGACCTCCGAAACTGGCAGGCCAACTTTGGATCACCCGGTTCCACTACCATTAACTATTGACCTAAATCAGCCGGAACAGCAGCCACCGGATCTCCGCCAAGTTGTGCATGCCGGTCCTTCATCCCCTGATTCTCTATCTCTATTCGCACCAGACGATCCATTAAATCACGTCGAATGGCTGTCAGCCGAAACAAATCTGTGCGAGCTTCCTCAAGTTCATGTCGCAGTCTCAGCACATCGGTTCTGCGTGCCGCTGTTTCTTCACGCGTTTCGCGAGACTTAACTGACAACGCCTGAAGCTCTTCGGAGCGAGTCTGCAGCAACGTTGCAAGTTGATCGGCCGCGACCTTCAACTGGGCGGCTCGCTCTTTCATTGCAGCAACGTCCTGAGCTTGACTTGCTTCGAACAGAGTGGCCTCTGAATCAGCGGTCGCTTTTTGAGTTGCCATGGCAGTAGACTGCTGCGAAAGATAATTCTTCAGGTCGCCATGAGCTTTGATCAACGCTTCGTAGGGAGAACTGAAAGATCCTACATTTCCACGCTCGGCCGGATCCGCAGGGTTATTGCTGAAGCGACGGGTCACAGTCCACTTCGGAACCTCGCCCGGGACTTCTTCGAATGAGTAATTCATCATTGCCGGCGTGTTCATTTCCGCCCGCGCGTCCGGATGAACAAAGAACGTCGCCAACGCAGCACCCATCATGGACACGGCCACAACGGTGATGAAGACCGCAAAAACTTTGTAGATTGCATGCTTCATAGGGAACTCATACCCCTCTCGGGACGACACAAACGACGGCGACAAATCCAGCCAGACTAGCCAATTCGCCCAAACGGGATATAAGAAGCTCTGGAAAAAACAGAGTCAAACAGAAATCCCCTCAGGTCGACCAATTCGCCAAAGACACTTGTCTGCGCGCGAACAATCGGTCCTGTCGCAGAGCTCTCTGGTCTGTGATATCGGTCCAAACCTAGTGCCATCCTGTCCATGGTCTGGGATTCGGGACCTCAATAGGCAACCCTGAATCCCTGTGGATCTGCATATTCGCTACATTCCAAACAGGCAAAGTAGCAAGAAAGCGATTAACTGCTCATTTGAACACCCTGAATTCTTGAGAGTTGACGGTAAAGATGTACGACAGGGTTCGATGAGAACTTCTTGACAGATTGCGACAGCGATATGGAACCAAGAGTCTGGCCGGGTAAGCCGAATCCTCTGGGCGCGACATGGGACGGGGGCGGTGTCAATTTTGCTCTGTTTTCGGAGCACGCCTCCAAAGTTGAGCTCTGCCTCTTTTCATCCGTCACAGATCGGACGGAGACTCACACCGTTCACCTGAAGGAGCAAACGGATCGAGTCTGGCATGGATATCTTCCGGATATTCGCCCGGGGCAGCTTTATGGCTATCGCGTGCATGGTCCGTACGACCCTGCCGCCGGGCATCGTTTCAATGCTCACAAAGTTGTCCTCGATCCCTACGCCAGAGCGATCGGGCGAGGCATCGGCTGGTCTGACGCGATGTTTGGATTTCGGATCGGCGATTCTGCCGAAGACCTTAGTTTCGATGACAGAGACAGCGCATGGTGTGCACCGCTGGCCGTTGTCGTGGATCCTCAGTTTCGCTGGGGCAATGATCGACCACCGCGGACTCCGTGGCACCAAACGATCATCTATGAAACTCACGTGAAGGGTCAGACGAAGCGACACCCGGACATCGCACCTCAACTGCGTGGAACTTATTCTGGCCTGGCTTCAAGAGCAACGATTGATCACCTGAAGAAACTGGGGATCACGGCCATCGAACTGCTGCCAGTTCACTACCACGTGGACGACCGCCATCTCGTCTCACATGGGCTTTGCAATTACTGGGGCTACAACACCCTCTCGTTCTTTGCGCCGGATACTCGATATTCGGCGGCCAGCCAGCCAGATGAAGTCATCCATGAATTCAAAAGCATGGTCAAGCGGCTGCACGAGGAAGGAATCGAAGTGATCCTCGATGTCGTCTATAATCATACGGGCGAGGGAAATGAAAAAGGACCAACACTGTCGATGCGCGGCATCGACAATGCATCGTACTATCGCCTGATGCCCAATAATCGTCGCTATTATCAGGACTTTACGGGCTGCGGTAATACGCTGAACATGCAGACTCCTCGTGTTCTGCAGTTAATCATGGACAGCCTCCGTTATTGGGTGCTGGAGATGCACGTCGATGGATTTCGCTTCGACCTGGCCAGCGCGCTGGCCAGAGAACTGCATGACGTCGACAAACTCAGCGCCTTCTTCGACATCATCCTGCAGGATCCGATTCTATCACAGGTTAAGCTCATTGCAGAGCCCTGGGATTTGGGAAGCGGGGGTTACCAGGTCGGCAACTTCCCGCATCTGTGGTCCGAATGGAATGGCCGCTATCGCGACACGATTCGTCGATTCTGGGCTGGTGATGGCGGCCTCATCAGCGAAGTTGCCACGCGGCTGACGGGAAGCAGCGATCTCTATCAACACAACGGCCGAAAGCCATATGCGAGTATCAACTTCATTACCTCTCACGATGGGTTCACGCTGAAAGATTTAGTGACCTACCAGGAAAAACGTAACCACGCCAATCTTGAAGACAATCGAGATGGCGACAGCCACAACAACAACTGGAACTGTGGCGTCGAGGGCGAAACGGCAGATCCGGATATTAAAACTTTGCGACTTCGACAGCGAAGAAACCTGATGGCGACACTGTTGTTATCACAGGGCGTGCCCATGATTCGCGGCGGCGATGAGATCGGCCAGACTCAGGGCGGAAACAATAACCCTTACTGTCAGGACAATGAGCTGAGCTGGTTGAACTGGGATCTGGACACGGAGCAAACCGAGTTCCTGCAGTTCTGCCAGCGAATGACGGAACTTTGTCGGTCTCAGTCCGTTCTGAGTCGCCGCAATTTCTTTCTGGGCCGACGAATTCGCGGAGCGGGCGTGAAAGACATTTCCTGGCTGACGCAGGATGGCCACGAGATCGCTGATTCTGCATGGCGATCCGGCCTTAGAGCCCTCGGGATGCGACTGAATGGTGAGTCGATCGATGAAGTCGACGAACGTGGCGAACCAATTGTCGGAGATACTCTGCTGGCGTTATTCAATTCTCAACATGAGCCCGTCCAGTTCCAGCTCCCTCGACACAAGCCCTCTGAACGCTGGGTCACCTGGACAGATACCAGCCTTTCCGCATCAGAGACACCGGCCTATTCGCATGAGGATCGGTATCTGCTCAACGGACAAAGCGTGGTCGTGTTTGTACTAAAAACCGGATGGCCCTCGGTCAAAACTGCTGTGCACTCATCGCATCCGATTCCTCGGCCCGAACTGCATCTTCCCGGGAGCCTGTTTAACGAGCGGCCTCGGTAAGCAGAACAGCAAACGCTCACTCACGGACTGCTTATTCTTGCACGGCAGGAATTGAGGCCGAGCGTTCGCGGGATACATCATTGGCAGCGTTGCTTCAATCGTGACCGCGCACAGAATAGTCCCACGAGACAAAAAACGCCGGACGTCTTGCCGCGGCGGAGTTCAAGTAACGTCTTCAACGTCACGAAAAACAGACTCGCGTGGCAGAATAGCCCATGAGACTTCGGTGCCGATGTTCGGCACGCAGCATGTCTTTAACGAGTTCGAGAGAGACGGTTCTCAGGTCCACATTGGCCTGAATGAGAGCGTCATAAACGGCTTGTCCGGCATCGGATTCCAGCAGTTGACGTTCGAGCTGAAGATTGCTGATCGACATGATCAAGTCCTTTCGTGGCAGTTCAGCAGGGAGGAAACAAAGAAGGGATCGAGGTTCGGTTGCTTCTCAGAAACAACTCG
>CAMAXD010000205.1 GCA_945861975.1 Candidatus Kuenenia stuttgartensis | reverse complement strand
GACACTACACTAGTGCTCTGTCAAGGCTCAATTTTCGGGTACGACGGACTTCCAGTCCGTCGACAAAGGTCACCGCCGACGGACTGGAAGTCCGTCGTACAAATACAATTCAACCCCAACTTTAAAGGTTGACAGAGCAGTAGCCGGATTCGTAAGAATTCGGGGTGTCACCATGAAACGCATCCGAATTCCCACGAATCCGGCTACGACTAGTTCCCACCGCTCAGAGTATAGTCTGTGTGCTTTGCTTCGGCGCGAGAAGCGTCAGTGTTATGGTAGGCTCGATCACTCACGCGGACTTCTGTTGTTTTCCTGATCTCTCTTGAAAGAGTATTCCTTATGACCACTCCGTTGTCACGTCGATCGTTCCTGGCGGCCTCAGTTGCCGCAGCCGCTGCGGGTTCATCCGCCTCAGCCGCATGGCTTAAGCCCGCAGCAAAGTTTGAGATTTCTCTGGCCGAATGGTCACTTCACAAGACGATCTTCGCCAGGAAACTGGACAACCTCGACTTTGCTCTCACTGCAAAGAAAGAGTTTGGCATTGAGGCAATTGAGTATGTCAACCAGTTTTTCAAAGACAAAGCTGAGGACCAGGCGTACCTTGCTGAGCTGAATAAACGAGCTGCAGATAATGGCGTCAAGCAAGTGTTGATCATGGTTGATGGCGAAGGAAATCTGGGTGACCCGAATCTGAAGAAGAGAACTCAGGCAGTCGAGAATCATTACAAGTGGGTCGAAGCCGCAAAGACTTTGGGATGCCATTCGATCCGAGTCAACGCTGGCAGTGCGGGCACCTATGAAGAACAGCAGTATCGCGCGGCTGATGGTTTGCGAGCCCTTGCGGAGTTTGCGGCAGAGCACGGCCTCAACGTGATCGTCGAGAATCACGGCGGTTTGTCGTCGAACGGCGAATGGCTGGCCGGAGTAATGAAGAAGGTTGATCTGAAGAACTGTGGAACTCTGCCAGACTTCGGCAATTTCCGAATCAAGGACAATGAATTCTACGACCGCTACAAAGGCGTCACCGAACTGATGCCATTTGCGAAAGCCGTCAGCGCAAAGTCACATGACTTCGGGGCCGATGGAAACGAGACGAAAACCGACTACAAGAAGATGATGAAAATCGTGCTTGATGCCGGTTACAGCGGGTACGTGGGCATCGAATACGAAGGCAGCATGCTGGACGAATTCGCTGGTATCAAAGCCACAAAGGCTCTGCTGGAAAAAGTCCGCGGAGAGCTTGAATAGGAGCTATGATCGGGAATTTCAGGCACGATCCTACAAACATCCACCACGCGACCGCTTTCAACCTCAATCGAAGGCGGTCGCTTCTATTTCCGCTCGTTAATCGGCAACCGCCTACTCTTCGATCAGCAGGCTCACTGAAATCAAGCGGACGGGAGTCTGGCCGGCAGCAACCGGGAACTGCAACTGAAGCACGTTAAAAGCTAACAGCCGTCCCGACACATCGATATGCGGCACACCATTCGCCCCGGATCGGTCGTCAGAGAATGAAAGGGCGACTTTGTTCAGCAGCACAGTCTTAAGTGACGTCGAAGAGCCGACGTCGTCCAGTTCAATCTCGATGAAGACTCGAGTCGATTCAACGAGACCGCTGGGGCGATGAAACTTCCGAGTAAGCACAATCGTGTCGGAGTCTGAAACGGCGTCATTAACACCAACATCGTTCAGCGCGAACGGAAGTTTGCATGTTGACGATGTCGCGTCCGTCTCTGCAACCAGCGCCGTCACAAGGCGCACTTCCCATGGTGCGGCCAGTCGAATTCGGTGGAGCGCCATCAAGCCGATTCTTTCAGAGACATAAGCCGCAGAAAACCATCCTCAAGCGGCTGCAGGCAACAACTCCGCACCGACGGCGTCAATGTGAGCTTCCGTGATCTGAGCTAGCTGTTCGGCATAACCAACCAGCAGCGCCATATCGCAGAGACGATTGATGCGGCGAGGGTTCCCGGCCGTGACCTCAAACAACCGATTCAACGCTGCGGGAGAAAAAATATCATCCCGGCCGTTTACTCGTGTCAGTGCCGTCGTCACATAGTCGGCGGTCTCTGCAGCCGTGAAACCGGACAGAGGAGTCGTCACGGCAATGCGTTCGCTGAGTTCCCCGACCTTCCGTAGTCGAGAAGACAGTGCGGGCAGGCCCAGCAGCAGAATGGACAGGCGTGTGGAGTCGTCTGATTCCGACATGTTCAGCAGCGGCTGAACCACGAACTGCAACGCATCGTCGGACAACAAATGCGCGTCATCAATACATAGGAGCGGCCGTTGCCCTCGTCCTGCATACTGTTTGAGGCTATTCTGAATCTGCCGTAATACAGCATCTGTGCCAGCGCCATCCGGAACCACGTTGCCACACAGCTCAGCGGCAATGAGTCTCAGCAGGTCATCGCATCCCAGAGCCGGAAAGACGACATGCGCGAAGGGACGAAACTCCGCATTGTCGCTTGCAAAGGTGCGTGCCAGCGTAGACTTGCCTGTGCCCGACAGTCCGATCACCAGTCCGGGTCCCGGAAAATTCTCGAGGCCATACTTGAGTCGAAGCAGCGCAGCATGATGCGACTTACTGCGATAAAACCGAGCTGACTCAGACCAGTGAAAGAACGGCTTGCTACTCAGCTTCCAGAACGATTCGTACATGGGACTTGTCTGCAGATCTAGTTGAGAGGCTGAATGCGGCCAGTGAACCTTACAGGGCGAGGAATGGCCGGTGGTGAGTTATCCGAAGATGGCTGAGCAGGAAATTCAAGACTGCCATTTGAATCTGACTGCAAGGCCGATTGATTGCGAATATCACCGATACGTTCATTGAGCAGAGGATGCTCGGAGGCCTGACTTGAAACCTGCATCTGTGCTGCGTCAGATTCCATCTGCGGAATGGTCAGAGGAAACGGATCTGCCGCGGCAATGTCCGATGGCTCCGCGGGCTCTCTGAGAGGCGAGACTTCAATGGCGTCGAACTCGTCCAGCATCAGCTCTTCGTCAGCCGCGTTCGCTTGAGCGGAATCACTGTGAGCAGAGTTGACGTCAACGGCAGAGGAGCCGCCATCGAACCAGAACACCGCAATGCAGACCGCGATGATGATCGCAGCCGTCTGACGTCGATGACTGAGCAGATACTGCAGAGCGTTTGGAAGTGTCGCTGCCGAAACAGTCACAGGGATCCATTCAGGAGTCGTGGGGAGTGTATTCTCAGGAGATTCTTCGATGATCCCTGGTTCAGGCAATGCAACGTCTGAAGCAGCGACCAAATTTGAGTGAAGCGGGTTTTGGGCCGGAATAGAGGTCTGCGGCGATGATATCTTTTGAAGAGTCTGGCCAAGAATGTCAGTCATAATTCAGCCCTCGGTGCTGATCGCCACAAAAACAGGATGCGTCAAAGGTTTTGACGCGCGACACTGGTTTTGCAGATCATTGATCTGTTGAGTCCTAATCAAAAAAAAACGATAGTATCGATCTGATCGACGCCTGTTTGGCGCAAACTTTACGCTTCTTCCGATTGTGAGTTCTCCGGCGAGTGAGTGTGGAGCTTGAAACTTCGGCAGACTTCGCCGTTGGCGGGAAATGCAGATTCACGCTGCGGGGCAGCATTCGCGGTGATTGAAACGCGTTGACTCCACGATTTACCTGAAGTTGGCGGCGTGAGAACGCCTGAACGTTCTTCACCGGGAACGAAAAAAACGCTGATTTTGATGCGGCGATAATTGCCGAAATCACGAGCAACCCGTGTTAACCCCATCGGCGGAATCTCGGACTCGTTTCCATGAGGCGAGAAGTCGGTTAGGATTCACAAAATGGATCGCTCAGTGGCTGGCGGACAAGATCACCGTCGTGCCCCGGCGTTGTGACGTGCAGAATCACTCTCGGCGGTGGACCAACCTCGCACTGAGAAACTATGATGGGCCTGTTCATCGTTTGGCCCGTACTCACCACGGCAAAGACAGGAAGGAAACGCCATGACTGGTACTGATGAGAAGAAGACAGAAAAGCCAAAGACTCACTTGGCGACTTTTGGCGGAGGCTGTTTCTGGTGTACGGAAGCTGTGTTTTTGAAATGTCGCGGAGTTCTGAAAGTTGTCAGCGGGTACACGGGCGGCGTGAAGCCAAATCCCACCTACAAAGACATCTGCACCGGGCTGACCGGACACGCGGAAGTGATTCAGATTGAATTCGATCCATCCAAGGTGACTTTCGAGCAATTGCTGGACGTCTTCTTCCACACTCATGATCCGACAACGAAGAACCGCCAGGGCGCCGACGTAGGAACTCAATATCGCTCCTCGGTCTTCTTCCACGATGAAGCCCAGAAGGAGGCAACAAAAAAGGTCATCGCCGAACTCGACAAGTCAGGCGACTTCGACGATCCGATTGTGACGACGATCGAAGAGATGAAAAAATTCTATCCGGCCGAGGACTACCATCAGGACTACTTTGCTCAGAACCCTGACAATCCTTACTGCGCGGCTGTGGTGGGTCCGAAGGTGGCCAAGTTCCAGAAGCGATACAAGGAAATGGTCAAAAAGGACGGGGAAGAATAATCAGTCCCATGGAAATCGAATGTGATCGAAACGTCGATCAGTGCCGGGGCGCACCGCGAGAACTCGTGGTTGAGTCTGGCCGCTTTTGTTCAGCAACCATGCGACGATGAAGCCCGCGAGAAAGCCGCCGATGTGAGCCCACCAGGCAACACCGGCGGCCTCCGTTGCACCGATCGAAAAGGTTCCCTGCAACAGTTGCATCACAAACCAGAGCCCGAGAAAAATCGGTGCCGGGATGACCATCATCTGCAGGATGAACAGCAGCGGAACAAGAGTCATAACGTTGGCATGGGGATAGAGCACCAGATACGCGCCCATCACACCGGCAATCGCACCGCTCGCTCCCAAAGTAGGAATGCCGGAGTTCACTTCAAACACATAGTGCGCAAAGCTCGCGGCGATTCCGCAGCCCAAGTAGAAGAGCAGATAGCCCCAGTGGCCGAGTCGATCTTCGACGTTGTCCCCGAAGATATACAGGAACCACATATTGCCAAGCAGGTGCATGAAGCTCCCGTGCAGAAATACGCAGGTGATGGCCGTTGTCCACGCCGGAAGTGCAAGCGGAGGAACTTCGTGGCGAACGGTCACCTCGCGAACTCCAAACGGCGTCTTGACGATTCGATGATCTTCAATCAACACCGGCTGATCAGGGTTTGTAATCCGCTGGGGAATCATGCTGAAGCGTAGAGTGAACGTCCCGTCCGTGTCTGCGGACTGCACGAGAAACACCAGCACACACACGATCATCAACGCATAGTTCACAACCGGGGTCGTTCGCGCCGGAATATTGTCTCGTAATGGAATCATAGTCGGGTCTCCTTTTCTTTAACGCCCGGTGCATCGCCAGCCTGAGCCGACAACTGAGACTTCGACAGCTGAGATTTCGACAACTGAGACTTCGATAACTGAAATGTCTCCGGATCAAATACGTAGAGCATGCGCGATGGAAACGCCTTCGACAATTGAACAATCTCCGCAGCCGAACCAGGATGTCGACAGGTCAGAACATCGCCCGACAGATCCGGCGGATTGATGATATAGCTTAACTGTGGATCCGAGTTCCGTTCGTCGACCAGAATCAGACACGGGTGTTGAATACGAGGCGAGTTCACCAGCCGATTGAACAGTTCAAACCGAACTCGAGAAAACGTCTGTTCGTTCACGGCCAGTGAAACTCGAGACGACCCCCAGAACGATTCTGCCGTCACCCAGTTTGGCAGCAGGCATGAACCAACCAGTGCCAGCATCCATCCTCGCATGGCTTTTTTTATCCTGAGGACACGCATAACGTCCTCAGCATTTCTAAATCCGACAGCCGTCATCATCAGTAACAATGGAGCCGTCTCGAAGACATAATGCCAATGCATAATACCATCATACCAATAGGGAATGTGGACAAGGTGCAGCGAAACAATCGACAGACCCACAAGACCAATTCGGTTGTCACCTCCCGACCAACGACAACACGAAGGCATCGCGCAGATGACGGCAAACAGGAGTGCGGTGATTCCCAATGACCACTGACTGCTCGCGATCGTCCGATACCAAAGATTCTCAGCAGCCTTGCCCGGCGTCAGGTTGGTCGCCCAGCGGTCATAGGCTTTCAGCGTTTTCGGTCCGGCTACCTGCTGGCCAAGTTCAACGTTGTTGAATCCAAAACGATGAGATGGAGTCCAGGTGTCTGTGTAATGCTGATACGCCGATCGATTCCAGTGTCCGGTAATGGACTGATTCATGATCCCCAGCACAACAAAGCCCAGAACGATGGGCCCACCCATCGCGAGAACATGCCTGATTCCCGGGCTCGCCTCAAAATCAGCAGAAGCAGCTTTGTCACGTATACGGCGTCGAAGACTAAGAACGAACCAAACTCCGAAAGGCAGTGCAAATCCGGCTGCCGTCATCGGACGTCCCAACATCGCAAGCGCAAGGGACACCCCAGCGATGAAGCCATCTGCGGTTCGATTTGACGCCATCAACCTGAGAAAGGCCCACAGAAACACCGAAAGCGCTAACATTGTGGCATGATGGGCTAACAACAAATTGCTGAAAATTGCCAGTCCGGGACTGACAGCGATTAATAGTCCACCAACAATCGCCGAAGGTAATGGAAGCAGCCTCAGGAGGCAGCGGAAAAAGAATACACACGAGAATGCCCCGGCGATCCATTGTCCCAGCCACGGCACGTCGAGCGCCACGAACGGTGCCAACCACGCGCCGGTCAGAGGAAAATACCGGCTGGCTGTTGTTGGTTCATTCAGCACGTGGATCTGATGAAAGAGATCCGGACGCACCATCATGGGCGGCCACGAAATGCGTCCGGCAAGAAACGTCCGCGCTTGCAGCAGATAGCTGAACTCATCGTGATAAGCCGGTGGTAGTCGTGCAAACCGCACAGTGTCTGGAAGTCCAGACGGCGCTGCGGACACCCCAATCTGTATCTCGCGCCAGCCGATTGATGCACTGCACAGGAACGAAACCAGAAACAGGCCCGCTGTGATCAGCCAATAACCTCGTAGCGGTTTTATGAGACCCCTTGTATCAGCCGCGTCCGACGCTTTTATCAAGTGCACCCAGATCACTCGCGGGCGTACACCACGAACTCCCGCAAAGACAATTGCAGGAAGAGTCAGCAGCACCAGGAACGGAAGCGTCGTGTCCGGACTCCAGTCTGCGAACCAACCCAATATGCCTGAAGGACTGGCAATAGCGGCCTGCAACCGAGACCACTCGAACGGCAGGCAAACACACAGACTACTCAACCAGCCGACAATAACAAACACAGACCGGCAAGCCAGGGAGTTTAGGAAGCTGGAGAAATCTATAGGGCCTGCTTCTGGACGACTCATAGGCTCAGGCCGCGAGTGACTTCACATCGTCCGTTTTTTTTTCATAGCCAGCGAGTCGACTGAACACTCCCAATTTTCCTGTCGCCAAAAGCATCAGCAGTGACGGAACCATGATCGGGCGAATCACAAACGTATCCAGCATAACACCCAAAGCCAGTGCGAACCCCAGTTGATCCATTCCGACCAAACTACCCGCCATCAGAGAAGAGAACGTACCGGCCATGATGATTCCACAGCTTGAAATAATGCTGCCTGTTCTTTCCAAAGCCACAGTGATTCCCTTCACGGGACCATGGATCTTTTCTTCTTCCTCGATACGAGCCATCAGGAAGATGTTGTAATCTTCCCCCACGGCGATCAGGATCGTGAAGAGAAACATCGGCACTTTCCAGTCGAGCCCGGCAAAGCCCTGTGGATCCATCGCCCAAAATGCAAGATACGTGATACCCAGCGTGGCGAGGTAGCTATAGAAGACTGTGAACATAAGGTAGGCACAAATTCCCGGTCGTCGCAGCAGAACTACGAGAATCAAATAGACACCCAGCATGACGAGAGTATCGATTCTGATCTGGTCAGAGTCAGTCACGTCCTTCAGGTCGCTGATGTCAGCCGTATTGCCAACAAAGGACAGTGAGGCATTTTTCAGGCCTTCCGGAAGATGAGCATGAATCTTGTCACGCAGGTTACGGAAGTCACTGATACTGTCGCGAGAAAACGGGTCCTGCTTGAAAATCAGATCCACTCGAGTCACTGCAGGATTGACCGAGCTGACAAAGTAATCGCGCGCGTGTTTCTTCGCAGCCTGACGAACAGCAAACGTCATTTTCCCTGGCTCTCGCTGCCCCTTCGGGGCATACATGGAGCGTACTGCGTAGAGTCCCAGTTCATCCTTCTTGTCGACAAGACTCTTTGTGAACTCCGTCACCATCTCAAATGGCTCTCCCTGAATCGGGCTGAAGTCCACAACCGGCGCGGACAAACTACCAGACCAGACACCATCTCCCTGAACCAGCGTCAGATCGTAGTCGCGATCATCCTGAGTCCACTTACCAGCTACAGTTTTTCCGTCTGCAGACACGGTCCCGGAATACATCGCTGATTTGCGGGGGATTGAGAATTCAAGACTCTGCCCAGCAACAGGAGCAAACCCTTCCACTGCAAAAGCATCGCCGCCTTCATCCAGGCTGACGACTTGCCATGTGCTGGTATCTTTTGCATCAGCGGCGGGCTGAATTCGGAATCTGAATTCACGAGAACCGGCATCAACCAGAACCGTCAACGGAGCCACTTCTCCGGCCGGGAAATGTCGTTGAACGGCCTTGGCGCCATAGACGCTGCGAGCAGTCTCTGGCAGTTCGGAAAGCAGGCCATAGCTGAGATTACCGAAGTAGATAATACCCACGAGAGTAAACGGCAGCATCATCACCATGCTGCCAATCCACGCAGCCCATGCACGTCGTTCGATCAGGCCACCAATCCAGTGCCAACCAGCCGTCAATAGATTCTTTTTCTGCAGACGAGTCACAAAGTCTGAACTGCTTGGGAAACTGGCATCGCGGCGAGAAGCCAATGATGGAACATTTGGCCAGAAAGCCCAGCGGCCAATGAGCCGCAGAATCGCCGGTGTCAGCGTGAGAGCAGCAAGGAGACACACACCGAGACCGAATGTGATCGCCAGACCAGCCTGTCGAAACTTACCGAACTCGGCAAAGACCAACATCCCGATGCCGCACATGACAGTGCCAGCGCTAGCGGTCAGAGCAGCCCCGACTCTTTGAAGTGTTCCGGAGATGGCATCTTCGATTGTCTGCCCACCGTCAAGCTCTTCACGGTAACGAGCAATCAGAAACAGACAGTAATCCACACCAGCCCCGTAAATCAGCACCGTCACGTAGGTTTCAATTCCGTTAAACAGACTGATGATTCCCGCCGCCGCCGCCATTGACAGCAACGTCAGCGAGACAGCAGTTGAAACGGCAACAGTGATCAGCGGAATCATCGCCAAAGCCGGAGCCCGGTAGATCAAAACCAACAGACCCACCACCAAAATCACTGTCCATTTCTCAGTTGACTTTGCGCTGTTCTTGGCCTCGCGAATCATGTCACGACCAAATGTCGCGCTGCCACTGATCGCGATTTCAAGACCCGCGGGCAAAGAGGTGTCTTCTCCGGCTGGCGTCCTGGAAAGCTGTTCCACAAATTTCTCGACCTGATCCACGACCTCTGAGTTTTGCTGATCAAGGAACTCGGTACTGAGCCCCATCACGATCGTGGTCGCCTGCTTGTCTTCGCTGATAAGAAGATCACCAATCTTCTTATCAGCAAACCAGGTAATTCCCTGCACAATTTTGGACGGAGAATTCTTGTCAGCGTTTACGATTTCGGTCGCAGCCGCGTTCGCTGACTCAACCCCAGCATCCGCTGCGAGCAGGTCTTCAGGCATCGGCAGTCGGGCAATCTTGTGAATCTCTGGAATCACTCGAGCTGTCAGATAGTCGTAGTCGGACTTCAAAAGTCCATCGGAACTTTCCCGACGAACCAAAAGAACAAGCGTACTGGCCAGAAGGTCGTTGGGAAACGCTTCGCGAAAACCTTCAGTAGCAATACGACTGGGAGAATCTTCCGGCAGGAAAGCGAACTCGCCGTTTTGAACGACATCCTCCCATCTTGGCGCGGTGGAGATGCAAACCACCAGCAGCGCGACCCATGCTGCAAGAATCAGAAAAGCGTGTTTCGCTGTGATGTCTCCAAGACGTTTGAACAGCATTGAAAAGGCCTGATCACCAATGGAATGTTGAGGACACACCGTGAAAGACGCCCATCCGTTCGTCTACAGCAGGGAACCCTACAAACAACGCCCGTTGAATTCAATCTTAGTTGGTAGCCGCAATCCCGTCGTCGTCAGAGAAAAAAAGACAATTACCTCTGCCTCAGCCCAATCGGTAGAGTTTCTCAGCGATCCATTGCTCATCCGCAAATCGACTCAGGACCCACCTAAGTGCGTCTCGGGGCTTTTCAAGATCCAGATCCGATGGTGACTTTCCATTCGCATCTCGAAAGCCTTCGTGAGTCAGCAACACGTTCCACTTTTCCCGAGCAGCAAACTGATTGACTCGCTCCTGAATCCGTCGCGCCCAGACGAGTCCATAAAAATCCTGAAACAGAGTCCAGGACGCGTCGACCAGTTCCGATCTCGTTTGAGCTGTTTCAATGGCACGGCCTCTGATTGCGAACGACCTTGCGGAGAGGACAACGGCACTGAGCAGCAAAAAAGGACTCACAGACT
>CAMAXD010000204.1 GCA_945861975.1 Candidatus Kuenenia stuttgartensis | reverse complement strand
GCTCCATTAAACCGGCGGCAGAGTGCCGCGCGCGAAGAACGAAGCCACCTATTAAAGACTCACATGACACATGACCGAAATTCAACACCCGAAACGTGATCGATAACCCATATTCACTGAATCATTTTCCCGCAGCCTCCTGCGGCTTGGCGTTAAACGATTAAATCAACCGACCGCTAGCGTCCAGTGGCTGATCGACCGTCTAAGAAGTCTACTTCACCGATAACTTCTCATCGAAATGCCATGTACACATGATAGTCGGAGCGTGCTCAGCAAACATCCGGAAAATAATCCGCACAACAGACCCGGCAACGCCACGACATTCAGCGCAGTCTCTGGTGGCGTTCGCGTCAATCGTAGGCCGACATCCTGCCGCAATGAAGAGAGATTACGATAGGCCTTCCGCTGAATCCTGATCCACAGTCTACGACGGCAACTGAGAAATAACGAAGGGAAATTCCCAGCAGGCCGAATACCTCGCCACTCAATATCCAGGATTGTTTCGGGCTGCGTAAAAAGCAGGAGACGACCATACCTGCAGATTCTGGTGCCCGTGCTTCATTCAAGGACGGGCGTTGCGAAAAAGGAGATTGAAGCGAAACTGACCGAGATCGATCTGCGTGATGGTCAATTGGATGGGAAAGTTCGTGCCTCGTTGCTGTCTTGCTCGAAGTGTCAGCGAACAAACGCAGCCAATCGGCAACGATGTTTGTATTGCGGAGACACGTTGACGCCGAACGCGTTTCTCTTTTAATGTAGCCGTCTCGCTCCGCCGAGACGAGCCTTTGATCTTTCGCTTTTAACGTACCATGCAGGACACCGTGTGTGAATGCGTCGTAGAAAGTCTACGGGCCATATGGCTGCGAGCGTGGCACTACAAGGCTCGTCTCGACGGAGCGAGACGGCTACTGTGGCTGACCCCGGGGTGAAGCGGCGACGTTGAATACACGTGCATTCCGGGGCGATTCGAGCGTTGCTCGAAAGTCCTGCCCAGGCCGCATCATTCGCGATTAAGGAGCCCTCCGCGTAGCATTTGGCGAAATTCGAAAAAACTGCCTAAGAAAAGATGCCCATCCGGGTCCTCGTCGCTGAGAGGATGAACGGTTGTGACTCAAACCTGCCAAACGCGACGAATGAGACTACTCTTGGAACCGACTTCCCGAGTCAACGATCCTGTTGCTCCGGGCGTGAGTGAAATCACGCTTCAGTCGGTGTTCGAGTCCGAAGAGACGGCTCTGCTGCATTATGCGTTTTCGCTGGTGGGCCGCCGAGCTGTGGCCGAGGAAATTGTGCAGGAGGTGTTCCTGCAGCTCCATAAAAACTGGGATGACGTGGATTGTCCTAAAGCCTGGTTGATTCGCAGCGTTCGCAATCGCGCGTTTAAACATCTCCGCGATCACAAGCGAGAAGTTCTGAACGATGGCGACAATCACTCGCCGCCTTCAGTGGATGAGGAGGAATCGCCGGAAGCTTCGCTCGTGCATCTGGAAGCCATCGGGGCGGTGAGGCAGTTTATGGAAGAACTCGATGAGCCTGATCGAGAGTTAGTGAAGCTGAAGTATTTTGAAGACCTCAAGTATCGCGAGATTAGTACTCAAACCGGACTCAACATCGGCAACGTGGGATATCGGTTACATCATATTTTGAAGGAGCTGGCAGCAAGACTGCGAAAGCTCGGATTCGACGAAAAGTCATGAACGAAGAAACTCACAACTCAACGATCGAACCGGAACTCGAAGCCCGCATCGTGGCTCTCGTGCTGGGCGAGGCGTCGGACTTCGAAACCGAAGAACTCCATCGCCTGATCGCATTGCGCCCGGAGCTGGCTGCGTTTCAACAGGAGATGCTGCAGGTTCATGAATTGATGCAGACCCTTGGTGCTGGCGAACTGGAAAACCCGGACGCAAACTGGAAGCTGTCGGCTGATCGACGTGAATCGGTTCTGGCGGTGATTCGTGACCAATTCATCGATGAAAGCTCGCAAGAACTTTTGTCGGGATTCACACCGAGAATTGCTGTAATCGCCCCCGACCCTGCGTCGGGGGTTCACAACGCTTCTGCACCAGCAGACGTGCGATCAATACAGTGGAGCAAAAGCCCGCAGGCCACTGGGGCAGGCCCAGGGGGGGATGGATCAACAGTTGATTCGGGCCTGAACCCAGTAAGTACAAGACTGACGCGTCGTCTCAGAACGATGGTGGCTGAGTCACTCGGTCCGTTTGCCTCTTCGGTCCGTCGCCGCATGCGTAAGACGCCGATGAAAATTGCGGCCGGGATTTGTGTGGCCGGCTTCATTGGGTTGATGACGGTGCCATCGTTTTTCCGGGAAGAATCGAGGTTGGCTGATAGCAGCAATCATTGGGGATATTTGGACGACGATGTGGCCTTCACAGAAAGTTTCAGCGAGGGGAACTCCGCCTTGGGTGGAACGATATTGCGTTTTCAAGTTCCGGCTGATGCTTCTTCCGGCCCGGAAGTGGCTGGCGGTGAGGTCAATGAACAGCTCCTCACACAACTGGATTCTGCCAACGCTGATGACGCTGTTGCTTCGACCAAAGCCCTCTCGACTTTGCGGCAGACTTTGAGTGGCGGTGGCTTAGCCGCGAATGAAACCGATAAAGTCGCTTCGGGATCAGGAGTCGACCGCGAGTTGTTCTTTTATGGATTGCTGTCGCCAGGCAGCACGGATGACAAGAATTCCCCTCGATCGATCGCAGCCGCTCCACCCTCTTCTGCTCCCGAAGCATGGTTTGCGAAACCGCTCGAAGAACGTTTCGGTAACGAAGGACATCCAGCGGTGACATTAGGCGACGTATCTGCGCCGATGGCAGGTAGTAATGGCGTCACGATTCCGCAGCCTTCAACAACATGGGAACGCAATTCACTCGACGCACTCTACGGCAGAGCAGGTGAGAATGCACCAACCGCAGAAGGTGCAGGTGTTCGCACCGATGCGTTTGACAGAGCACCAGTGTTGGCAGGGTCGACAGACATGCCTTCATCGCCAGAGCCAAATGCGGCGGGCGATGGCGTTGATGAATCCATTCCCAAGCTGATGATGATTACTCCCAAGCTGATGATTCCGACTGAAGAAGAATCGATCGGCAAGTCGCTCAGTCTTGCGGTGACTGACTCAGAGAAGACGTTAGAGGACATGCAAGCCAGTTCGGGCGAGCAGCCATCGGCAGATAACGCCAAGTCCGACCGCTATGCAGGCACAGACAAGTCTGGATACGCCGCCGATGGCAAATCTGACGGTGAACAATTGGGAAAAGAGCCACAAAGAAAGAGAGCTCTCGGGCTAAGTGGCGACGCATCTGATTTTGGAACGATGGCTCGAGGTTTGAGCGAACGCTCGGATGACTCCGGTGTCGTTCGCCGCTGGGCTGTTCCGGGACAGCCAGGCTCTGGTGACCAGCCTGATTCTGCTCGCGATGGACGTGCGAGATTTGGTGGGAATCCGGATCAGCCGTCGAACGAGTTGACTAAAGAGATGCCCGCAGATGCAAAGAGTGACGCAATAGACGCCGCAAAGGACGAGATTTCCGATGTCGAAATGACCATTCGAGAACGACTGGCGGAATCGGAATCAAATAAGCCGGGAGAGAATGCCAAACAAGTCGAAGAGCAAGCTCTGGCGCAAAATTCCGCCGAAGGAAAAAGTCCGGATTACCATCGCGGTTATCATTTTCACATTGATGAGTTGGATCTGTTGGACGGCCTGCAACCACTGGTGGAATCGAAAGCGAAGGCGGCGGCTAGGCCAGAAAGCGATTTTGACGATGATGGCTTAAATGATATCGTGGCACTCAGCAAGAAGAACGAGAGCAAGGAGCAGGCCGAAGAATGGAGAAAACAGACGAGTGAACCGGAGTCCAAAGCCAAGGGCCGAAACCGTGTCTTCTTTCGACAAGGCGACGCGGTCCGCTCAACACTCGCGGACAGTTCCGAACTGGAGAAGAAGCCCGCAACAAAACCTGTTGCTCCCTCTGTCGGTCTGAACGAAACTAACGCCGCGGCAGAAGCGTTCTCAACGTTCTCGCTGCATGTCAGTGATGTCTCGTTCAAGCTGGCTGCGGCCTCATTGGCTCGTGGAGAATGGCCGGAGTCAACAAAGGTGCGTATCGAAGAATTCGTCAACGCCTTTGATTATGGCGATCCGTTGCCGGGCAAAGGCGAGAAAGTCGCGTGCGCGGTCGAGCAGGGAATTCATCCGTTCCTGCAACAACGAAACGTGCTGCGAGTTTCCATGCGAACGTCCGCAGAAGGGCGAGCGACCAATACACCGCTGCGATTGACGTTTGTGCTGGATAACTCCGGTTCGATGGAACGCATCGATCGTCAACAGACCGTGCGTCGAGCATTTACGCTGTTGTCGAAGCAACTGACGGCGATCGATCAGGTGACTCTGATCAGCTTTTCTCGCCAGCCGCGACTTCTGGCAGAAAACGTCAGCGGGACGGACTCCGGAAAACTGGTCGAGCTGATGGAACAGCTTCCGAGCGAAGGCGGCACCAACATCGAAGCGGCTCTTCAACTCGCTTTCGAAAAGGCATCTGCTCAGCAGACGCCGGGTACTCAGAATCGAATCGTGCTGCTAACGGATGGAGCTGTGAACCTGGGCAATGCGAATCCCGAAAGCCTGTCGCAAATGGTGGAGTCGATGCGAGCCGCGGGGATTTCCTTCGATGCCGCAGGAATCAGCGCGGATGGTTTGAATGATGAAGTCCTGGAAGCCCTGACTCGCAAAGGCGATGGACGATACTATCTGATGGATTCCGGCGAAGCGGCTGACGACAACTTTGCTCAGCAGATTGCCGGGGCTCTGCGTCCGTCCGCCAGTAACGTCAAAGTGCAGGTGGAATTCAATCCGAAGCGAGTTGGTCAGTACAAACTGCTGGGATTCGAAAAGCATCTTCTGAAGCAGGAAGATTTCCGAAACGACGCTGTCGACGCAGCCGAAATGGCTGCGGCCGAAGCGGGCGTTGCTCTGTATCAATTCGAGGCCAAGCCGGATGGTGAAGGCGATGTCGGTTCGGTATCCGTGCGGTTTCGAGATCTATCCACAGGAGAGATGGTCGAACATCGCTGGCCCATTCCTTACGAACCCGAGGCTACTCGACCGGACCAGACAACGCCGTCTCTTCGCATCGCGACAACCGCCGCAATGCTGGCCGCAAAGCTGAAAGGTGAAGCCCTGGGAGAATCGGTTGATCTGCAGACGTTGTCACAGTTGATCGACAGCCTGCCGTCACAGATGCAAAGTCAGACGCGAGTTCAGCAGTTGAAGCTCATGATCGAACAGGCTCGGCAGATGAGTCAGCAGTAGCGTCGTATTCGTGAACACCCATTGCGATTCCGCCCCAAAGGGGCAACCACAAGCCAGCCTGGGGCAACGCCCCAGGAAACAGGACCACAACAAATTCCAAGCCCCAACGGGGCGGCACAATGACAAAAACACGAACAAATCATCGTCGGAATTCCACATCCCGTTATTCAATGCGGAAACGCGTTTTGTGTCGCCCCTTCAGGGCTCAAACATCATGGTGGATTTCTAACCCAGGGCGTTGCCCTGGGCTGACATGTTGATGGCCCTTTGGGCCGCAAACGCCCATTGCGGTCGAACAATCCCGTTGGGCCGCGAACGCACATTGCCGTCGAACAAACCCGTTGGGCCGCGAACACCCAATTGCGATTTCGCCCCAACGGGGCAACCACAAAACAGCCTGGGGCAACGCCCCAGGAGAGACATCAAAAAACGCCCCAGGCCCCAACGGGGCGGCACAACAACTCAACTGAGATATCCAAATGAACCTCATCAAATACCTATGCCTCATCGCGTTGTTGAATCATTCGATCGAAGCCCAGGAGCCCAACAACGCAACCAGCGTTAACACGTCCATAGGCAGCGACGGAACCGGTACCATCGTCGTTGAAGCACATGGGCAATTGCCGAAGCCGCCGGTGTTCTTTACGGCGACGAGCAATGCCACGGCGCAGGTGGGGGCGGAGTTCATTGAGCAGACGATTGACGTCGCGATGAAAGTCGTTCAGGGCGAAGCGACAACGCTGAGCCTTGGGCTGACTGGGCAGGATCTTGTCACTGAAGTCCAGGGCGACCAGTTGAAGTCATGGTCCGTGAGGCAGGAAGGGGCTGCTCGGTTTCTTGATCTGAATGTCAACACGAATACCACTGAGTTGAAGATCCTGGTCAGAGTCCGCTCGCGCAAGCTGGAGCTGAAGAACCCGGAGACCATCGAGCTTTCTCATCTGACTCCCGGTAGTGCAGTTGGCTTCGATTCGCATTTGGTTCTTCAATACTCACCGGGTGTTGAAGGGGCTGTGACCGAGGCCACCGGCTTTGCTCCTTTGAATGAAGGGCTGCAGACCTCCGGAACCAGGCCAACACGATTTCGATCATCAACCGGTGGTCTGTTAAGGCTGGTTGTGAATCGAGCCGGTACAACTCCGGGGCCTGTCGAACTGACCGAGACCAGCCTGAACGGGACGTCGCATGCGAATGGAAACTCGGTGCTCTTTCAATACCGCAGCACCGCTCTCGTCACGATCGACAATGCAGAAATCATAATTCTCTCCGGCGGTGCGGCTCCCAGTTCGGTTCCGACAGAAGCCAGCTATCGGCTGCGTCTTGTAACGGAGAACGGCAGCCCGGTTTACAAGCTGATCTTTCCAAAGGCCGGCACATTTCCGATCTCGCTGGAGTTCGTTTCCACTCTTGGCCAGCCCGCCGCCAACAGTCGAAACTTCGACTTCATCGTCGCGACCAGTGCCGTTGTTCCACTGACTCTGAACGGGCTTGGTGCGGATCTTGAATTCCAGCGCGATCAGGAGTCAGTGGCACCCTTGCGCAACAACGAAACGTGGAGCGGATTTCTTCCGGGAACGGGTCGAGCCAAAGTGCAGTGGAAGACCGCACGCCAGGCTGGCGAAGGCAAGCTGTTCTTCTCCACCTCGGGAAAGATCGAATCTCAGGTCGGAGCGGGACTGTTGCGGCAGGATCATCTGATTGACTATCAGATTCTTCAGGGCGAACTGAAATCGATGCAGATCCTTCTGCAGGGGCCCGGAGAAATTCTGGAAGTGCAGGGCGGCACCACTGTCGTCGGCTGGACCGTGACGGCTCAGGGAGACAATCGTATTCTGGAAGTCACGCTCAGTCAGCCCGTGACAGGCATGAACCAGATCAAGGTGCGGAGTCAGACGCCGCTGGGAGCATTCCCGGTGACTGTTCAGGGACTTCGTCTGAACCCGATCGGCTCCATTCGCCACTCAGGTCACCTTCGCCTCTCCAACATTGGATCTGTGCGTCTTCAGCCAACAGAATTGAAAGGACTTTCGCAACTGGCTCCCGAACAGTATCCAGGCGATGCGATTCAGACGCGACAGTCGTTTGTGTATCGTTTCCCGGCTGCGGATTATGCGTTCTCCGTCACCGCAGACAGCATTGAACCGGAAGTCAGCGTTTCTGAAGTCATCGCCTACGTGCTGACGGAAACTGATCGAATCATCAGTGCGGATATTGAGCTGGATGTTCGAGAAGCCGCCATTCGAGAATGCAACTTCAGCATTCCGACTGATTACTCCGTCGTCTCCGTCACCGGCGCCAGTATTTCGGATTATGTCGCGGCGACAACGGTCGAAGAGAATCGTCGCAATCTGAAAGTTGTCTTTGGCCAGGATGTTCTGGGCCGGCATCTGGTGACTCTGCGGCTGGAGAAGAGCGAAGCCGCCGTCGCCGGTGCATGGATTCTGGATCGTATTGAGTATCCCGGTGTCAAATCTGTTCGTGGCGATATTGGAATCGTCAGTGCACCTGGTTTTCGAATCACGGCGGGACAGGTCAATCTGCTGGTCGAAAAGCCCTTGTCATTCTTCCCGAAGCCATCGCCTCATCTGCAGCAGGCCTTTCGGATTCGTGAACCGAACTGGTCCGCCACGATGCAGGTCGAACTGCTCGATCGCAGCGTGCAGTCGGATGTGTTCCACCTGTATTCGCTCAGCCAGGAGACGGTTTATGGCAGCGCTTTGATCAACTACTTCGTCACTGGAGCCCCGGTGTCGGAGTGGAGAATTACCGTCCCGGAAACGATGGGCAACGTGATGGTCGACGGCCAGAACGTGCGCACATGGCGGCGAGAAGCGGACTCGCTGATTGTGACTCTGCATCAGCCTGTGATGGGCGCCTACACTCTGCTGGTGACGTTTGAAGAAAAGCCGGACAAGACCAACAGTACGTTTCAGGCCGGTCAGGTTTCACCGACCGGCGTTCAGGGTGAACGTGGTTACGTGCAGGTCGTGAGTCCGATGCAGGTGGAGATTGAAACAGTGTCGGTGTCGGAAGACCTGCTGACACTTGATCCGCTGGAACTTCCTGCGGAGTTTCGTCTGCTTAGCACCGCACCGCCACTGGGAACGTGGCAGTACACAAGTCGTCCCTTTGAGCTGAACCTTAAAGTCAGTTGGTTTGAGCCAGGGACAACCGTCGACCAGGTCGTGGAATTCTCCGAAGCAAACAGTCGAGTTTCCCCGGACGGTGAGTTGGTGACTGATGTGCTGTACTACGTCAAATCTCGAGGACAGCGCACCCTGAAGATTAAGCTGCCGCCGGAACCGGTCAAGCTCTGGGCCGTGTCGGTGAATGGTGCTCCTGTGACGGCTCGTCAGGCGGATGATGCGACACTGATTCCGCTGCCCGGCGGTACGGATCCAAATACTCCGGTCGAAGTTCGTCTGCGACTTGGCAAGCCTGCGGTGGAGGAAGCTCATCCGGAACTCGCGTTGCCCGTCGTCTTCGCGCCGGTATTGAAGACGCAGTGGAACATCAGTGGTGACGAAAAACACGTATTGGTTCCAGCGGGTGGAAACGTCTCGCCGTCGGTACCGGTCGAACGTCCGTCGGGATTCGCGTGGATCGCCAACCGCGGCATCGTTCCTCTGTTCATGATTGGTGTTCTGACCGCCATAGGAATAGCGGCAACGGGCAAGTCAGAGTCCTGGCGAATCGCAGGACTGATGAGCCTCGTCATTGCCATCATTTTCGCGGTGGCAGCGACTCAGTCGGCTTATTCTGAGACAGGTTCTCCGCAACCGCTGCAACTGAGTCTTCCTGTGCTGACCGCCGAAGAATCCGTGCAACTGTCTGTCCATAACGTGCCGCTGTGGCGCGTGAATCTCTCTGGATCCGGGCTTAGCGCGTTGATCGTGGGCACCGTTCTGGCACTTGTGTCATTTCGCAAAAAGCTGATGAAAGGCGGAACACTATTTCGCTTTGGCGGAATCATTTTAATCGCCGCCGGAATTTTGCTTCAGGGGGACAGCGCGTGGTGGTTCTTTGGACTGCTGGGACTTGCGATTCTGACGCTGCTTCTCGCGCGACCCGCCGTGGATTGTTTCCGGGACATTCGCAGATGGATGCGTGAGTCTGCTCAGGAACGAAAAGCAAAGTCCGAGCATCCAACCGCAAATCCGTCGACCCACAATGGCGATTCCGCCCCGAATGGGGCAGCCACATAACAGCCTGGGGCAACGCCCCAGGGAGACGTTACATAACAAATTCCACGCCCCAACGGGGCGGCACAAATTCACGACATACGGACGTATGAAACCGCAAACCACCATTTGTTCCGCCCCTTCAGGGCTCAACTATCATGCGGGATTTCAAACCCAGGGCGTTGCCCTGGGCTGATATGTTGTTGTCCCTTTGGGCCGCAATCGCACTGCTCGCTGGGCCGAAAGACCAACCTTCAAGGTTCAATTCCATGACTAATACGTTCTTCGTTATAAAAATCATCGCATTCCTGGCTATTTCTCTCTCCTCAACGTCCGCTTGTTTCGCCGGAATTCCGGACGGCTATGAAGCAGCAGACTCCGTCGTTCAGCAGTGGCAAATTACTCACCAGGATTCTCGCCTGAAAGCCACCGGCACAATCACAGTAACCGGAAAGCCTGGCGACCGTTTCCTGCTCGTCAAATCGCCTGCAGTGCTGACTCAATTTGAAGGCGATGGTCTTCGAGTCACTCGAAGCGACGTTCCTGGGGAAGGCTTGTCCTACGTCATTCACATCACACCTCCTGCAAATCAGGGCAGTCCGGCCGACTTGCCGGAAGGGACACCGTCAGCCGTCACATACAAAGCTACTTGCGAATATCAATTGGAAGCAGTGAAGCCGACAGAAGGACTTGCCGTTCTGACAGGCACCGCCGCTGTGCAGGAGATTAGCTTGAGCTACGACGAAGCGGGCTGGGAAGTTGTTGGGCCCACGGCGATTCGCATCGAACAGCTGGAAGCGACGGGCGACATGACTAAGGCAAAAATACTGCTGGGCCCTGGAGTGGGCAGTCTGGTTCTGAAACCTAAATCGCGCGATGTGACGATGGAGAAGACTCAGTTCTTTGTCGAAGCGTCCAACCTGTTTCTGCCCGGTCCGGGAGTTGTTGATGGACGACATAAACTGAACATCCGAACGTCTCAGGGCCAGGTGAATTCGCTGAGCGTGCTTGTTCCCACGGGTCTCACTGTGACCGCAGTGACGGGGCCAGTTGGTTCATGGCAGTTCGATGCGGACTCTGGTGGACTCACGCTGGCCATTGAACCGGCTCAGTCTCAGCCGTTTGATGTTCTCATTGAAACTCAGCGAGGTCTGGATCCACTGCCTGTAGACGTGACTCTTGCGCCACTGCACGTGGTCGGAGCGAACGGAGAAGTCGGGCTCGTGGC
>CAMAXD010000203.1 GCA_945861975.1 Candidatus Kuenenia stuttgartensis | reverse complement strand
TGGAAGACGGTACGATGTTCGTCACGGATAATTATGAACACGCCGTGTGGAAAGTTTCACCCGACGGAAAGCCTGAGAAATTCGTCAGTGGTACTCCACTGGATCGTCCGGTGGGATTGTGTCGCAGTGGTGCGAATCTTTTGATCGCGGATCCTCATATTCGCACAATCTTCACTCTGGCTCCCGACAAAACGCTAACCGTACTTGCTAGTTCACCAGTCGCTGCACCTTCCGTGACTTCACCGGTTGCAGCTCCGCCTGCAACCGAGAACAAAAAATAAAAAGAAGTTTTTCGGACGATCAGGACTTTCGAACATTCGCTTGCGAGATTGTGACTCAGACCGTATTCTCACCGAGCACTTTGTGCAGAACCTCTGCCAGCTTCGTCTGCAGCAAAACAAGTTGACCCTACAGATAACCCAAATGGGAACCTGGACTGTCCCCGGCTGACTGTCACGCCGACTATGTCTCGGATCACATGACCCGGGCTTCGGGTGCCCACCTTATTTCTGATCAATGGGCGTCAACAGCGTTTGCTCAGCACGGCTGGAAGAGGTTTTTTCATGCGCTGATCTTGGTTTCTGGATTCTGAGTTTCCGCATTCTGACCAGCGGCGGTTCTCAAATTGAGCGATGACTCTACAATCTGCCAGCAATCAATTGCTTCAAAACGCCGCTATGTGATTCGATAGGCTTCGATTCATCAGGGCTCGTCAAGATTTTTGTCGTCGGTCAAAAGTGAAAGTTGTCAGAAATGAAATGGACTGTTTACGCGTTTATCGCAGGTGCAGCGCTCTCCTGGGGAATTTACGTTCCGCTGGTTCATGACGCGACATCCAAGCTGGGCAGTAATCTGCGAGCCTTCCTGATGGTTGGGGTCGCGTATTTTCTGGTTGCGGTTTTGATCCCCAGCATTTTTATCTTCCTGATGAAGAATGATCCGACGGTCAAAAATCCGGCCGATCTCAGCTGGGCCCCGTTGAGTTTGACCTGGGGACTTCTGGCTGGTATCGCCGGAGCGGCCGGAGCACTCTGTGTGATCTTCGCCGTCAAAGAAGCAGGAGCGGCCGGACCTCTGCTCGTCGCCCCGCTGGTCTTCGCAGGTGCTCCGATCATTAACACAATCGCATCATTGACAATATTCTCGCACGGGAAAAAGTTTGAAGCGCCGAGCGGAGTCTTTTACCTTGGACTCGTCCTTGCCGCATCAGGAATGGCGATGGTCATGTTGAACAAGCCGAAAGCGGTCGGCAACGCAAAGCCTCCTGCAGCCGCTGCGTCTGGTACAACTCCGGCAGCAAAATAATTTCGGCAGCTCTTATTTCAGGGCGACCACGGGAATTTGAACGCATATCGAGGGTTCAGGAGAATAATCCTGAGCCCTTTTTCACGCGCGATGCTGATGAAGTCCTGTTAATATGGAGTACGGGGCCCGCTGTGATCGTGCTTCACTACTCTCATTTCTCATTCATTTTTTTAACGGGGCTCATTCATTTCTTCAGCGGGACGATCCATTCGATCTCAGCGTCGGCCGGCTGAGTCATCAATGATGAGCGTTGCAGATCGGAGTACTTCAGTCGGCCGTTGACGCCCCAGGGGATCAGTCTCAGGCGTTGTTGAGTTGGCTCCACTTTGATTTCGAGGAAGCTCTGATAGAACGGAGCCTGATTGGAATCGAAGGCGGCTGATAACCATTCGGCAGAGAACGGCCAGCCTCCGAATTGCCGAGTCCAGAACCACGCAGGGCGCTTCCAGAACGGAGCTGTCGCGTCAATTTTTGACACCACTTGTTCGCGGCTCGGATAGATCGCCCATTCGTCGGTCACGGGAACTTTGGGCCAATCCAGCGCTGTCCCAAAACTCAGATACGCGCCTCCACCACCGTTAACAAAATTCCGGACGAGATGTTCCTTGCCGGAATCGGTCTGCTGATACTCCAGATAGTATTCAAGATCATGAGTATCTCCGCCCATGATGATGTCGACTTCATGTCTCGTCAGCAGTTTCTTCAACGCCGCGAAGTTTTCGACACCTTCAGTCTGATCATGACCGCCGGCGTAGAATGGATGCCCCAGCAGGACCATTTTGGTTTTTCCGGCAGCCGCTTTTAGCCCCTCTTCCAGCCATGATTGCTGTGCGGGATCGATCTGTCGAGCCACTCCCGTATCCACCGCGAAGAGTGCAAATGTATCGGTCTGAAACTGGAAGTAAGGCAGCTTCTGCCGCTGCACGGGGACTCGATAGAGTTCCTGCAATCGAGTGGCTTCGGCAATCAGTTGTTCGATGTGCGAATCCGTCGTGGAAGTGAGATGGTTGTCCACTTCCACGCGCGCCTTCATGGCGGTTCGGGCTGCTTCGGGCTCAAAGAACGTGGCTGCAAAGCCTTCCAGAGCATCGTACCAGTCGTGATTTCCGGGAATCGCATACACCGGTTTTGTGACGCCCATAAACGGCAGCCAGAAACGAGCCTCATAGTCCTTCATCGCTCCGGAGGGATAAACGACATCCGATGAGACCACCACAAATTTCACATCGGGCTGGCGAGAAACATCCAACAACTGACTTCGCAAAGAATGTTGTGAAGCATCCCCTTCACCCGGATCGCCAATGATAATGAATGAGAAATCTTCGGACTCGATAATGCCCTCAGGCTGAACTTCCAGCGGAAGCTGATCGTCCTTAGCTGGTGATGTTGGCAGCGCTTCGGCCATAGCGGTTCGCCAATCGTCAGTGCGTTGCTCGGCCCATGAGTTCCAGATTCCGGCTGCCCAGTTTTCTGTATCGAAGTACCAACTCATTCCCCAGACCGGAGTTGTCGCTGCCAGAATCGCCGACAACGGCAATCCCATCTGCAGTCCTCGACTGAGTGCAGACGCATAGGAGCAGCGAGCCAGACGCAGTCGAACCGCCTGCCGCAGACGCATCATCAACAGCCACCGCAACACCAGTCGAGGAACTGCAAATAGCGCATGTCCCTGCTGAAGACTCCATTGCCAGATGCGGCTTTCCAGCAGTTGCAGTACTTTGCCGGTTGCCAGCAAAGACGGAATCAGAATGGTAAATGCCAGCAGCAAGGCGACAAAGGCATCGCCTAACACCGCAAAGCCGGGGGAAACGAGCCCCAGCGAGGTGCGGTCGAGTCCCATTCGCCCCAGATGAATGGCCAGCAAAGTCATCAGGAAGGCCAGAATCCAACTGCGATCCGCAGCGGCTCGCGAAGTTTCTTCCTTCACCACAGTCAGGGCGAGCTCACGAATCCCGGGGTCCGCGAGCAGCCCGCTTGTGATTTCTTCGTCTGTCAGAAGCTCAGGACTCAGTAACGCCGCCCCATACATTGTCCGCGCTGTATTGAAAATCCTCAGCGCCACGGACGATGCGATCATCCAGGTGAGCCATTGGTCTCCCAGCCACATGATGACTGCGGCGCAGATGAACCATGCGGCGGAAACAATCACTGATCCGCGATGTTCTCTGCCCGTCTTTCGATCGGCATTCCAACCGGTCAGTTCTCTAAGTGCATCCAGTACAAACCATGTTGCAAGGAACCATCGCAATGCCTTCACGGCCAGCCAGCCAGCACTGTAGAGAGCCAGACCCAGTAAAATGGAGACCGCTGCGCTCTTCCATGCGGTCCGTTGATCGGCCGAATGCAGGCGGCGAAATCCGTGAGTCATCTCCAGCAGAGCCGCGATGATCAGCAGTACTCCAAGGCGTCCTCGATCATTGCCCTCAAAGAACGGCGCAATCAGCACCATGAATGCCAGAAACATCGTCATCGCCGGCACAATCGCATGCTGCCAGGACCTCTGGAGATTAAGATCGCGGGACATTCATTTCGCTTCTGGTCTGTGAGGTTTCTGCTTTTATGTATCGGAGTCGGGATGCTATCCGAGGTCCATCAAATGCGGAATCCAGAGCATTGCCTGGCGAATCATGGAAAGAGACAGGACTCCGCCGAAATTCCTCTTCACCGCGAGAGCATGATTCCATGAGCGAAATGAGTTTTTACGGGAACGCTGCACGATACTTACTGATCGCGGCGTTGCGGTCATCATCGTTGTTAAAGCCCATCGAGTCGAACGTAAACAGATGCAACTCGGACGACATCACATCCATCCCGAACTCGTTAGGTCGGCGGCCTCGCAAGTGGATGGCGACAGCAAGAGCCACGTCTCGGGCCTGAACGGAATAAGTGCTCTCTATTTCACGCCCGGAAATCAGATCGCCCGCAGTTTTTCCTCGAGGTGGCCAGATCGGTCGCGAGGCCGTTTCGTCATTCAGAACTTGTTCAACAGCTGGCAATGAGTCAGTCTGCTGTAACGCTCCAAGGCAGAGCAAAGAATAGGCAGCGCTTTGGTTGTAGACGTGTCTCTCCAGAGTCCTGAGAGCGATCTCTCGTCCGACCGAAAGCTGATACTCGATCGACAGCAACAAAGGTCGATCTGCGGCGATCCCCGGACGTTTCAGCCACTCTGAAGTGAGAGCTCGGATTGTGCCTGCATGAAATCCGTCAGAGATAAGTTTTCCAAATCGCGAATCCTGTAAAGACTCAGAAATGTTGGTCGAGGTTGCTCGCCGTAATACAACGTCCTCATCACTGGCGATCAGCATGAGAGCTGCCGCAGATGCCACAGGGAACTCTTCCTCCAACTCACCATTACAGGCGGCGCGCAGAAGTGTGCTGCGTTCTTCCAGGTGATCAGATAACTCCGAAGAAGAAAACATCCGATCCGCAAATAATGCTCGCTCAGTTTTGAGCATCTCCAGGTAAACCGGCAGTGCCGCTTCGGCGTTTCCGGTGACCTTTACGAAACGATCCCAGTCCGGCATCCCAGTCAGGTTGCTCGGTTTCTGGTCTCTCTCAAGAGCTTCAACTCGATCATCGAACAAACGCTTTCTAAGCTTCGCAATCACTTGACGAAGTTGGACAGCAACTGGTTCAGTCGCGGTTTTCAGTTTCGTTTCCAGTAACGCAACCGCAGGAGCATCAAGCTGCAGCAACTGGGTAACAGCCTTTTGACGCTTAGGAAACATCGGTGAGGCAAGATCACTCACCAGCCCGTCCACTGTCTTTTGCAAAGCGTCGGCTACCGGAGCCCGCACTGTTCGCTCGGCCCCCAACTCACCGTCCTGCGCAACCGCTGTTGCCGCAAAAGCGGCCAGCATTGCAAAACTCAGGAGGCTGAAGTTTCCGGCAGGCATGGAATAAAATTCGACAGCTAAAAAGGGCGGGAGGACTCTGGTTGGGCGAAATCCCGTGAAATATCGGTGTTTTCATAGTTTCACGGCAAAGTGAAGACGACACCGCTCCGCGATCCTATCGCCATGTCGGCAACTTTCTTGCCAGCATCCGTTTTTTGACCCGCAGATGGCCGGAAATACGTGAAAAATCGGCAAAAATTGTCACCTGACCACCAGGAAGCCAAGCTCGGGTATGATCAAACTCACAGCACTCAGGAACGTTTCCAGCGAATCCCTCGCCCGCCGACTCGCTTGACGGCTGAAAAGATGTTCCATTTGCCGCAAGGCAAACCCCATATGCAATTGGCTGCACGATATCGCCCCGGCTCTTTTCCTGACGTGGACACAAGTTGCGGCAAGCCGCAAAGTCCTCCTTAGGTAAGGAGCACCGACACAAACGGCTCCTCCGTAAGGTGGACCTACCGCACTCCGCGACTAAACCGATTGGCGGAGATGCCCGGCTCGGTGGCCGAAAAGAGGAGAGATGGGTAGAATGCGTAGCATTGAAAGATTTAAAGGCGGCCTCTGTCGCCCGAAGTTAACGCTTACCTGGAGTCGTGGGAACCATGAAAGACAAGAAGAAAAAGAAGTCCAAAGACGAGATCGTCTCTGCTGAATCGGTCAGCGAGTCCTCTGGACCAGTAGGTTCGGTCGCGCGCGTGACAGAGATCATCGCATCGTCTCCCACAAGTTTTGAAGACGCCGTGGCGGTTGGTGTAGCCCGAGCCTGTAAGACCCTGCAGAACGTGACGGGGGCCTGGGTTCAGGATCAGAAAGTGGATGTTGCCGACGGCAAAATCACGGCGTTTCGAGTCAGCTTAAAGGTGACATTCATTCTAAACGATTGAGCTGCCAGGATCTTCCACGACATCGCCCATGATCGCTGATGAAACATCGCGTTGGCAGCTTTATTTGCTGCCAGTGCGATTTCTGGCAATCGGAAGTAATGCCTGCGCTAGCAGGAAGATAACAAGCGGAGCGATCCAAAGGATTCGTGCGGTGTGTAACACCCAGTTTGGCAATGATGTCAACTGGGCGATGACCAGATACGCAACCATACCAAACATCATAAAGGTCAGGACACCACACCCCATCGCCGTCATCTGACTCTTGAAGACTCCGCGTTCACTGCCGCTGTCAAAATGAACGTCGACGGTTCTTCTTCGTCGGAGCGACTTTTTGACAGCCTCGGCCAGTTCCAGACTGATCGAAAAAGACTCCATCCATTTGGAGCAGGCTTCACGATTTCCCAAAAGCCAATGGATGCGTGGAAGTGCGGGGGCTTGTTCTGATACGCTCATCCGCTGGATCGTCGCCGTGGATCGCTGAATCCTCAGTTCCGAATCCGGAGCCAGACTCAATGCTCTCGGCCGGATCATCAGCGTCGCGGGGGGAGCAGGTGTTTCGATGGTCGATTGGGAATTCAGAGTGATCAAAAGAGACAGCAGAGTTCCATCGGGAGCCAATGACTCCAACGCTGTTACCTGTGTGTAATCAAAGCCACTCGCAGAAAGAATATCGAGCCCCTGCAGAATGGTGCTTGTTCGCGACTCGGGATTTGAATTCTCGATCGGGATTTCTGCCGCGATCTGCAGAATCCCGTTTCGATCCATGGGCAGGCATTTTTCGATAGCTGGCAAATCGACCAACTGGAATCGGCCGGTGAGCGGCACGATGCAATGCCGACTTTCATCCAGAATCAGATGCAGCTCAAATGAAAAGGCCGGTGAGCATTCCAGAGGAGAAATGATCACGACATGCTTTTCAGCCTGCGTCGCCGCACGACACAAACGCAGGCTCTCTTCGATGTCATCGACAGCAATAATGACGACACTAACTGCGGAATCCAGCAAGGCATCCTCAGGCGTTGACACCAGACGCATCGAAATCTGTGCCGCAGCGACTGACTGAGCCAGGCGATCTGAAATAGCCCCGACCACCAGAGAATGCTCGTCAGAACCTGCGAGTTCCAGAAGCAAACTCATTGTCAGAGGATTATTTCCGATCACACCGAATTTCATGGATCCGTCTCAAATAAAAAGCTTCGCCCGGTCATCAACAGCGGGAAGTTTAGAGTGTCAGTCGGTTTCATGCACGCACCGAGAAGCCGACTTCGAAAGGCGAGGCAGTTCGAATAACCCGCTTTCTGTCACGTGCAATTTTCGAGTCTACGACCTGAAACCCGGTTCGAACCCACAAGCCCCACACGTTGTGGCGTGAAAAGGATTCAATTTTCTCTTGCTGGTCGACCGGTGTTGATGACAAATGACAAGAATTGTTATCCCGGAAGATCTGTTCTTGATTAACTTCCCGGAACATGTCCCCTGCAGAATCTGAGATTTCCACCGGCCATTCAGGAGGCTTTCAGACGGTACTCGTGCGATTCAATTTTCTTGAAATTGGTGCGCGAGTTGTCGATCGAAAGCCGCCATCGAACTGTCCACAGTTGAGTATTCTCGCATCGGGCGAGCAGTCGTCACCAAACAACGGTTGTCGTCCGGATGATTGTCAAAGGAATCCTTTCTGCCTGAAAGGACTGAGTTTGGCAGGTCCCGTTGGCCGAACTGGCTTTTCCCCGCAAAGCGACCCCTGTGTGCAACCCCGCGGCAGCATATCGGCCCAGTTCGTTGGTTGACATGCCCACAGGTCGCGGCAAGGAGGATCTGCCGCAATCCGCGACTGCACACCGAATAACGGTCCTGGACTATCTCCGATACACGGACCAGCAATTTGCGATATACTCGCGATTGACTGAACCCTCGGGGCGATAATTGGTCTACGCTTTCCGAAAGACTGAGAGGCACTCTTGCTCTGCATCAATGCCTCGATTTATTGCTTGAGACGCGTTCATTAAACAGCATTTGTAGAATTGGCATTCCACTTTTGTCCAGCGAACTACTCCCTGATGAGCCTGTGCAATCGCGAGGTTATGACCGTGCGTTCTGGCTGGCGTATCTCTCAAATGGGATGGCGACTCTGGCCAACGGGATGATGGTTCGTTACTCCGACTTTGTGGACATGATCGGTGGTGACGAACAGCAGCTGGGACTGATCGTCGGCGTGGGAATGATCGGCAGCATTATTATTCGCGTTGCTCAGGGTGAAGCGATCGATCGCATCGGGTCGGCTCGAGTTTGGTTCTGGTCGGTTGTGTTCTACACGCTCAGCCTGCTGCTGCACTTAACGATTTCCAGTGCGACAACGCCGGGTGTGTTTCTTGTGCGAGCCATGATGCAGGCGAGTCTCGCCGGGTTCTTTGGGGCTTCGATTACCTTTGTTTCTTTGCGAGTTCCCCCGAAGCGGATGGCCGAGATTGTCGGCGCGTTGGGGACATCCGGATTTCTGGGGCTGATGATTGGCCCACTGATCAGCGACTGGCTGGGAAGCGGAGATCTCACGCAGGAACAGATGGTCCAACGGATGTTCTGGACGGCCGCAGCTTTAGCCTTAGCCTCCGCAATTGCCACGTGGTTCGCAGTACAAGGAGCCGTGTTGCCGGTTCGACACGCTCGTCCACCGTTGCTATCGGTCATTCGTCAGTATCACCCTTTGATGATATCCATGACCGCGGCCGTGATGGGAGCCGGGTTTGCGATCCCGGCGACATTTCTGCGTCCCTTCGCCATTGAAGCCCATCTTTCCCACGTGGGCGTATTTTTTGTGATTTACGCGATGACGGGTTTTGGTGCACGACTAGCCTCGCGTTCGCTGTTTGAACGCTATGGAAATCGCCCGTGGATCGTGGTGGGGCTTACGTTATTGTCGATCAGTTATTTGTGCTACGTGCCGGTGACGAATACCTGGCACTTGATTGCTCCGGCCGCATTAGCCGGAATGGCACACGCGTTATTGTTTCCTTCGATTATGTCGGCCGGGACGGCTGTGTTTCCTCGCCGCTATCTGGGAGTCGCGACGTCACTGATTCTTGCGATGTTTGACGTCGGCACATTTATCTCCGCTCCGATCATTGGCATCTTTTTAAGATACGCCAAGCCGGAGACTCCCTATGCTTATCCGTTGATGTTTGCCGGGGTTGCCGCCGTCTTTGCGGTGGTCACGATTCTGTTCATCTGCAGTTCGGCGGGTTACGCGCGCCATGCGGAGGAATGAAAGATGAGCGACATCAACCCGCAGCCGATTAACACAGCCTGGCCCATCACCGACGACGCAATCCGGGCGGTGTTCGAAACCATGATGGCCGACGGTTCCTGGGGACGATATCACGGCCCGCATTGTGATCGTCTGAAGGAAGAACTTGGCCAGATGCATCGTGTAGAGCATGTCGTGCTCTGCAGCAGCGGGACATCTGCCGTCGAACTTGCATTGCGTTCGGTGCCCGTTTCAGCCGGGGATGAAGTGATCCTTGCGGCCTATGATTTCAAAGCCAATCTGATCAACGTTCTGACGGTGGGAGCGACTCCGGTTCTGATCGATGTGCTTCCCGGTCAGCCTGTGATGGACCTGAGGAACCTGGAAGACGCCATCACCGAACGGACGAAAGCGATTGTCGTTTCTCATCTGCATGGACATTTCGCTCCGATTGTGGAACTCCGCAACATCGCTGGCATTCGTGGCATCGCTGTGATTGAAGATGCCTGCCAGTCTCCAGGAGCCATCGTTGCAGGGCAGCGAGCTGGAAGTTCTGGCGACATCGGGGTGTTAAGCTTTGGGGGAAGCAAACTGCTGACATCCGGGCGTGGCGGTGCCTTGCTGACATCCAATGCTGCGATGGCTCAGCGGATTAAGCTGTATACTCAGCGCGGCAACGAGGCTTATCCGCTTTCTGAAATGCAGGCGGCTGTCCTGGTGCCACAGTTGCAACAACTCGATGCACGCCATGCTGCTCGTCGAATTCGTGCTGTCCAGCTCGCCAATTGCCTTTCTCTCCAGAGTCTCCTGAAGCCAACTTTGACTGCGGATGATTTGTTCTCTGAGCTGACTCAGCCAGCCTTTTACAAATTCGGATTGATCCTTTCCGATCAGTTCGACACCCCAGATCGCGAACAGATTTCTGCGGAAGCTCGAGGGCTTGGGATTCCACTTGATCCTGCTCTTCCCGCCCTGCATTTGACGCACAGCTCGCGGCGTTTTCGAGCTGTCGGTGATCTGATCAACGCTCAGAATTTACACACTCATTTGATGACATTGCATCATACGGCGTTGCTGCAGTCGGACTCAGAGATCGACGAGATGGCCGCGAGATTGTTGAAGCTGGTCAACTCGCGAGTCGGCTGAGGCATCTGATCGACTGCCGCTGAAGTGTCGCCTCCGGATCTGATCGTTGTCTATCGGCAAGACGGAGAGAGTTCGCGGGCATCCCGCATCAGGGGCCTAAGCGGCAGTCTCGCGAAACAGCGGTACTGAAGCCTTCGAATGTCATCGAAAGCGCGAACCGCACGCTGAAGGAACCAACGCCTCGACGCCTTCAATCGATGGTGCATGAAATCACCATAAAGCGTCTGCTGGACGGCCAGTTTTACGAATGCGATCTGAAGAGGAATGAGATCCG
>CAMAXD010000202.1 GCA_945861975.1 Candidatus Kuenenia stuttgartensis | reverse complement strand
CAGATTGTGCCGATCTTTACCAAGCTTGGTTGCAACGGCGGCGGTTGCCACGGCAAGTCGGGCGGACAAAATGGATTCAAGCTGTCTCTGCTGGGGTTCGTTGCTGAAGAGGATTATGAATTCCTTCGCAAAGAATCTCGCGGACGCAGAATTTTCCCGGCGATCCCTGGTGAGAGCCTTCTGATCAAGAAAGCGATCGGCCGCAGTCCTCACGGCGGTGGCAAGCGAATGGATCAGGGCAGCTACGAATACAATCTGATGGTTCAGTGGATTGAACAGGGGATGCCTTACGGAGCCGACAGCGACCCGTATGTGGTCGGCATCAAATGCATTCCTGAAACACGTGTCATGCAGCGGAAGTCTCAGCAGCAGATTTCCGTTATCGCTTCTTACAGTGACGGGACGACTGAAGACGTTACTCGCATGGCGTTGTTTGAACCTAATGAGCCGGAGATGGCTGAATCATCGACGAAGGGGCTCGTGACAACACTGGACCTCAGTGGCGAAGTGGCCATTATGGCTCGCTATCAGGGCCAGGTGGCAACATTCCGAGCCACAGTTCCACTGGGAGCCGACACCTCAAATATGCCAGAGCCAGTGAATCTGGTTGACGCTGCTGTCTTCGGAAAGCTCAAACAACTGGGGATTCCGGCATCAGATGTGTGCGATGATGCGACTTTTCTGCGTCGCGTGTCGCTGGATATATCCGGAACTCTTCCTGCAGAAGAAGAAGTCCGTTTATTCATGGCGGATGCTTCTCCGGATAAGCGAGATCGATTGATCGATCGACTGCTGGATGGAACGGCCTACGCGGATCATTTCGCGAACAAGTGGAACTTCGTTCTTCGCAACAAGAAGGAAGGGGCCGACGATGCTCCAGGTACCATGTTGTTCCACCAATGGCTGTGGAATCGCATGTACGACAACGCGCCCTACGATCAATTTGTCCGTGAAATCGTGACAGCGTCCGGGGATCCTCAGATGAATCCCGCGGTGGTCTGGTATCGCGATGTTGACAGCACCGAAGAACAGGTTGAAGACACCGCTCAGTTGTTTCTGGGCCTGCGAATCCAGTGTGCTCGCTGCCACCATCATCCGTTCGAAAAATGGAGCCAGGACGACTACTACGGCATGGCCGCGTTTTATGGGCGCGTTGGCAAGAAGGCAATTCCTAACGTTGCCGGAACGATGCGCGATAAGCGTGTGTTCCACAATGAAGGTGTGGCCACGGCCAGCAATCCTCGCACAGGCAAAGCTTTGAAGCCTGCCGGTTTGGGGACGCCGCCTTACGAGATTGCAGCTGACAGTGATCCGCGAGTAAAACTTGCTGACTGGATGTCTGACCCGAAGAATCCGTTCTTTGCGAAGTCATTAGTGAATCGTTACTGGAAGCATTTTTTCAGCCGTGGCATTGTTGAGCCGGAAGACGACATGCGAGAAACCAATCCTCCTGCGAATCCGGAACTGTTGAATGCTCTGTCAGATCATTTCATTAAGTCCGGTTTCGATATGAAGGAACTGATTCGCACGATTTGTCGTTCGCGAACCTATCAGCTCAGTGCACTTCCCAACGAACACAACGCGAGCGACAAGCAGAACTTCTCCCGCTATTACCCTCGCCGGTTAAGTGCTGAAGTTCTGTACGATGCATTCCATGTCGTAACGGAAACTTCAGAGAACTTCGGCGGCATGCCTGCCGGAACGACGGCCATGCAGTTGGTGGATTCTTCGAATGCGACTTACTTCCTGCAGGTATTCGGTCAGCCCAAGGGTGATACGGCCTGTGAATGTGAACGCAGCATGGATGCAAATCTTGCTCAGAGCCTGCACTTGCTGAATGGACGCGAGATTCAGGATAAGATTGCTCGCGACGGTGCTCGCACCGCGAAACTTGCTGCCGACACCGCGCGGCCGGATGAAGAGCGAGTGAAAGAATTGTATCGCTGGGTCTTTGCTCGCGAACCTAACGCAGAGGAGCTTGAAGTGGCAATCGCCTACATCAAGAAGCATTCTGACAATGTTCGCCGAGGCTATGAAGATGTGGTCTGGGCTTTGATTAACACCAAAGAGTTCCAGTTCAATCATTGATCTGAATACAGGGCGAGACCTCAGGTCTCGCCCTGTTGATTTCCCACCTGATTTTCCTTCCTTCACTCCTGATCCCCGCGACAACCAACCTGACATGGAACTCCCGTAACCGGGGCTCTGAAGTCATGGCCCGCCGGATCTGGTTTCTCTGTTTTAAAGCTTCCCCAGGGTCTGCACTATGACTGGGATTCGATTCCTGCTGGCTTCGGCCATGTTATTTCTCGGGGCATCCGCGGCGACCGCTCAGTTGCCGCAGACGAGAATTACCTCCGTATTTCCTCCCGGTGGGCAACAAGGCGTGGCTGTCGACGTGGCTGTCGGCGGTGGCACGGACCTCGATGAACTGGATCAAATGATCTTCAGTCATCCCGGTCTTGTCGCGGCACAAAAGAAGGATGCGAACGGAAATCCCGTGGCAAACACCTTCGCAGTGACGGTCGCCGCAGACGTCGCTCCAGGGTTGTACGATGTGCGTGTTAAAGGGCTCTTTGGAGTGAGTAACCCGAGAGTCTTTCGAGTCGACAGCGTTCCGGAAATCGCCGAGATTGAGCCTAATAACGTCGTGGCTCAGGCCACACCGGTCACGTTTGGTTCCGTCGTCAATGCTCGCGCAAATGGCGGCACAGATGTGGACTTCTTCAAGGTCGCGGTCGCAGCCGGCCAGACTCTGGTCATTCGCTCAGAAGCTGCGAGGCTGGATTCGCCGATGCAGCCGATGATGCAACTGTTCAGCATGGCTGGTCGTCGAGTTGCGGAGTCTCGCCGAGTTTCTTTGCAGGAAGCCAGTATCGTTTATACAGCCACGCAGGCTGAAGAGATGGTGCTGCGAGTTCAGGATATTGTTTACGGAGGTGGCGACCAGTTCGTGTATCGGCTCGCCTTCGACTCTCGGCCAATGGTGGATTGGATCAGCCCGTCGTTTGTTGTCGCGGGAACTCCCACGACAGTAACGGTCTTTGGTCGCCATCTGATGGAAGCGGAGAAAACTGACAAGGTTTTAGGCGGACATGCGGTCTTCAAGAAACAAATGACGATCACGCCAGGAGCAGCCACCCCTGTGGGAGCTGCGGCGACAGCCGCCTTTGCGGACTCGTTCTGGTGGAATGCCATCGAAGGCAATCTGGTGCGAGTTGGCCAGAGTTCGCTGGCTTCCATTTCTGAAGCGACGGAAACTCCCGAACAAGCGACAACGCTGCCGTTTGAAGCGGCCGGTTCATTCGGTGAGAAATCGGACGAAGACATCTATCGGTTCGACGCCAAAAAGGGAGAAGCATGGGTCATCGAAATCTTCGCTCAGCGGTTGGGGTCGATCGCTGATCCTTTGCTGCTGGTCGAACGAATTGTTACGGCCGCTGATGGGACGGTGACCTATCCACGCCTGGCGACAGAAGATGACGACAAGCAGAATCCCGGTGGAGTGGATCTGCCGACGATCGGTGACGATCCTTCGTTTCGACTCGATGTTCCGGAAGACGGTGCTTATCGAATACGGCTAAAGGATCGTTATGCAGATACTCGCGGCGATACGCGTCTGACTTACCGATTGTCTGTTCGAAAGCCAATGCCCGACTTCAGTCTGGTCGTTCTCGACGCCTTTCCGTCTGCCGATGGCAAAGCTCCTGTCACCACCGGTGCGGCAAGCCTTCGCAAGGGCGGCAGCTACGAGATAACCGTCTACGCTTATCGACGCGATGGTCACAACGACTCCATTCATTTGACTGGTGAAAACCTGCCAGCCGGAATAGTCTGCCGACCGACCGTTATCGGGCCGGGACAGGTTTCCGCAAAGCTCGTACTTGCTGCAGCCCCGGATGCGGTCGAACAGTTGTCTCCGATTCGCATCGTCGGCAAAAGCGGCGCGGCGGAAGCTCAGCTGACCAGAGATGCTAAGGTGGCCACACTCGTCCATGACGCAATCAATGGGCTTCCCCGAACCGCACGTCTTTCGGAATCACTGGTTGCCGGTGTAATGAAGGACGAGCAGCCGTTTTCGATTCTGGTAGATCCAGTGACGGTCGACTTCGGTCAGGATCAGCAGTTGTTGATCCCGATCAAGCTTGTGAAACGCGGTGGATTTGATGCGAAGGTCGACTTGAGCTTCTACGGTATCCCCGGCGAAGTCGACGCTTTACCTGTGGCCATCGAACCTGGCAAGGACAGTGTCGTTGCTCGGATCTACTTCAAAGAGAATGCTCCTGTATCAACCAACACGATTCTGGTTCAGGGAACTTCAGCCGTACCGTATCGACGAAATCCATGGCTGGCAGAACGAGCCAAAGTCAAGGTGACCGAAGCTGAAACAACGGTGACCGCACGACAAGCCACTGTGACTCAGAACGATGTCGCTTTGAAGGCGACTCAGCAAATGGTCGTGACTGTCACGGAGCAGGTCAAAAAGATTGGCGAAGAACTCGCCGCGTATGCAACTCAACAACAGAAGTTGCGGGACGATTTCTCCAAGGCTGTGGCGGAGCAAAAGACTTCCATCGAAGCGCTGGTAAAAGTTCAGGCACAACTGGCAACGGTGAAAACCGAGGCGGCCAGTACGCCGGACCAGTTCAATCTGGCGATTCAGGCCGTCAAAGAAGCGGCAACAGCAGCAGACGAAGCCGCAAAGCAGTTGTCAGCTCTTGCGGATTCTGCTGCGGAGCTTGCCAAACAGGTGGCAGCAGCCAAAGAAATGGAAGCCAGCAAGCTGAAGGAAAAGACCACCGCAGAAGAAGACGTCGTTAAACGCACCAAGGAAGTCGAAGTCGCTCAGGCGGCATTGACGGCCGCTCAGAAAGAAGTTGAAACGGCAACAGCCTTGAAAACAGCCGCCGACGCTGCACTGAAGGTGGCCGAAGACGCGACGAAACCAAATCCTGTGAATGTACGAGTCATCTCAGAGCCGCTGGTACTGACCATTCATGCGGGACCCGCGAAGCTTGCTGCCGTGGTTCCGGACGGTGCAATCAAGCGAGGAGCAGCGGTGCCAGTGAAGGTGACGGTCACTCGGAAGAACAATTTTGCAGGAGTGATGAAGCTGAGTCTTGTGCTGCCGGACGGCGTCGCAGGCTTGACGGCGGATCCAGTTGATGTCGCTGCGGATCAGGCGGAAGGAACTCTCACGATCACCGCAGCAGCCGATGCGCCCTTGGGTGACCTGGCCAATGTTGTGATCCGTGCGACCGGTGATTTCAATGGGCGGGCTGCATCCACCGATGTTCCGGTGGCGGTAAAAATTGTGGAGTAATCCTACCTGATCAATAGTCTGGTTAACAAAACGGGTCTGCTTCGTGGAGACCGCAGTACGTTTCATCGAGAAGCCACTCAGGTCGCCTGCCCCGGTTTTGTTAGATCCCCCTTAATCTGTTTCGTTTTATCGCCGCAGACATCATTGAATGCTCGGTAATTCAACATAGGTGAAAGTCGTTATGAAATCGTTCATTAAGTCTCTGCTGGCGTTCAGCGTCACAGCTTCAATGTGTGCTTCTGCTTCTCTGGCCGACGAGCTAAAGCCAATTGTTCATGAGGAACCAGTCCTCGGGCGGCCGGTTGAGTTTGAGCGAGATGTGTATCCGATTCTGGAAGCCAACTGCATCGCCTGTCATAACGTGACTGTTGCAGAAGGCGATCTGATTCTGGAAAACCTCGAAGCCATTCTCAAGGGAGGCAGTACCGGCCCGGCCGTCGTGGCGGAGAAGCCTGATGAGAGTTTGATTTACAAACTGGCTCGACGCGGCGATGAGCCCGTCATGCCGCCATTGCCGAATGATCGTCAGGCGAAGCAGCTTGATCCTAAGCAGCTCGGTATTCTCCGTCAGTGGATTGTCGAAGGGGCCAAAGCGGGGCCAACCACGGCGAAGGCGATGAACTGGCAGCCGATCAACTCAAAATTGCACGGCGTGTATTCGCTCGATCTCGATGCACCAGGGCGCTTCGTTGCCGCGGGACGTGGCAATCATGTCAGCATTTATGATTTGGCTCGCAAAGACGCCGTGTCTTCTTTGATTGATCCGCTGATCCTGTTGCCGGATGGTTCAGCTCCGGCTGGCGTTGCTCATCTCGACTATGTCCATGCGATCGCGTTTCATCCCACGGAATCTGTGATTGCGACATCCGGTTACCGCAATGTGAAACTCTGGAAGCGCGATGGCGAAAGCATTTCTGCCGCGTTTGCAGTTCCCGCTGACGCCCAATCATGGGCCGTGGCGGCCGATGGATCTGAAGTTATTCTGGGCGTGGCATCACGAGGCGTCGTGGTGGCCAATGCTACATCTGGTGCAGAACGTGGAACAGTAGCAGTTGATGGACAAGCCGTTGCAGCACTCACAGCCTTTACCAGTGAACCGAAGTGGATTCTGGCGGCAACTGCGGACGCCCGCATCGTTGTGATCAAGTCGGCTGATCTCACCATTGCCCACAAGACTGAACCGATGCCGGCGGCCGTGACTGCATTCAGTGATGAACTTGCCGGTAATCGCGTGGCAGCGTTGCTGGCCGATGGCAGCGTCAAGTTACTGACCGTGGCTGCAGACACGGGCGTTGTGGCTGTTGCCGGAGAAGTAAAGTCTGATGCTGGCCCGGTGCAGAAGTTGTCCGGTGCAGGCACTTCTCTGCTGACAGTGGCCGCCGATAAGACGGTTCAGAATTGGAAGACAGATGATGCCGCTCAGATCAATCGCTTCGACCTGCCTGCAGCCGTGGTCAGCTTTGATGTCGATCCGGCAACCGATCGTGCCATCTTCGTACTGGCTGACGGACAGGCGTTACTCTGGTCACCGAAAGAGGCAAAGCAGATTGCGGCGTTGACAGGCGACCTGATGGCTCAGCGAAAACTTAAAAAGGCTGAACAGTCCAAAGCTGTTCTCGACTCTCGAGTCGCTGTCATCAAAGCTCAGATTGATGAGGCCGAAAAAGAAGTCGTGGCACAGAAGGAAGCTGAAACGAAAGCCAAAGCGGAGCTGGACAAGCAGACTCCACTCCAGGCCGACGCCAAAACGAAGTATGACGCAACTATTGCCGCCACGGCCGCGGCTAAGGCGGCCTCGGACGGCAAGCCAGACGATGCGGCCCTCAAGACAGCGTTCACTGAAGCCGAAAAGGTCGAAGCCGCTGCCAAGGAAGTCTTCAGCAAGGCTGACTCTGAACTCAACATCGCAAAGAAGTCGTTGGATTTTGCAACGGCAGCAATCGGTCGAGCGGAAACTCGAGTTGGCGAACGGAAGCAGCAGCATGAAGTGGCAACCGTCGAAGCCACAACATCGGCAGCGATCGTTGAAGAACGGAAGGCTCCTGCAGCCGCTGCGATTCCAGCCGCATTCGCGGGTCTGGCTGTCGACGGGCGTTATGTTCTGACATCGGATGCAGCCGGAACGCTCCGCATCTGGAACGCAGTCGACGGAGTCGCGATTGACGTGCTGCCGGGGACCAAAGTTGGTGCCAATATCTTGGCCGTGAAAGTCGTCGGAGCAACAGCTCTGTTGCAGACGGCCGATGCTCGCCTGGTTGCCCGCTCGACGTTTCCAGCCTGGCAGTTGTCAGCCTCTCTGGGTGGCCAGGAGAGCGGTGGAGATTCCGTGTTTGTGGATCGAGTTCTCTCTTTGGCATTCTCACCAGATGGCACATTGCTGGCCGCGGGTGGCGGCGAAGCATCTCGTTCCGGTCAGTTGACACTCTGGAGCACTGTCGACAATTCGCTGGTTCATCAGTTCGTGGATGCTCATAGCGATACCGTCTACGGAATCGACTTCTCTGCCGACGGAAAGCAAATCGCCTCCGCCGCTGCCGACAAGTTTGTGAAAGTGTTTGACGTTGCGACGAAGCAATTCATTCGATCATTCGAAGGTCATACACACCACGTGATGGACGTCTCCTGGAAATCAGACCGTACAACCCTGGCGAGCGCCGGTGCTGACAACGCAATCAAAGTCTGGAACGCAGAGACCGGTGAGCAGGCTCGAACGATTGCGACGTATACGCGTCAAGTGACTTCTTTGGCCTACGTTGGTCAGCAGGACATGATTGTCAGCAGCAGCGGTGACAAGCGAGTGTTCTTCCACACTGCCAGCAACGGTGCCCCGGCCCGTGAGTTCATAGGCAACTCAGACTACGTTTACCGCACGGCCACTAACACCGACGGAACAATCGTCATCTCTGGCGGGGAAGACGGCATCGTACGTGTCTGGAACGCCGCCGACGCTGTAGAGCTGGCCAAGTTTGCCCCCGCACAATAATCCGAGCGATCGGATGATTGTGGAGCCGTGATATTGAGACGCCTCCTGGCTCAACCAGGGGGCGTCTTCGTTGACCGCCAACACGCATGCGACGGCCCCGAAACAGAAGAATACCGCCGCCGGCGCACCGCAGAACTAGTGCTCTGTCAAGGCTCAATTTTCGGGTACGACGGACTTCCAGTCCGTCGACAAAGGTTACCGCCGACGGACTGGAAGTCCGTCGTACAAATACAATTCAACCCCAACTTTAAAGGTTGACAGAGCACTGGACTGGGGAAGCGAACAGCAACCTGCGCCAACAGGGCTCACAGAGCTGCTTTTCGCTGGAGGTCGGCAAGGTACGTTTCCACATGCCCGGAAAAATTCGGGGATTGGACGCGTTTGGAGATTGACGGACGGGTGACTGTTACAATCTCGCCGCACGCCTGTCTGACCTCGTTCGTGCATCCGCAATCCAAAAACCGCGCCAAAGGTTCCGCCTGTGTCCCACGAGATCTACGAAAACCCCCTGATTACCCGATACGCCTCCCGGGAAATGGCGACCATCTGGTCGGCGCAGACGAAGCATTCCACCTGGCGGCGACTCTGGGTTGCACTGGCTGAATGTCAGCAGGAATTGGGGCTGAATATCACGGACACTCAGCTTGAAGAAATGCGAGCCTCGGTTGATGACATCGACTTTGTCGCGGCCGATCGTTATGAGCGCAAGCTCCGACATGATGTGATGGCTCATGTGCATGCGTGGGGAGACCAGTGCCCAACTGCTCGTCCAATTGTCCACCTGGGAGCAACCAGTTGCTTTGTAACGGATAACTCGGAACTGATTCAGATGCGAGACAGCCTGCAGCTTGTGCGGAGGCGTCTGGTACAGGTCATCGATCAGATCGCTCGCTTTGCGGCAACGTACAGAGATCTCCCATGTCTCGGGTTTACTCATCTCCAACCCGCGCAGCCGACAACCGTGGGCAAGCGCGCAACGTTGTGGTGCTGGGATCTGCTGATGGATCTGGAAGAGATCGAACATCGTATTTCCACGCTGCGATTTCGAGGCGTCAAGGGGACCACGGGAACTCAGGCCACGTTCTTGTCGTTGTTCAAAGGCGATCATGCGAAGGTTGAACTGCTCGACAAAATGGTGACCGAACGGATGGGTTTTGACGAATACCACCCTGTGACCGGCCAGACGTATTCTCGCAAGGTCGATGCACAAGTGATGGCGACTTTGAACGGCATCGCCCAAACGTGTCACAAAGCAGGAACCGATGTACGCATTCTTCAGCATCGTAAGGAAGTGGAAGAACCGTTTGGCAAGGAACAAATCGGGTCGTCCGCGATGGCCTACAAACGCAACCCGATGCGCAGCGAACGTATGTGCGCACTGGCTCGGTTTGCGATGAGTCTTCAGTCCGGTATCGACAACACGATGGCCACGCAGTGGATGGAGAGAACGCTGGACGACAGTGCGATTCGTCGTCTCTCGATGCCCCAGGCGTTTCTGTCGATCGATGCGTGCCTGATTCTGTATCGCAACATTTCCGACGGCATGGTTGTGTATCCAAAAGTCATCGAACGCAATCTGAATTCCGAGCTGCCTTTCATGGCGACGGAAGAAATCCTGATGGCCGGCGTGCAGGCTGGTGGAGATCGCCAGGAACTGCATGAAGTGATTCGAGTTCACAGTCAGAAAGCCGCCGACCAGGTAAAAACTCAGGGGGGAGCTAATGACCTGATGGAACGACTCCGCACTGAGCCTGGATTTGCGGCCGTCGATCTCGACAGCGCGCTCGATGCAAAGCTCTACATCGGCCGTGCTCCCCAGCAGGTCGATTCCTTCATCGCGGGCTATGTCGAGCCCGTGAGAAAGTGTTACGCATCAGACCTTTCTGTTGGTACAGAAGATCTGCGAGTGTGATCTCGACTGAACAGCCTTAGGAGCTGGTTCGAACTAGTATTCGCAAATGGTGTGCCTGCGTTCGCTGGGGCGAACTTGTCACACCCTACAAATTGCATTGTTTTTCTGTAGGGTGTGACAAGTGAGCCTTAGCGAACGCAGGCTCACCGGTTGAGTCGCCAATTCAATTAAAGCAGGAAGTTATTTCGGGACTGTTACTCAGTATGAGGGAACGGCGACCTGTGTCCGAAAACTGAACGTTTCCCGGTATCAGCCCTGCAGCGGTTCTTTGCCGATGACACGCTGCCACTTGGCAAGGAACTCCGGGTTGGATTTCAGCTCGGGATTGAGAACTCCGTGCGGCCAATTGCCGAGGGACAGATCCAGCATACTCTGACTAGCCGTGCGGCCGATGTCGCGGAACATCTCGTGCGTCCATGCAATAGAGTGTGGCGCCAGCAGAACGTTGTCCAGATCTCCGAAGCGATGCGGAGTGATCACCGGCTCCACCGCGAAGCAGTCAAGGGCTGCGCCGGCAATGCGACGAGACTTCAGCAGATCATAGAGAGGATCCTCATC